>NZ_JAXOFN010000015.1:0-156904 GCF_034420155.1 Massilia luteola
GGCGCCCTGCTCTCTCCGGCAAACAAAAAAGGCCCCGATGGGGCCTTGTTTGTTTGGCGGAGAGGGTGGGATTCGAACCCACGGTACGGTCACCCGTACGCCTGATTTCGAGTCAGGTACATTCGACCACTCTGCCACCTCTCCAGGTCGCGCGATCATCTTGCGGTCGTTTCGCGTGAGGCCGAATTATAGACGGTGGGTAAGATAATCGCAAGCGCCTGCTTATTTCGCCGCCAGGCCCGCCATCAGCGCATCCAGCGTCTGCTGGCCCCGCACCAGGTTCGTCGCGCGGTCGAAGATGCCGCCCGCCTGGTCGTCCGGCGCGCCCGTGTCCCAGAAGAACGGCACCACGCCATTGGCGACGGCCTGCTTGACGACGTAGGTATGGTAGTAGTTGCGCGACTTGAGGTGCAGCGCCAGGGCGTCGCCCGTCAGGTTGGTGCGCCGCATGGCGGCGAATTCGCCGAGCAGGACGGGGATTCCCTTGTCGACGAATCGCGTCTTCAGGCTGGCGAACTGCGCATCGACGTAGGCTTCCTCGCCCCACGTCGGATTGCGGATCGTGTCCGTCGTCGAGTGATTGGGAGCGCCCCAGTAATACGCCTGGTAGCCCCAGGTTTCGTCCTTGTCCATCAGCGCGAAATTGAACGGGTCGTAGAAATGGATCTCGGCCATCAGCCGGCCGGGCACCTTGTCGGCCGGCAGCGTGGGCATCAGCTTGACCGTCAGGTCGATATTGGTCTGCGGGCCCTGCACGACCAGCACCCGGTACGCGTTCCTGCCGCCGGTGGCGCGCACGGCGTCGACGAAGGTCTGGTGATAGCTCATCAGGACGGCCATGCCCGTCGCATCCTTCGTGTCCGGTTCGTTGGCGCTGGCGAACATCACGTGCTCGTCGAAATCGCGCAGCGTCGTCGCGATCTGTTCCCAGTACGCCTTCTGCTTGGCGTTCACGGCATCCTTCTTGTCGGGCGTGACGTTCTTTTCGAGCCAGCCGCCGTCCCAATGGATATTGACGAGGACGTACATATCGTTGTCGACGCAATATTGGACCACCTGCTTCACGCGGGCGAGCCACGCGGCGCTGATCCGGCCCGTCTTCTGGTCCGCGTACTGGTCCCACGACACGGGCAGGCGGATCGCATTGAAACCGGCCTTCTTGACGGCCTGGATCAGCGCGTTCGAGACCTGGGGATTGCCCCATCCCGTTTCGCCGCCCGTTGCTTCCATCGTGTTGCCGACGTTCCAGCCGATGCGGATCGATGCGGCGATTTGCTGCGCATTGTGGGACATGCCGGTCGTGTCGGGCGACACGGGGTTCGTGTTGTAGCTCGGGTAGGGGCTCGCGGTCGCCGGTGCCGGGGTGGCCGGGGCGGCCGGAGTCGCTGGGGTCGTGGCCTGGACAGGTGCCGCGGTCGACGGTGACGAACCTCCGCCGGCGCCGCCGCAACCTGTGAGCAGCACCGCGAGCAACAGCGCGTACGGCATGGACAAGACTCTCATGGATCTCCTCTTTGTATTTTTGGAAAAAAATTACAGAGTAGAAAGGTCAGATGCCTGATGGGTAGTGCTGATGAAAGAAGTGTTATCAGTGTGCGGATTGTTCAAGAGTTGTTGGCGACAGTGTTATGCAGGCGGCTTCGGCTGCGGCGCGTGTCTGGGTGCTTTGGCGCGCGCGCCACGCAGCGCACGGGACTGTCTGCGGTGCGGACGGCAGATGGAGGTTCGAGGCCCGAGCTTCGCCGGGCTTCGAACTGGAACTGCTCGTAAAGGCGATGCTGATTCTGGTGCGTGCCTTTCGGCTTTGCAGCGCGCGCCCGCGGCGCGCGGCGCCGTCCGCCTTGCGGACGGCAGATGGGCGATTCGAAGAGGGCTGGGCTTGCAAGCCCAGCCCTTCGAATCCCACCTCGCAGGGCGCGCGGGCGCCCTGCTCTCTCCGGCAAACAAAAAAGGCCCCGATGGGGCCTTGTTTGTTTGGCGGAGAGGGTGGGATTCGAACCCACGGTACGGTCACCCGTACGCCTGATTTCGAGTCAGGTACATTCGACCACTCTGCCACCTCTCCAGGTCGCGCGATCATCTTGCGGTCGTTTCGCGTGAGGCCGCATTATAGACGGCCTCCGGTAAAAACGGAAGATCTATTTACTCAAGCCGCCGGCACCAGGCGCTCGAGCCCGGCCATGTACGGGCGCAGCACGTCCGGCACGACGACGCTGCCGTCCGCCTGCTGGTAGTTCTCCAGCACGGCCACGAGCGTGCGGCCCACGGCCAGGCCCGAGCCGTTCAAGGTGTGCAGCAGTTCCGGCTTGCCCTTCGCGTTACGGAAGCGGGCCTGCATGCGGCGGGCCTGGAAGTCTTCGCAGTTCGACAGCGACGAGATCTCGCGGTACGTGTTCTGCGCCGGCAGCCACACTTCGAGGTCGTAGGTCTTCGCGGCGGAAAAGCCCATGTCGCCCGTGCACAGCTGCATCACGCGGTACGGCAGGCCCAGGTTCTTCAGGATCGTCTCGGCCTGGCCCACCATCTCTTCCAGCGCGTCGTACGACTGGTCCGGATGGGCGATCTGCACGAGCTCGACCTTGTCGAACTGGTGCTGGCGGATCATGCCGCGGGTGTCGCGGCCATAGCTGCCCGCTTCCGAGCGGAAGCACGGGGTGTGCGCCGTCATCTTGATCGGCAGCGATTCCGCCGCCACGATCTCGTCGCGCACCATGTTCGTCAGCGACACTTCCGACGTCGGGATCAGGTAGAAGTTCTCGCCCTCGCCTTCCGCGCCGCCTTTTTTCACGGCAAACAGGTCTTCCTCGAACTTCGGCAGCTGGCCCGTGCCGCGCAGCGAATCCGCGTTGACCAGGTACGGCGTGTAGCACTCCGTGTAGCCGTGCTCGCCCGTGTGCGTGTCCAGCATGTATTGCGCCAGCGCGCGGTGCAGGCGGGCGATGCCGCCCTTCATCACGGCGAAGCGCGAGCCGGTCAGCTTGGTCGCCGTGTCGAAATCCAGGCCCAGCGCGTTGCCGACGTCGACGTGGTCCTTGACCTCGAAATCGAAGACGCGCGGCGTGCCGACCTTGCGCACTTCGACGTTGCCCGACTCGTCCTGGCCCACCGGCGTGGACGGGTGCGGCAGGTTCGGGATCGCGGCCATGAACTGCGCCAGCCTGTCCTGCACCTGCGCAAGCAGCGTCTCGTTGGCCTTGAGCTCGTCGCCGATGCCGGCCACCTCGGCCATCACGGCGCTCGTGTCTTCGCCCTTGCTTTTCAGCATGCCGATCTGCTTGGACAGCGAGTTGCGCTTGCCCTGCAATTCCTCGGTGCGCGTCTGGATCGCCTTGCGCTCGCCCTCAAGGGCGTTGAATCCGGCGACGTCGAGCACGTACTTGCGGCTCGCGAGGCGTGCGGCGGCGTTGTCGATGTCTTTGCGGAGGAGTTGGATGTCTATCATTGTCGGGATTGTCGCAGGGTGGGATATCGAAAGCGCAATTGTACCAAGTCGCAGGCGGCAAACCAGTGCCGCGTGCCGATCCGGGTGTACTTGGGCTCCCGCCTGCGCGGGAGCGACGTTCATAGTGCGGAAGCCACGTTCATGGTGCGGGAGCCACGTCCATGGTGCGTGCGCCCGTTCATGGTACGTGCGCCACGTTCATGCGTTAATGGTGCGTGCGCGCCGTTCGGGCGGCGGGCGCTCAGTCCTCGCCGCCGGCGCGGGCGTCGTCGTCCAGGCTGCGCAGCCACGCCAGCTTTTCCGCGATCTTCGCCTCGATCCCGCGCGGCACCGGCTGGTACCAGCCCGGTTCGGGCATGCCGTCCGGCAGATAGGTCTCGCCGGCCGCGTACGCGTGCGGCTCGTCGTGGGCGTAGCGGTATTCGTGGCCGTAGCCCAGTTCCTTCATGAGCTTCGTCGGCGCGTTGCGCAGGTGGACCGGCACTTCGCGCGATTTATCCTTGCGTACGAAGGCCATCGCGGCATTGAACGCGTTATAGCCGGCATTGCTCTTGGCGGCGATGGCGAGGTAGACGACGGCCTGGCCCAGCGCCAGTTCGCCCTCCGGCGAACCGAGGCGCTCGAAGGTCGCGGCCGCGTCGTTGGCGAGCTGGATGGCGCGCGGGTCGGCGATGCCGATGTCTTCCCACGCCATCCGGACGATGCGCCGCGACAGGTATTTCGGGTCGGCGCCGCCGTCCAGCATGCGGCAAAGCCAGTACAGGGCGGCGTCCGGATGCGAGCCGCGCACGGACTTGTGCAACGCCGAGATCTGGTCGTAGAAATTGTCGCCGCCCTTATCGAAGCGGCGTGCGTTCAGCGTCAGCGCGTTCTCGACGAAGTCGCGCGTGACGTGCGTCGTCCTGGACGTATCGGCCGACGTCTTCGTCTGCTCCAGCAGGTTCAGGAAGCGCCGGGCGTCGCCGTCCGCGTAGCCGACCAGCGTCTGGATCGCGACGTCGTCGAACTGCAGGTGGGACAGCCCGCCGCTGCGGCGCGCGCGCTCCAGCAACTGGCGCAGCTCGTCGTCGTCCAACGCCTTGAGCACGTACACCTGCGCGCGCGACAGCAGCGCGGAGTTGACTTCGAACGACGGGTTTTCCGTCGTCGCACCGATCAGGGTGACGAGGCCGGACTCCACGAACGGCAGCAGCGCGTCCTGCTGCGATTTGTTGAAGCGGTGGATCTCGTCGATGAACAGGATCGTGTGGCGGCCGGAGGCAAGGTAGTGCTCGGCCTGCTCGATGGAGGCGCGGATGTCCTTCACGCCCGACAGCACCGCGGACAGCGCGATGAATTCGCAGTCGAACGCATGCGCCGTCAGCCGCGCCAGCGTCGTCTTGCCGACGCCCGGCGGCCCCCACAGGATCATCGAGTGCGGGCGGCCCGACTTGAACACGAGGTTCAGCGGCTTGCCCTCGCCCAGCAGGTGGCTCTGGCCGATCACCTCGGCGATGGTCTTCGGGCGCAGGCTTTCCGCCAGCGGGGCCGCGGGTTCGGTCTTGAAAAGGTCATCCACGGGCAGCTCCCATGGCGCGCGGCGCGTTGTTATCGTTCATCTTGCCTATGTATGGCCCATGCGTCGAAAGCGCAAGTGGCTTACTCGTTGACGACCTCGGCACCCTTCGGCACGTCGAACTTGAACGCCTGCGCGGCGAGCGCCGGGTTGCGCTGGAAGCTCGTGAATTTCAGCATCACGGTCTGGCCGAAATTGTCCTTCAGTTCCATCGCCTGCGGCGTACCGTCCTTGAGGCCGATGCCGATCTGCTCGAACGTCGTGTCCTTCGATTTGGGCGTCGCGTTCAGCCATTCCAGGCCGTCGTGCGTGCCCGCTTCGGACAGGGTGAAATTCTTTTCCAGGTCGTTGCTGCCGAACAGGATGGCGGCCGGCGAGCTGCCCAGCGCGCCGCCCAGCTTGCGCGTGGTGACCTGGTTCAGGTCCTTGTCGTACAGGTACAGCGTGTCGCCGTCGGCCTGCAGCAGTTGTTCGTACGGCTTCTGATAGGTCCAGATGAATTTGCCGGGGCGCGCGAACACGAAGGTGCCGCTCGACGTCTTGCCCGGCTTGCCCGAGGTGCGGATCTGGGTCTGCGTGAATTCGCCGCGGGCCGATTTGGTGCCGGCGACGAAGGATTTGAATTGGTCGAGCGCGGTGGCGTGGGCCGCGCCGGCGAACAGCATGGCGGCAGCGATCAGCGTGGTTTTCAGCATCATGGTCATATGGTGGATTTCCTTTTATTGTAAGCCGGCGATGCGGCCGTGCTCGTGCCGGCGGAACGCGTGGGCGGAGGGCCGCCCACCCTACGGACCCGTCGCCGGCGTAGGGTGGGCATTCGAGCCCGGGGGCCTCGAATGAAAGGTGCCCACGCGCACGTTTGCATACCGTCACCGCGTGCAACGCCGGTCTATTCGGCGTTCGTGACCGGCACGAGAATGTCGCGGTTGCCGTTCGACTGCATCGGCGACACGACGCCGCTCTGTTCCATCTGCTCGAGCAGGCGCGCGGCGCGGTTGTAGCCGATGCGCAGGTGGCGCTGCACGAGCGAGATCGACGCGCGGCGGTTCTTCAGCACCACCGCCACCGCCTGGTCGTACATCGCGTCGGATTCGCCGCCGCCTTCGCCGGCCGGGATGCCGTCGGCGCCGCCCTCTTCGGCCACGCCGCCTTCGAGAATGCCTTCAATGTAATTCGGCTCGCCCGTCGACTGGAGATGTTTTACAACTCGATGCACTTCGTCGTCCGAGACGAACGCGCCGTGCACGCGGACCGGCAGGCCCGTCCCCGGCGGCATGTACAGCATGTCGCCCATGCCCAGCAGCGTCTCGGCGCCCATCTGGTCGAGGATGGTGCGCGAGTCGATCTTGGACGACACCTGGAACGCGATACGCGTCGGGATGTTCGCCTTGATCAGGCCCGTGATCACGTCCACGGACGGACGCTGCGTCGCCAGGATCAGGTGGATGCCGGCCGCGCGCGCCTTTTGCGCGATACGGGCGATCAGTTCCTCGACTTTCTTGCCGACCACCATCATCAGGTCGGCCAGCTCGTCGATGATGATGACGATCGTCGGCAGCTTGTCCAGCGGCTCCGGCGCGTCCGGCGTCAGCGAGAACGGGTTCGGGATGTGTTCCTCGCGCTTCGCCGCTTCCGCGATCTTGGCGTTGTAGCCGGCCAGGTTGCGCACGCCCAGCTTCGACATCAGTTTATAGCGCCGCTCCATCTCGTTCACGGCCCAGTTCAGCGCGTGGCCGGCCTGGCGCATGTCGGTGACGACGGGCGCCAGCAGGTGCGGAATGCCTTCGTAGACCGACATCTCCAGCATCTTCGGGTCGATCAGGATCAGGCGCACGTCGGCCGGGTCGGCTTTATACAGCAGCGACAGGATGGTCGCGTTGATGCCGACCGATTTACCGGAACCGGTCGTACCCGCCACCAGCAGGTGCGGCATCTTCGCGAGGTCGGCGACGACCGGCTTGCCGGCGATGTCCTTGCCCAGCGCGACCGTCAGGCTGGACGCGCTGTCGCCATACACTTTCGAGCCGAGGATCTCGGTCAGGCGCACGATCTGGCGCTTCGGGTTCGGCAGTTCCAGCGCCATGTAGTTCTTGCCGGGGATCGTCTCGACGACGCGGATCGACGTCAGCGACAGCGAACGCGCGAGGTCGCGCGCCAGGTTGACGATCTGGCTGCCCTTCACGCCCGTCGCCGGCTCGATCTCGTAGCGCGTGACGACCGGGCCCGGATACGCGGCCACGACCTTCGCCTCGACGCCGAAGTCGGACAGTTTCTTCTCGATCAGGCGGCTGGTGAATTCGAGCGTCTCGATGGCGACGGATTCCTGCGCGGGCGGGGCGTCGTCCAGCAGCGCCAGCGGCGGCAGCGTATTGTCGCCGTGGACCTCGAACAGGTGCGACTGGCGCTCCTTCTCGGCGCGCTCGGAGCGCGGCACGGTGACCATCTGCGGTTCGATCTTGATCGGGGCCGGGTTCGGCGCACCGGCCGGCGGCAGCGGCGCCTTCGCGAGCGTGGGCGCCGGCGCGCGCGGGGCGGGCTCCGGATAGGGCTCGTCGTCGAACGACGGCTCGGCCGCGAACGGCGGCGCGGCCGGCGCGGACGATGCATGCGCGGCATCGTCGATCTGCGGCTCGGCCTTGGCCCGGGCCAGCTTCGCGTCGCCGCGCGCCTTGACCTTGGCCTTCATCTTGGCCAGGAAGCCCGGCGCGGGGCGCTCGTCGTCCCGCGACTCGTCCGCGTCGTCGTCGCGCGGGGTCTCGATCCGCACCGGCGAACCGGCATGTTTTTCCACGTACTTGGCGCGCTCGTGCACGACGACTTCGTCGCGCTTGTGCGCCGCGACCTCGCCGTAGCGGCGGTCTTCGCGGTCTTCGTAGCGCAGGCGGAACCAGTCCCAGCTCGTCTCGACGGATTCGCCGATGCGCTCGGCCACGGCCAGCCACGACACCTGGAAATACCAGGAAAAGCCGAGGCCGAACAGCAGCAGCAGGAGCAGGGTCGCCCCGGTGAAGCCGAACGCGTTGTGCGCGGCGTGGCCGATCAACTGGCCCAGCACGCCGCCGGCGGCGCGCGGCAGCTCGACCTTCAATGACCACATGCGCAGGTATTCGAGGCCGACGCTGCCGGCGAACATCAGCACGAAGCCGATCCAGCGGATCAGCGTCTCGCCCTGGTGCTCGGGTTCCTGCTGCGCTTCCTGGACGATGAACCGCGAATGCAGGCGCCGGTAGCCCTGCCACACGGCGCGCGTGAAGCAGACGCACAACCACCAGGCGGAAAAGCCGAAGATGAACAGCAGCAGGTCGGCCAGCCAGGCGCCGGCGCGGCCGCCCAGGTTGGCGACGTGGGCGACGGCGTTCTCGTGCGACCAGCCCGGATCGGCCTTGTTATAGCTGAGCAAGATGAGGACGAAATACAACAGCGCGACGGACATGGCGAGCCAGCGCGCCTCCGACAACAGGCGCACGAGCCGGTTCGGCAGCGGCTGGCGCGGCGGCCTCGGCTTGTGAGTATAGGTCGTGCTCGTCGATGGACTATTCTTGCTCATTGCGGTTTGAAACGGTACTGCCGGGTAACAATGCCCCAAAGATGACCATTCTAAGCGATATATTGCCGCGCAGGCCCCACGATTCATGCTCATGTGCATCATCGACTATAATCCCGGGTTCAACGCCCTTGATTCCGCACTGCCCGGCCCCACTTTCCGGACATCATCCAATAGAAGAAGTTCACACATGACCACTCGCAAACACGCCAAAGTCCTGATCCTCGGTTCCGGCCCCGCCGGTTACAGCGCCGCCGTCTATGCGGCGCGTGCCAATCTCAGTCCGATGCTGGTGACCGGTGTCGAGCAGGGTGGTCAATTGATGACGACGACGGACGTCGAGAACTGGCCGGGCGATCCGCTGGGCGTCCAGGGTCCGGAACTGATGCAGCGCCTGCTGCAGCACGCCGAGCGCTTCAATACGGAAATCGTGTTCGACCATATCCACACGACGCACCTGAACGAAAAGCCGATCCGCCTGGTGGGCGATTCGCACGAATTCACGTGCGACGCGCTGATCATCGCGACCGGCGCCTCCGCCCAGTACCTCGGCCTGCCCAGCGAGCAGGAATTCATGGGCAAGGGCGTGTCGGCCTGCGCGACCTGCGACGGCTTCTTCTACCGCAACCAGGAAGTCGCCGTGATCGGCGGCGGCAACACGGCCGTCGAGGAAGCGCTGTACCTGTCGAACATCGCGACCAAGGTCACGCTGATCCACCGCCGCGACAAGTTCCGCGCCGAGCCCATCCTCGTCGACCGCCTGATGAGCAGGGTCGCCGAGGGCAAGATCGTGCTGGAGCTGAACCAGACGCTGGACGAGGTCAAGGGCGACCAGAGCGGCGTGACGGGCGTGCAGCTGAAGTCGACGGACGGCGGCGCGACCCGCGAACTCAAGGTGCACGGCCTGTTCGTGGCGATCGGCCACAAGCCGAACACCGGCATCTTCGAAGGCCAGCTGGACATGCACAACGGCTACCTCAAGACCCGCGGCGGCAGCGAAGGCATGGCCACGGCGACCAGCGTGCCGGGCGTGTTCGCGGCCGGCGACGTGCAGGACCATGTGTACCGCCAGGCGATCACGTCGTCGGGCTCGGGCTGCATGGCCGCGCTGGATGCCCAGCGCTACCTGGAAGCCCTGGAATAATTTTTTGCAGGCTGTTCGATGGCGATACGCCTGCGTGCCGGGGGCAAGCGGGTGAAGTAGATTGCGGCAGCAATGATGAAACAATTTTCGGAATTAAAATCCTTGCGCGACAAGCTCAAGGAAGACGAAAGGCAGCGCGCCATCGAACAGGCCGAGCGCGAAAAGCGCGAACGCCTCGCGCGCGAGCACGCCGTCGAATTCGGCGCGGCCGTCAAGGACGTCGTCAAGATGCCCGAATCCGACCGCTACGTGTGGCGCCCGATGCACGATTTCGAGACGCGCGGCACCCCGCTGCCAGCGCGTCCCCGGACGGCCGAGGAAGAAACCGCGGCCGTGCTGCGCGAATCGATGTTGTCCGACCAGTTCGACGTCGACGGCCTGCTCGACGAAGACCCCTCCCTCAGCTGGTCGGCGCCCGGCGTCGGCCCGGACGTCGTCAAAAAGCTGCGCAAGCGCCACTGGCCCGTCGAGGACGAACTGGATCTGCACGGCCTCACGCGCGACCTCGCGCGCCGCCACGTCGACGCCTATCTCCACAAAGCCGGCAAGCGCGGCATCCGCTGCGTGCGCATCATCCACGGCGTGGGCTATGGCTCGGCCGGCGGCGAACCCGTCCTGCGCGGCATGGTCCACAGCTGGCTCGTGCAGACGAGCGACGTGGTCGCCTTCTGCGTGGCGAACCGGGCCGACGGCGGCAACGGCGCCCTGATCGTCCTCCTGCGTCCCGCGCTCGACGACCGGTGAATGTGTCATGGCACGTCCGTACGGGGCGTGTTTAGTTGACAAAAATCCGCGGCGATCTGGCGAACGCTGTAATATGCAGGCTCCGTCGCGCCGTCCTGGCGCCGCCAGCATAAGGATGAATGAGTGGAGTCCACCACGCCAGTACCGATGGCAACGCCGCGGCGGGTCGACCTGCACAATTGCGCGGACGAACCGATCCACATCCCCGGCTCGATCCAGCCGCACGGCGCACTGATCTTCCTGTCGGACACCGGGCTCATCGAAGGCTGGAGCGCCAACATCGCCACGATCGCGGGCACCGCGCCCGCACTGGGCCAGCCGTACGGCGCGCTGGGCCTGCCGCAGGCGGTGACGGAACTCATCCAGGAATGCATCGCCACGACCGACAGCGGTGAAGCGCCGGCCATGGTGGCGGCCGTCGCCATCGGCGGCCGCGACTACGACTGCGTCGTGCATGCGCACGCGCGGCGCGTGCTCGTCGAATTCGAGGCGCGCGACGTCGGCATGGCCGAAGTCGCCCAGTTCGCGATCAAGGCGCATTCGTCGATCGACCGCCTGCGCCGCCAGCGCACCGTCGAGGGCCTGCTGGAGACGGCCGTGCGCCAGGTGCGCGACTTCACCGGCTTCGACCGCGTGATGGCCTACCGGTTCCGCGGCGACGATTCCGGCGACGTGGTGGCCGAGGCGCGCCGCGACGACCTCGTGCCCTACCTCGGCCAGCGCTACCCGGCCGGCGACATCCCGCCGCAGGCGCGCCGCCTGTACGTGCTGAACACCCTGCGCATGATCGCCGACGTCGGCTACCACGCCGTGCCGCTGCTGGGACCGCCCGCCGCGGCGCCGCTCGACCTGAGCTTCGCCGTGCTGCGCAGCGTGTCGCCGATCCACGTCGAGTACCTGCAGAACATGGGTGTGGGCGCGTCGATGAGCGTGTCGATCGTCGTGGGCGGCCGCCTGTGGGGGCTCGTCGCCTGCCACCACATGGCGCCGAAACGCGTGCCCTACTCCGTGCGCATGGCGGCCGACGTGCTGGCCCAGGTGATCGCGTCGACCGTGCAAAGCATCGAATCGCGCGAGGACGCGGCGCTCGTGGAACACGCGGCCCAGGTCCGCACGCGCCTCGTCGAATCGCTGCTGCTGGAAGACGATCCGCTCGACGCCCTCCTCCAGCACGGCGCCGGGCTGCTCGAGTCCACGCACGCGCAGGCGCTGGTCGTGGCCCAGTACGGGCGGGTCGTCTGCCGCGGCGTCGACCAGGCGCTGGGCGAGGCCGTCGTCGCCGCGCTGCCGGCCGAGCCGAACGACGTCGTCACGCGCGGCTGCGTGCAGGACTGGCCGGACGCGATCCGGCCCCGGCTCGGCAAATGGGCCGGCATGCTGGGCCTGCCGTTCGATCCGCCCAGCGGCGGCTGGTGCGTGCTGCTGCGCACGGAACAGGTCGAGGAAGTGGCGTGGGGCGGCAAGCCGGACAAGAGCACGGCCGGCCCGATGGGCGAACGCCTGACGCCGCGCGGGTCGTTCGACGCCTGGATCGAGACGGTGCGCGGCCGCGCCCACCCGTGGGAGGACGGCATCCTCACCCATGCGCGCATGATGCTCGGGGAACTCACACGCGTCTCGAACACGCGCCGCGCGCAGACGGAAGCGACGCGCGCCCAGCTGCTCGCGATGCTGGGCCACGACCTGCGCGACCCGCTCAATTCGATCAATATGGCCGGCATGGTGCTGGAGCGGACGGACGCCGGCAGCAACAAGGGGACACTGGGCACGCGCATCCGGTCGTCCAGCAACCGCATGCAGCGCATGATCGGCCAGGTGCTGGACATGAGCCGCATCGACCGCGGCATGGGCCTGGGCATCGACCGGGAGCCGGTCGACCTCGCGGCCCTGGTCGAGGACATGGTCGAGGAAGCGCGTCTCGCCTACCCCACCATCGTCTACGACGCGCACACGCTCGGCCCGGCGTTCGTGCTGGCGGATGGCGGCCGCCTGGGCCAGGTGATCTCGAACCTGCTGTCGAATGCGCGCCACCACGGCGAACCGAACCAGCCGATCGCGATCCGCCTGGCACCGGCGGACGGCCAGGCCGTGCTGGAAGTGGCGAACGCCGGCAGCCCGATCGCGCCGGAGACGGAAGCCGCGCTGTTCAATCCGTTCAAGCGCAGCGCGCTGAACAATCCGCGCAACCGCACGGGCATGGGGCTGGGGCTGTACATCGCCCAGCAGATCGTGCGCGAGCACGAGGGCGAGATCGCGTACCGCCACGAGGACGGCAAGGTGGTGTTTGCCGTGCGGCTGCCGCTGGCGCCGACCTTGTAGGGTGGGCGCCCTGTTTAGCACAGGGACATAGGTAACACATGTCTAGAGACATGGGTGACACTACCTGGTCGCCATTTTAGCGGCGGTGAGGTCGATTTGACCGACCTTTTTATGACAAAAGACGATTTTAAGCACGCCGTCTTGTTCTGTTGGTCGAATGGCGACCTTTTGTTCATACAGGCCTTCGCCGACGAAGTACACGCCACCCTTGTAGCTGATTTGGCCGTGGCGATGCACAGTGCGCACGGTTTCGCCTTCGTCGTACTCGACGGGCGGTAGTTCGGAAGGGAAGAAACGGGCACTTTGGGCGTAGCGGGTCGAAGGCGTCTGTTGTTCTAACGCCTCGTGCGGCCGAACCAGATTGTATTGATTGCGCCAGCGGTCGAAGGCTTCCTGGCATGCATCGATCGAGGTGAAGCCGAAGCGGTTGATGAGCTCACGTTTGAGCGTTCGGTGAAACCGCTCGGCTTTGCCTTGCGTTTGTGGATGATATGGCGTGCTGTGGCCGACTCGAATGCCCAAGCGGATGAGCCAGACTTCGAGCCGGGACAGCGTGCCGTGGCCTCCCGTTCCCCAAGGCGTGCCGTTGTCACAAGTAATCCGCTCCGGCATGCCGTAGGTGCGAAACGTCTGTGTCAGCACGTCCTTTACCGTCTGCCCATCCTCTCCTTTGCAAGCGGTCAAACAGACCGAGTATCGCGAGTGGTCATCCAGGATCGTCAGCGGATGACAGCGTCCGGCCTTCTCGTCGGTCAGTGCAAAATGTCCCTTGAAGTCCATCTGCCAGAGCTGGTTTGGTGCCTCGTGTTCGAAGCGGCCCTTGGCGGCATTGATCACATCTACATGCGGCACCAACTGCCTGCCGTGGCGACGCAAAATGGCTGAGATCGTGTTGGGATGCGGAGTGCCGAATTTTTCGGGCAGCAGCGCCTTGAGCTTGCGCGCTCCCCAGCATGGATACTCATCGTGGAGCGCTACAACCGCCGCTTCCAGTTCGTCGGTACTGCGCTTGGGCGATAAATGTGGGCGGCGAGACCGGTCCTCCAACCCTTCGGCACCGTGTTGAAGGTACAAATCACGCCACTTGTAGCCAGTCTTACGGCTGACGCCGAAAGACTGGCAAAGGGCCTGCATATTTACGTCAGGTGTTGTCGCTAAGCGAGCAAATTCAAGACGAGAAGACATTCGGGAACTCTCCTTCCAAGGCATTGCACGCTCCGATTGTTAGCTGTGCAATGATCATAAAAGGTGTTACCTATGTCTCTAGACAAGTGTTACCCATGTCTATGTGCTGAACACGCCCTCCGCCCACGCGCGACGCGTGCGTGATGCCTGCTTCCGCGTGGGCACGGGGTGCCCACCTACGGGGCTGACGGCGCCGGGGTCGGCATGTTAGTCTAGCAAGATGGAGACAACGGGCCGCGGCATCCACCTCATCACCGTCATCGAGATCGTCGCGATCCTGGTGGGCGCGTTCTCGGGATTCATCGAGGCCCGGCGCAAGCGGATGGATGTGGTGGGCGTGTTCACGGTCGCCTTCATCGCGGCGTTCGGCGGCGGCACCGTGCGCGACATCCTGCTGGATAAACGGCCGCTGTTCTGGGTGATCCACCAGGAATACGCGATCCTGATCTTCGTGCTGGCCCTCGTCGCGACGCCGCTGATCCGCACGCTGCGCCAGATCGTGTCGGAACGGCTGATCGTCATCGCCGACGCCGTCGGCCTGGGCCTGTTTTCCGTGGCCGGCGTGTCGTCCGCGCTGGACGCGCGCATGCCCCTGTTCATCGCCTCAATGATGGGCGTGATCACGGGAATCTGCGGCGGCGTGATGCGCGACATCGTCTGCAACGAAGTGCCGATGGTGTTCAGGGACGGCAAGCCCTACGCCATCTGCGCTTTCCTCGGCAACTGGATGTTCCTGCTGCTGGGGATGAACGGCTTCCCGCACGATTTCGCGCTGTGGTCCAGCGCGATGTTCATCGTCGTGTTCCGGCTGGTGACGTGGAAGTTCGATCTGAGGCTGGGACGGTAGCAGGCGCTGCACTCGCCTTCAGCAACAAAGCCGTCGTTCGCGTCCCGCCTGCTGACTTCAAACCGTCGTTCCCGCGCAGGCGGGAACCCAAGTTGTTCGCGGCCCGCCGGCTGAAATTGGATCCCCGCCTTCGCGGGGACGACGGGTGTGCGCGGCGGCGAGTGCACGGAGGCGACGCGTCTGGCTTCAAACCGTCGTTCCCGCGCAGGCGGGAACCCAAGTTGTTCGCGGCCCGCCGGCTGAAATTGGATCCCCGCCTTCGCGGGGACGACGGGTGTGCGCGGCGGAGAGTGCACGGAGGCGACGCGTCTGGCTTCAAACCGTCGTTCCCGCGCAGGCGGGAACCCAAGTTGTTCGCGGCCCGCCGGCTGAAATTGGATCCCCGCCTTCGCGGGACGACGCGCGCGGGCTTAAACCGCGTCCGGCCCCGTCTCGCCGGTACGGATGCGGATCACCTGCTCCACTTCCTGCACGAAGATCTTGCCGTCGCCGATCTTGCCCGTGCGCGCGGCCTTGATGATGGCGTCCACCACCTGCTCCGTCAGCGCATCGTCGACCACCACTTCGATCTTCACCTTGGGCAGGAAGTCGACCACGTATTCGGCGCCGCGGTACAGTTCCGTATGGCCCTTCTGGCGGCCGAAGCCCTTCACTTCCGTGACGGTCAGGCCGGTGACGTTCACCTCGGCCAGCGCTTCGCGCACTTCGTCCAGCTTGAACGGCTTGATCACGCAGGTAATCTGTTTCATGGTTATCTCCTATTCCGGTTTTCCCGGGATTATCGCATGGCACCCGGTCAATCTGGAATCCTGGCCAGCTGCGCCATCCACACGGTCGCTTCCGAATCGCTGGGCGCGCGCCAGTCGCCGCGCGGGGACAGCGAGCCGCCGTTGCCGACCTTCGGTCCGTTCGGCACGCAGGAGCGCTTGAACTGGCTCGTCTTGAAGAAGCGCCACAGGAAGATGCCCAGGTTCTTCTTGATCGCCGCGAGGTCGTACTGGTTGCGCGCCGGGTTGCCGCCTTCCGGCCACGGCCCATACGCCGCGTCGCGCCATGCGCTCCAGGACAGGAACGCGACCTTGGCCGGGCCGAAACCGTAGCGGATCGTGTAGTACAGGTTGAAGTCCTGCAGTTCGTACGGGCCGATGAAGTCTTCGGTCACCTGCGCCGGCTTGTTCGCGTCCCCCGCCTTGCCGGGCACCAGTTCCGGCGAGATCTCCGTCTCCAGCACCTTGATCAGCACATCGGAACCCGTCTCGCCGACCTGCTTCGTGTCCGCGACCCAGCGCACGAGGTGCGAGATCAGCGTCTTGGGCACGCTCGCGTTGACGTTGTAGTGCGACATGTGGTCGCCCACGCCGTACGTGCACCAGCCCAGCGCCAGCTCCGACAGGTCGCCGGTGCCGATCACGATCGCGTGGTGATGGTTCGCGAGGCGGAACAGATGGCTCGTGCGCTCGCCCGCCTGCACGTTCTCGAACGTGACGTCGTACTGTTCCGCGCCTTCCGCATACGGGTGGCCGAGGTCCTTGAGCATCTGGATGCAGCTGGGGCGGATGTCGATTTCGTGCGCCGTGCAGCCGACGACGCGCATCAGTTCGCGCGCCTGGCGCAAGGTGCGCTCGCTCGTCGCGAAGCCCGGCATCGTGTACGCGAGGATGTTCGTGCGCGGCAGGTCCAGCTTGTCCATCGCCTTGGCGCAGACGAGCAGCGCGTGCGTGGAATCGAGGCCGCCGGAGATGCCGATCACGACCTTCCGGTGGCCGGACGATTGCAGCCGCTGCACCAGCGCCTGCACCTGGATGTTGTAGACCTCCGTGCAGCGCGCGTCGCGCCGGCGCCCGTCGGCCGGCACGTACGGGAAGCGCTCGACGAGGCGGGCCAGCGGCAGGTCGCGCTCGAGCGGCAGCGGCACGGCGAATTTCTGCACGCGGAATTTATCCACCTCGTGCGAATGGCGGCGCACGGACTGCGCGAACGTCGTCGTGTGCATGCGGTCGACCGAGAGGCGCTCCAGGTCGACGTCGCCGAAGATGAGGTGCGAGTCGCCGAGGAAGCGCCCGGACTCGGCCAGCAGGTCGCCCTTTTCGTAGATCAGCGACTGGCCGTCCCACGCCATGTCCGTCGTCGATTCGCCCTGCCCTGCCGACGTGTACAGGTAGGCGGCCAGGCAGCGCGCCGACTGCTGCGCCACGAGCTGGTGGCGATAGCCGCTCTTGCCCACGACGACGTTCGACGCCGACAAATTCACCAGCACCGTCGCGCCGGCCAGCGCGGCGTACGAGGACGGCGGGATCGGCACCCACACGTCTTCGCAGATCTCGACGTGGAAGCGCAGCAGCGGCTGATTCTCCAGCTCGAACAGCTGCTCGGGGCCGAACGGCACGTCCTGGCCCAGCAGCGACATATGGTCGACTGCCGCGTTGTCCGCCGCGCTGAACTGCCGACTTTCGTAAAATTCGCCATAATTGGGCAGATAGCTTTTCGGAACCACGCCCAGGATGCGACCGCCCGCGACGACGACGGCACAGTTGAACAGCACGTGGCCGACGCGCAGCGGCGCGCCGACGACGAGCGCCAGCGGGAGCGTGCTGGACGCCGCGACCACCTCGGCGAGCGCGTCCAGCACGGCATCGAGCAGCGCGCGCTGGTGGAACAGGTCGTCGCACGTGTAGGCCGACAGGCCCAGTTCGGGGAAGGCGGCCAGCACGGCGCCGTTGTCCGCGGCTGCGCGCGCGAGGCGGATCGTTTCCTGCGCGTTGAAGGCCGGGTCGGCGACACGGCAAGCCGGACTGGCGACGGCCACGCGCGCGAAATCGTGGGAATACAGGTTGAAGAATCGCTTATCCATAGGTCTCAACAGCTCACGGAAGTCATCTTGAATTATCGCACGCATATCGTTTCTTCTCTGTCCGAGATCGGGCAGGCCCGGTGGGACACCCTGGTCGCGTTGCAGGACGCGCCGAACCCGTTCCTGTCCTTCGCCTTCCTGCACGCGCTGCACGAATCCGGCAGCGCGACACCGGAAACGGGCTGGCAGCCGCAATACATCGCGCTGTACGACGCCGCCGACGGCCTGGTCGCCGCCCTGCCCCTGTACGTGAAAGCCCATTCGTACGGCGAATACGTGTTCGACTGGGCCTGGGCCAACGCCTACCAGGAGCATGGCCTCGACTATTATCCGAAGCTGTTGTCCGCGATCCCGTTCACGCCCGTCGCCGGCCCGCGCCTGCTCGCGCGCGACGCGCACGCGCGGGCGGCCCTCGTCGACGTTCTCGTGAAGACGCAGAAGGCGACGGAGGTGTCGTCCACCCACGTGCTGTTCCCGCCGGACGAGGAAGCGAAACAGCTGGCCGACGCCGGCTTCCTGCTGCGCAGCGGCGTGCAGTTCCACTGGATGAACGCGGGCTATGCGACCTTCGACGACTTCCTCGCGACCCTGGAACAAAAGAAGCGCAAGAACATCCGCGCCGAGCGGCGCAAGGTGCGCGAGGCCGGCGTCTCGCTGCGGCGCGTGCGCGGCCCCGACATCACGGACGAGGAATGGCGCTTCTTCACGCGCTGCTACCGCAACACCTATTCGGAACACTTTTCCAAGCCCTACCTGAACCTGGATTTCTTCCGCCGCATCGGCAAGGCGATGCCGGCCAACCTGCTGCTCGTGATCGCGGAGCGCGACGGCCACCCGATCGCGGCCTCGCTCGTCGTGCACGACGCGACCACCCTATACGGCCGCTACTGGGGCGCGCTGGAACACGTGCCCTGCCTGCACTTCGAGGCCGCGTACTACCAGCCGCTCGAATTCTGCATCGAACAGGGCATCCAGGTGTTCGAAGGCGGCGCGCAGGGCGAACACAAGATGGCGCGCGGGTTCCTGCCGACGCGGACCTGGTCGGCGCACTGGCTCGCGCATCCGTCGTTCGCGGATGCCGTCGAGCGCTTCCTGGAGCGCGAAGCGGGCGGGATCGACGATTACATCGACGAGCTCAACGACCGCAATCCGTTCCGGCGATGACCGCCGGCGGTAGGGCGGGCACGCCGTGCCCACGCGTCACGTCAACCGCAACACATAACGCGCATACGGCACGCCGCGAATCGGCGGCAGATCATGCTCGCGCACGAAGCCGAGGGCCAGGTACATGCGCAGCGCCGTCGCCATGATGGGACTCGTGTGCAAGCCCACGGCCGGGGCGTGCGCACGCACCGCCCGTTCGAGCGCCGCCTCCACCAGGGCCCGCCCGATGCCGCCGCCGCGCCGGTCCGGATCGACGACCAGCATGCGCAGCACCGACCAGTCGTCCGGATAGATCGCGCTGCGCGGCCGTCCCGGCCCCACGTGCACGACGGCGCCGGCGACGCGGCCGGCGCGCTCGGCCACCAGCAGGTCGCCATCGCCCGCCAGGTCGGCCATGCGGCCGATGCCGGCACTGAACGCGGGCCAGTCCGCGTAGTCGCCCGCATACTGGGCAAACGCGGCCAGCGCGACGGCGTTGACGGCGGCGCGGTCGGCCGGCACGTAGTCGCGGATCATGCCGCCCGCCCGATGTCGCCCTTGTCCCACCACAGCTTCGGATTGTTGTCGGCCAGGTCGCGCAACAGGTCCCACACGACCTTCACGCGGCGCAGCCGGTACAGGTCCGTCGGCGCCGCCAGCCAGAACGAGCGCTCCGCATAAAAGCCCTGCAGGACGGGCACGAGGCGACCGTCGTCCGGCACCGCGTACGGCGGCGCCATCATGAGGCCCATGCCCAGCGACGCCGCCTCGATCTGCGCCCCCATGCCCGAGCAGCACAGGCGGCGGCGCGGCGTGAATCCGAGTTCGTTCAGGTACGACAGTTCGCGGCTGGCCAGGCGGTCCTGCACGTAGTCGACGAAGTGGTGGTGCTCCAGGTCCGCATGCGTGCGGATGGGCGGGTGCTTGGCCAGATACGCCGGCGACGCGTACAGGTAGAAACGGAACGAGGCGAGGCGCGTCACCATGTAGCGCCCCGTCGACGGCGGATCGAGCATGACGCCGAGATCGGCCTCGCGGTTGGCCAGGTTGGCGAAGCGCGGCAGCGCCAGCAGGTCGATCGACAGGTCCGGGTGCTCGTCGAACAGTGTCACCAGCAGGGGCGCGACGACGCGCACCCCGAACACTTCCGGCACGCCGAGCCGCACGACGCCGTGCGCCGCCACTTCGGCTCCGCCCAGCTGCTCGGTGGCGGCCAGCGCCGCCCCTTCCATCGCCTCGGCGTGCGGCAGCAGGGCCAGGCCCATCTCCGTCAGCTCGTAGCCTTCGCGCGAGCGGTCGAACAGGGTCGTCCCCAGTTGCTGCTCCAGGCGGTCGATGCGCCGGGCGACGGTCGTGTGCTCGACGTCGAGGCGGCGCGACGCCCCCGACAGGGTGCCGGCGCGCGCCAGCTCCAGGAAAAACCGCAAATCCGTCCACTCCGGCAGGCTGTGCAAGTTCGTCTCCCCCGGTCCCCGCCGACCCGTCACGCATGGGGTCACCGCTCAGTGCGGCTTTTTCGAGAACCCGTTGTTTGATATCAAGGTGACATATTGTGCACCAGTGCACATTGCCGCTGCAACGTTTTCGGAATATCTCTTGCGTATGCACAGCAGAGCGGTTTTCCGGGCATTGCAACGTGCCGCGCCCTCTGGCGCCGCCTGCGATGGGCGGTTCCGGCGTGCTGTGCATAAATGCACAACCGGTGGGCGTGGCGTTGTCTATTCAACCAGTTTCATCCGAGGCACACTCCGATCATGCGAAACGTACCTGAACGCATAACACCAAACAAAATCAGGAGACATTCAATGCGTGTTAGCAAGCCGAAACTGCACCACCCCGCCCGCTCCGCCATGTCCATTGCCGTGCTCATGGCAATGTACGGCAGCACGATCGGGGTCGCCCATTCCCAGGAAGACGCGGACACTGCCCCCGCCGCGTCCGCCACGGAAGACATCAGCAAGGTCGTCGTGACCGCTCGCCGCCGCGCCGAATTGATCCAGGACGTGCCGGGCGCGGTGACCGCGCTGTCCGGCGCCGAACTCGAAAAACAGGCCATCCCCGACCTCACCGCGCTCACCGACAAGGTGCCGAACACCACGCTGAAGACGTCGCGCGGCACCAACACCACCTTGACCGCCTTCATCCGCGGCATCGGCCAGCAGGACCCCGTGGCCGGCTACGAGCAGGGCGTCGGCATCTATCTCGACGACGTCTACCTGGCGCGTCCGCAGGGCGCCCTCACCGACATCTACGACCTCGAACGCATCGAAGTGCTGCGCGGTCCCCAGGGCACGCTGTACGGCCGCAACACGATCGGCGGCGCCGTCAAGTACGTGACGCGCAAGCTCGCCCCGAAACCCATGCTGGACGCGAAGGCCACCGTGGGCAACTACGGCGAGGCGGACCTCGTCGTCAAGGCCAGCACGCCCGTGACGGACATCCTGCGCCTCGGCGGCACGCTCGCCACCTTCAACCGCAACGGCTTCGGCCACAACGTCCTCACCGGCCAGCAGAACTACAACAAGGACCTGTGGGCCGGCCGCATCAGCGCGGAACTGCTGCCGACCAGCGACCTGTTCGTGCGCTTCGCCTACGACCGCACGGTCGACGACTCGCAACCGCGCCAGGGTTATCGCGTGACGGCGGGCCCCGCGCCGGCCAATATCCAGCCGCTGCCCGGCCTGTACGACACGCGCGCCGACCTGTACTCGGTGGTCGGCCACAAGCAGCAGGTGATCAACCAGGGCACGTCGCTGCTGATCGACTACACCATCGATCCGACCCTGTCGTTCAAGTCGATCACCGCCAACCGCAAGTCGGAATCGTATGCCCCGATCGATTTCGATTCGCTGGAGACGCCGCTGTTCGAGGCACCCGCGATCTACAGCGACCACCAGACCAGCCAGGAATTCCAGCTGACCTACACCGGTTCGCGCCTGCAGGGCGTGGCCGGCGTGTTCTACATGAAGGCCAACGCCTTCAACAAGTTCGACGTCCTGTACAACGCCGCCGGCGGCCTGTCGCTGCTGACGTACGACGACATCGACACCCGCACGTGGGCCGCCTTCGCCGACGCCAGCTACAGCCTGACCGACACGTTCAACGTCACGGTCGGCGGCCGCTACACGGACGACCAGCGGCGCGCGCGCATCTTCAAGCAGACCTATCTCGGCCTGGGTGGATCGGCGTTGCTGGGCAATCCGGCCGCCTTCGCGTTCGGGCCGCCGAACACCAATCTCGGCAAGGATGACCTCGACCGCACCGACAAGAAGTTCACGCCCAAGGTCGGCATCGGCTGGAAGTTCGCGCCGGACCACAATGTGTACGGCACGTTTTCCAAGGGCTTCAAGGGCGGCATGTTCGATCCGCGCATGGACCTGACGGCATCCGGCGGCCCGAACACGGCGGCCTCGCTGGCCAAGCGCCGCGGCGTCGATCCGGAAGAAGTCAGCACCATCGAGCTGGGCCTGAAGTCGTCGATGCACGGCGGCCGCCTGCAGACGAATGCCGCGGTGTTCTACACCGACTACAAGAACGTCCAGATTCCCGGCTCGATCCCGACCTTCGACGCGAACGGCAACGTGAACGGCTTCGCCGGCACGCTGACGAATGCCGGCAAGGCGAAGATCGACGGCCTCGAACTGGAAATGATCGCCTACCTCACCAACGCGCTCAGCGTCAGCGCGATGTACAGCCACATCGATGCCAAGTACAAGGAATGGTATGTCGCGAACGGCGCCAACCTGGTCAATATCGCGGGCAGCACGGAGTTCCAGAACACGCCCAAGAACGCCGCCAACCTGTCCGTGAACTACGACTGGCCGCTCGCGCTGGCGGGCCGTTCGGGCACGCTGAGCCTGATGAACAGCATTGCCTACAAGAGCAAGGTGTACCAGACCGAGATCGCGCGCCCGACCGGCGTCCCCAGCCTGGATGCCACCATTCCCGGCAACCTGGCGCTGTCCCAGGGTGGCTTCGGCCTGTGGGACGCGGGCCTCGTCTGGACCAGTGCCGACCGCAAGTACCAGGTCGGCCTGCATGGCCGCAACCTGACGGACAAGCGCTACAAGGTGGCCGGCTATAACTTCTCCGGCTTCTTCAATTCCGTCACCGCGTTCTATGGCGACCCGCGCAGCGTCCGCGCGACGCTGGACGTGAAGTTCTGATCGTCCGTCCGGACCGCGAGGAGAGCTCCCGCCGGGGCTCTCCGCCGAGGCGCCCCACGCTCGACGCTCGACGCGCCAGTCAACAAACCAAACGGTCACATGTCCACCTACACCGACATCACCTTCACCAGTGACGATGGCTTGTCGCTGCACGCACGCGACTACGCGGGCGCGGGCGGGCCGGCGCGGCTGCCCGTGATCTGCATCCACGGGCTGACGCGCAACGCGTCCGACTTCGACGAACTCGCCCCGCGCATCGCCGCGCTGGGACGCCGCGTGCTGGCGCTCGACGTGCGCGGCCGCGGCGAGTCGCAGCGCGATCCGAATCACGACAACTACACGCCGGGCGTCTACGCCGGCGACGTCGTCCGCCTGGCGTCCGACCTCGGCATCGCGCGCGCCGTATTCATCGGCACGTCGATGGGCGGGCTGATCACCATGACGCTGGCGGCGCGCCGCATCGACCTGGTGGCCGCCGCCGTGCTGAACGATATCGGCCCCGTCATCTCGGAAAAAGGCCTGGCGCGCATCACCGGCTACGCGGGCCGGACGGGCACCGTGGGCTCGTGGGAAGACGCCGCCGGCTACGTGCGCGACATCAACGCCTGCGCCTTCCCGGACAACGACGCCCCCGAATGGGACAAATGGGCGCGCCGCGCCTTCGCCCCGGACGCCGCCGGCCGGCTGGCGCCCCGCTACGACCCGAACATTGCCATCGCCCTGCAAACCGGTAAACTCAGGCCGACATCGCTGCCGCTGCGGATGGCGTTCCGCAAGCTCACGCACGAGCGCCCGGTCCTGCTCGTGCGCGGGGCGCTGTCCGACCTGTTGGAAGAACGGCAAGCCGCGTGGATGCGGCGCGCGGCACCCGCGATGGCCTACGTCGACGTGCCGAACGTCGGCCACGCGCCGATGCTGACCGAACCCGTAGCGCTGGACGCCATCGTGAAATTCCTGGCCACTGCACCGTAGGGTGGACACCCCGTGCCCACAAACATGGAGACAACATGAAACGCCTGATCAAACCCCTGCCCCTGGCCCTGTTCGCCGCCTTCGCCCTGACGGCAACGGGGTCCGCCCTGGCCGCCCCGGACCTGAAGGTCGCCCTGATCGCCGGCAAGACCGGCCAGCTGGAATCCTATGCAAAGGAAACCGAGACCGGCTTCATGCTGGGCCTCGACTACCTCACCGGCGGCAAGATGGAAATCAACGGCCGCAAGCTGAAAGTGATCGTCAAGGACGACCAGGGCAAGCCCGACCTCTCGCGCACGCTGCTGGCCGAGGCCTATGGCGACGACAAGGTCGACATCGCCGTCGGCACCACGTCGTCCGGCGCCGCGCTCGCGATGCTGCCGGTCGCAAAGGAATACAAGAAGGTGCTGATCGTCGAGCCGGCCGTCGCCGACGAGATCACGGGCGCCCGGTGGAACAAGTACATCTTCCGCACCGCGCGCAATTCGATGCAGGACGCGCTGGCCGCGGCCTCCACGCTGAAGAGCGGCAGCATCGCGTTCCTCGCGCAGGACTATGCGTTCGGCCGCGACGCCATCAAGGCCGGCAAGGAAGCGCTGGCCGCGACCGGCAGCAAGGCCACCGTCGTGCACGAGGAATACGCCCCGGCCGCCGCGACCGATTTCACGGCGCCCACGCAGCGCCTGTTCGACGCGCTGAAGG
Source organism: Massilia luteola (assembly GCF_034420155.1). NCBI lineage: Bacteria > Pseudomonadati > Pseudomonadota > Betaproteobacteria > Burkholderiales > Oxalobacteraceae > Massilia > Massilia luteola. The sequence continues at coordinate 24,615 of NZ_JAXOFN010000015.1, forward strand.
ACAAGCCGCAGCCGCGCGTGCTGGCCATCGTCTGGGCCGGCCCGAACCCGATGAACAAGATCGCGGAGATGAAGCCGGAACGCTACGGCATCTCGCTCGCGCCGGGCGGCAACATCCTGCCCGTGATGAAGACGTGGAAGGCGTACGCCGGCACCGAAGGCACCATCAATTACTACTACGGCTTCCCGAAGAACAAGATGAACGACTGGCTCGTGGCCGAGCACACGAAGCGCTACAAGGTCCCGCCCGACATGTTCACGGCCGGCGGCATGGCGGCGGCGGCGGCCGTCGTCGCGGCGCTGCAGAAGGTCCCGTCCGGGAATGGCGACCAGATGGTGACGGCGATGGAAGGCATGTCGTTCGAGACACCGAAGGGTACGATGACGTTCCGCAAGGAAGACCACCAGGCGCTGCAGCCCATGTACCACTTCCGCATCAAGAAGGACCAGAAGAACGAGTGGGACCTGCTGGAGCTGGTGCGCGAGATCCCGGCCAGCGAGCTGCCGCTGCCCATCCGGAACAAGCGCTGACATGACGGCCACGCACGCCGCGCCCGCGCCCGCACTCGTCACGCGCGACCTCACCATCCGCTTCGGCGGCCACGTGGCCGTCGACGCGGTGACGGCCGAGTTCTATCCGGGCACCCTGACCGTGATCGTGGGCCCGAACGGCGCCGGCAAGACGACCTATTTCAACCTCGTGTCGGGCCAGTTGGCGGCGACGTCCGGCAGCGTGACCGTGCGCGGCCAGGACGTCACCCGCCTCGGCCCCGCGCGCCGCGCCCGCCTGGGCGTCGGGCGCGCGTTCCAGCTGACGAACCTGTTCCCGCACCTGACCGTGCTGGAAAACGTGCGCCTCGCGGTGCAGAGCCGCGCCGGCATCGGCATGCGCATGCTGTCGCTGTGGTCCGGCCACACGGAAGTCATCCAGCGCGCCGAACACTACCTGGAACGCGTGGCATTGACGCCCCGGCGCGGCGCGCTGGTCGGCACGCTGCCGCACGGCGACCAGCGCAAGCTCGAGGTGGCGATCCTGCTCGCGCTCGAGCCGGACATCCTGATGTTCGACGAACCCACGGCCGGCATGAGCGTGGACGAAGTGCCGGTCGTGCTGGAACTGATCCACCAGGTCAAGGCCGGGCGCGACAAGACGGTGCTGCTCGTCGAGCACAAGATGGACGTCGTGCGCGCGCTCGCCGACCGCATCATCGTGCTGCACAACGGCGCGCTGGTGGCGGACGGCGAGCCGGCCGAGGTGATGCGATCGAAAATCGTGCAGGAGGCCTATCTTGGCACCCCTGAACCCGCATGACGTCCCGGACATGAAGCTGCCCATGAGCGAACCCATCCTGACGCTGTCCGGTGTCCACACGCACATCGGCCAGTACCACATCCTGCAGGGCGTCGATCTCGTCGTGCCGCGCGGCGGCCTGGCCGTGCTGCTGGGCCGCAACGGCGCCGGCAAGACGACGACCCTGCGCACCATCATGGGCCTGTGGAAGGCCAGCCGTGGCGCCATCACGTTCGACGGCCGCGACATCACGACGCTGAGCACGCCGGACATCGCCCGCGCCGGCATCGCCTACGTCCCGGAAAGCATGGCGGTGTTTTCCGAACTGACGGTGCGCGAGAATTTATATCTCGCCGCCCGCAACGGCCCGCTGGACGCGGCGCGCGTGGACTGGATCTGCGGCTTCTTCCCCGCGCTGAAGAAATTCTGGAACTACCCGGCCGGGAATTTGTCGGGCGGGCAGAAGCAGATGGTGGCCATCGCGCGCGCCATCGTCGAGCCCAGGAAGCTGCTGCTCGTGGACGAGCCCACCAAGGGCCTCGCCCCCGCCATCGTGCAAAGCCTGATGGCGGCGTTCCGCGACCTCAAGGACACGAGCACGACCATCCTGCTCGTCGAGCAGAATTTCAACTTCGTGCGCACGCTCGGCGACAGCGTGGGCGTGATGGACGACGGCCGCGTCGTCCACGCCGGCCTGATGCACGACCTGTCGCACGACGAAGCCTTGCAGCAACGCCTGCTGGGCCTGTCCCTCGACTCCCACCAATGAACAGGAAAACCACGTGAGCGCAACCTTACCGATCGCCCAGGCGGATGCCCCGTTGCCGGCCGCGCGGCGCGACATCGCCCCGCTGCTGCTCGTGCCGGCCGTCGTGCTGGCGGCGCTGCCCTTCATGAGCGTCCCGACGTGGGTCACCCTGACCGTGGCCGGGCTCGCGATGGGCATGATGATTTTTATTATGGCCAGCGGCCTCACGCTGGTCTTCGGCCTGATGAGCGTGCTGAACTTCGGCCACGGCGCCTTCGTCTCGGTCGGCGCCTTCACCGCGACCTTCGTCCTGCTGCCGATGCGCGGCTGGCTCGAGACGGATTCGCTGCTGGCCAACCTCGGCGTGCTGGGCCTCGCCGTGCTGCTCGCGATGGTCGTGACGGGGCTGCTCGGCTGGGCGTTCGAACGGGTCGTCATCATGCCCGTGTACGGCCAACATCTGAAACAGATCCTGGTGACGATGGGCGGCATGATCGTGTCCGAGCAATTGATCAACGTGATCTGGGGCGCCGACCAGATCGCCCTGCCGCTGCCGGCCGCCCTGCGCGGCGCCATCTTCCTGGGCGACGCCGCGATCGAGAAATACCGGCTGCTCGCCGTCGCCGTCGGCCTCGTCGTATTCGCCGCGATGTTCCTGACCCTGAACCGCACCAAGATCGGCCTGCTGATCCGCGCCGGCGTGGAAAACGGAGAAATGGTCGAGGCCATGGGCTACCGCATCCGCCGCCTGTTCGTGGGCGTGTTCGCAGCCGGGTCGGCGCTGGCGGGCCTGGGCGGCGTGATGTGGGGCCTGTACAAGGAGACGCTGGTGGCGCAGATGGGCAGCGAGATCATGGTGCTGACCTTCATCGTCATCATCATCGGCGGCCTCGGTTCCGTCGGCGGCTGCTTCATCGGCTCGCTGCTGATCGCCCTCGTCGGCAACTACGCCGGGTTCCTCGCGCCCAAGGTGGCGCTCGTCTCGAACATCGTGCTGATGATCGCCGTCCTCCTGTGGCGCCCGGCCGGCCTGTATGCGAAAGGACGCCACTGATGCTGATCCGCGTTCTTTCCGGCGACTTGCCACGCAGCCGACTGCTGTCCGCGATCCTCGTCGCCATCCTGCTCGGCCTGCTGTTCGCGCCCTTCCTCTTTTCCGGCGCGCGCCCGCTGAACACGGCGGCCACGATCTGCGTGTACATCGTCCTCGTCGCCTCGTACGACCTGCTGCTGGGCTATACGGGCATCGTCTCCTTCGCCCACACGATGTTCTACGGCATCGGCGCGTACGGGGTGGGCATCGCCCTGTCCAGCGTGGACGAGCCGACGTGGAGCGCGATCGTCGTCGGCTTGGCTGCCGCGCTGGCACTGACGGTCGTACTCGCCTTCGTCGTCGGCCTGTTCGCGCTGCGCGTGCGCGCCATCTTCTACGCGATGATCACGCTGGCCGTGGCCTCGTCGTTCTCGGTGCTCGCATCGCAGCTGTCGGATTTCACGGGCGGCGAAGACGGCCGCACGTTCAGCGTGCCGGAACTGCTGTCGCCCGGCCACACATTCGTGGACCACGACGTGTTCGGGCGCGCCGTCGACGGCAGGCTGATCACCTATTACATCGTGTTCGCGGGCTGCCTCGTGCTGTTCCTGTTCCTGCTGCGCCTCGTGAATTCGCCGTTCGGCAGGGTCCTGCAGGCGATCCGCGAGAACGAATTCCGCGCGGAGGCCCTCGGCTACCGCACCGTCGTCTACCGCATCTGGGCGAACGTGCTGGCCGCGGTCGCCGCCGCGCTGGCGGGCGCGCTGATGGCCCTGTGGCTGCGCTACGTCGGGCCGAAGACGAGCCTCGGCTTCGAGATCATGACGGACATCCTCCTGATCGTCGTCATCGGCGGCATGGGCACGATGTACGGCGCGGTCGTCGGCGCGACGCTGTTCATCCTCGCCCAGAACTATCTCAAAGTGCTGATGGGGCAGGCGTCCGCGATGGTGTCCGGCGTACCGCTGCTGGCCGCCGCCCTCCAGCCGGACCGCTGGATGCTGTGGCTGGGCGTGCTGTTCATTCTCTCGATCTATTTCTTCCCGATCGGCATCGTCGGCAAGCTGCGCCTGCGCCGGGCCGGGCGTTAATTCGGCAAACATCCTCGTGGGCACCCCGTGCCCACGAAGCATCACCTCATCGTTCCTCCCCGCCAGACCGCGTCAAGCACTCATCGGTCCCACCCGACAGTACCTCCGATTTGTCCAGGCTGTTCGTTAGCTAAATATCAAAATTCATTGTCATCCGACTCATAAGATGAGCCCTGCTATGGCCTCGTCGACCAGCCAGCGCGAGCGGTCCACCATCCTACTGGCTTCCATGAAAGGGCTTCCATGAAACCCGTAAAAACCTTGTACGCGGCGGCGGCATTGGCGCTGTCGCTGGCCGTGCCGGGCGCATCGAGCGCCCGTGCGGCCGGGGTCGAAGTGCTCAACGAAGGATTCGACAATGTCGCGGCCCTTGGCGGATGGGCCCAGGTCAATAACAGCGTCCCGCCCGGCAGCGGCTGGTTCCAGGGCAACGGTGCGCTGTTCCCGGCCCAGTCCGGCGCACCGGATGCCTACGCGGCCGCCAACTTCCTCGGCGCCGCGAACGGCAGCGGCAGCGTCGACAACTGGCTGATCACCCCGGTCCTCGACCTGTCCGGCACCACCACGCTGAGCTTCTACACGCGCCACGACGACCTGCCCGGCTTCAACGACATGCTCGAAGTGCGCTACGCATCCGGCGCGGGCACCGATGTGGCCGACTTCTCGACCCTGCTGGCGACGGTCGGCGGCGCGGCCAATTACCCGACGGACTGGCAGCAGTTCACGGCCACCGTCACGGACAACGGCAGCGGCCGCTTCGCATTCCGCTACCTGGGCCCGGCCGATACCCTGAACTATGTGGGCCTCGATACGGTCTCGGTCGTAACGGCGGTACCGGAACCGGCGCACTGGATGATGCTGGCGCTGGGCCTGGGCATGTTCCCCCTGCTGCGCCGCGAGTCGCGCCTTTGATCGGAGAAACGCCATGTCCAAGCAAAAACTGCTCACCATCGGTACGCTGGCCGCCCTTTGCCTGATGGCCGTTTTCTCGCTGCATGCCAAGGCCGCCGGCCAGGAAGGCATGGTCGTCGTGCGCGATCCGCAAACGGGCAAGATGCGCGCCCCGACAGCCGACGAACTCAGGGAATTGCGCGCCAGGGCACCGGCGTCCGCCGGCCTGGCGGCGCCACGCGCGCCGAGTCCCGTGAGCCGCAGCGACGGCTCGCGCGGCGTGCGCCTGGGCGACAAGACCATGGTCTACGACGTCGTCACGCGCGGCCCCGACGGCAAGCTGACGAGCGAATGCGTGCACGGCGAGGCCGCGGTCGGCCATGCCCTCGACCACAACCACGGGGAGAAAGCCCATGAAAGCCGCTGAACCTTCGCCGCTGCGGCGGGCCCTTGGCGCCGCCGCCTGCGTGGCCGCCGCCTGCGCCCTCGCCCTGGGCGGCGCCGCGCCGGCCCGGGCCGCGGCCACCATCGTGATCGTCAACCAGAACGATGCCGGGATCGGATTCAACGACCCGACCCCGGCCGCGCCCGTCGGCGGCAATCCCGGCACGACGCTCGGCCAGCAGCGCCTGAACGCGTTCCAGCGCGCGGCCGAACTCTGGGGCGCGACGCTCACGAGCAGCGTGCCGATCCGCATCGGCGCCTCGTTCGTGCCGCTCGCCTGCACGGCCACGAGCGCCGTGCTCGGGTCGGCCGGCGCCTACGAGATCTGGTCCGATTTCCCGCAGGCGCCGCGCGCCGCGACCTGGTATCCGAGCGCGCTGGCCAGCAAGCTGGCCGGCGAGGACATCTCGACGCCGGGCGCGCCGCACATCGTCGCCCGCTTCAATGCGCGCCTCGGCCTGTTCCCGGACTGCCTGCCCGGCTCCGGCTTCTACCTCGGCCTGGACGACAACTTCGGCGACCAGATCGACCTCGTCACGGTCCTGCTGCACGAGTTCGCGCACGGTCTCGGCTTCCAGACGTTCACGGACGACGAGACGGGCGCCGAAATCCAGAGCATCCCATCGATCTGGGATTACTACCTGCTGAACAATCGCACTGGCAAGCTGTGGGTGGAAATGACGGACGCCGAACGCGCCGCCTCGGCCGTGACATGGCGCGGCCTGTCCTGGAACGGCCCCATCGTGACGGCCGCCGTGCCCCAGGTACTGGCGCCCTCGTCCAACCTGGCCGTCGGCGGCAGCGCGGCCGGGCAGGCCGCAGGCAACTATGCGGTCGGCGATGCGTCGTTCGGCCCGCCGCTGTCCAATCCGCCCGTCGCCGGCCAGCTGATGCCCGTCGTCGACCAGGCCGACGGCACGGGCCTCGCCTGCGATCCGCTGAACGCCCTGAACGCCCTCGCCGTGCACGGCAACGTGGCCCTCGTCGACCGCGGCTCGTGCGACTTCGTCACCAAGGCCCGCAACGTGCAGGCCGCCGGGGCGCTGGGCATGATCGTCGCCGACAACCAGCCGGGCGACGTGGCCGGCATGAGCGGCACGGATCCCGCCATCACGATCCCGTCCGTGCGCATCACGCAGGCCGACGGCGTCGCGCTGAAGGCCGTCCTGCAGCGCCGCTCGCGCACGCAGTCGGGCGTCGTCGCCAGCCTCGGCCTCGACACGACCCGCCTCGCCGGCACCGACAACGCCGGACGCATCCTGCTGTACACGCCGACGACCTACTCACCGGGCTCGACCGTGTCGCACTACACGACGGAGGCCAAGCCGAACCAGCTGATGGAACCGGCGATCAACGACGACCTCACCCATGCGGTGGCGCCGCCGCGCGACCTGACCTTCCCGCTGCTGCGCGACATCGGGTGGTGAGCGGGCGGCGAGGCCGCCAATGACAAAGGGCCGCTCACCCGACGGTGGCGGCCCTTGCCGAGGACGGTGCGGGCACCGTCGGCGTCTTACTTGGCGCCCGATTCGTGGTTCTTCACGCCGGTGAGGATCTCTTCCTTGGCCGCATCCGGACCTGCCCAGCCTTCGACCTTGACCCACTTGCCCTTTTCCAGGTCCTTGTAGTGCTCGAAGAAGTGCTGGATCTGGCGCAGGGTCAGTTCCTGCACGTCCTCGACCTTCTGCAGGTTCGCGTACACCGGCAGGATCTTTTCGACCGGCACGGCCAGGATCTTCGAGTCGCCGCCGGCTTCGTCGGTCATCTTCAGCACGCCCAGCGCGCGGCAACGCACGACGACGCCCGGGATCAGCGGGAACGGCGTGATCACCAGCACGTCGCACGGGTCGCCATCGTCGGCGATCGTGTTCGGGATGTAGCCGTAGTTGCACGGATAGTGCATGGCGGTACCCATGAAGCGGTCGACGAAGATTGCGCCCGATTCCTTGTCCACTTCGTACTTGATCGGGTCGGCATTCATCGGGATTTCGATGACGACGTTGAAGTCGTTCGGCACATCGCGGCCGGCGTTGACGTTATTCAGGCTCATGGATAGTCCTTGGTTGCAGGGGAAACAATAAAACAACGATTATAACGAATCGCCTTGGGCTTGTGCGCCGCACAAGGTCCCAAAGGAATGGGATAAGCCGTCGTCATCGTGCGCGGCCACGAGTGGCGGCAGGGTGCATGAGCGTCCGCGGGCACGAGCGCCGGCGCGGACACCCGTCCGTCACAGCACCGTCGCCAGCGCGCACTGCCGGTAATGGTTGTCGGCGTCTTCCCGCTGGCCCAGGGCTTCGTGCAGCTGGGCCAGCTTCAGGTGGGCGTCGCGCACCATGTGCGGCTCGGTGGCGTCGGACAGCGCCTGCTCCAGGTAGCGCTGGGCCTTGCCCCACAGTTTCTGGCGCAGGCACAGCGAGCCGAGCGTCAGTTCCAGCTCGGGGTCGTTCGGATGGGCGCGCAACCAGCTCTCGCAATTCTCGATCTGCGCGAGCAAGGTGCTCGACCCTTCCGGACCGGCCGCTTCGCGGTAGGCGCGCACGACGCGCTCGTCCCAACCGGCCTTGAGCGCGTCCTCGACGATGCCGCGGGCCTCGTCGTGCAGGCCGCGCGCATTGAACGCGGCGGCCGCGCGGGCCGCGATGTACGGCTTGACGCGGTCGCTGCCCGGCACCGAGCCCCACACGCGGCGGATCGACTCGGCGTCGTGGCCGCCCTCGGACAGCAAGGCGTCGTAGGCGAGCTCGCGCAGCCTGCTCGACAGGGCCGGATGCAGCGCATTGCGCTTGTCCAGCGTGCGCACGAGGCGCAGCACCTCCGGCCAGTTGCGCGCCTGCTGGTTGGCCTTCATGGCCCACTGCAGCGCGTGGATGTGGCGCTGGCCGCTGGCGTTCAGTTCCGCCACGGCTTCCAGCGCGCCTTCCGGCTTGTGGTCGTCGACGAGCAGTTCCGTGACCGTCATCAGGCGCGCCGTCTTGAGCGAGGGGTCGGGCGCGATGCCGGCCAGCCACACGTCGCGCCGGGCCGGTTCGCGCATGCGGTGGGCGGCGCGCGCCGCGATCAGCGCGGCGAGACCGGCATTCTCGGGCAGGTCGGCGGCGCGCCTGGCGGCCTTTTCGGCGTGGCCGAAGCGGCCCTCGAACAAGGCTTTCAGGGCCTCGCGCAGGCCGCGGTTGGCGTCGCGCTCGCGCTTGCGGAAGCGGTACTCGGCCACGCGCCCGGGCATGTCGAGCGTGGCGCGCACGGCCCGCGCCAGCAGGTACAGCACGAGGAACAGCAGGGCCGTCAGGACGACGAACAGGTTCAGCGACAGGTCGATCCGGTGGGGCGGATAGAAAAAGACGACGTTGCCGGGATTGAAGCGCGCAGTCACGGCGATGCCGATCGCCGCGGCCATCAGGGCGACTAACCAGAGAAGTAAACGCATCGTTCAGGTCCCGCCGCTCAAGACTTCGATTTGTAATTGCGCACGGCGTTCAGGCTCTCCGACAGATCGGGCACGTCGATGGTGACGTTATTGGCCTGCACCTGGCGCAGCAATGCCTGCGCGGCCTGGGTCGAGCGCGCCTTCGTGTCGAAGTATTTCACCAGCATCTGCTGTGCGCTGTTCAGGTCGTCGCGGAACGTGCCCTCATTGCGCGACAGCAGCGCCAGGCGCGCGTTCAGCAGGCGCAGTTTGAGGTTCTCGCGCACGAAATACGATTCGCTCGGCGACAGCATCAGCGCGTCCGGATTGTCGACCGTGCGCACCCGGATCAGCTGGCGGATGTCGTCCCACATCTCGTGGCTCCAGTTGCGCCAGGTATCGGCGACACGCCGTCCCAGGCCCGGATTCGCCGGCGCCGGCGGCTGGCCCGCCGCCCGGGCGCCCGACGTGGCGACGCCCGGCGGACTCACCCGCGTGGGCGCGATCGGCTCGGCCGGCTTTTCGTCGGACAGCAGCGGCAGGCTGTCGATCTGCGCAATGACGTTGTCCAGGCGCAGGGCGATGCCGGGCTGGTCGACGGACGGCAGCGCCTTCAGCTTTTCGATGTCGCGCGCGATGGCGCGGCGGATCGTGATGAATTGCGGCTTGTCCGAACGCGACAGCGAGCGGTCGGCGTTCTGCAGCGCGATCAGGGCGCCCTGCACGTTGCCGGCCAGCTGCAGCTGCTGGCTCGCGGTGGACAGGACCTGCTCGATCTCGGACAGCGCCCACTCGTCGCGGTTCTTCGAAATGTCCTGGTACATCTGCTCGAGGGCGGCCTGCTGGCTCTGCGACTCGGTCTGGCGGTTCTCCAGCACGCCGACCTTGACCTGCAGTTCCTTGGCGGCCTCCTGCGTGTCGCGCACGGCCTGCGCCGTCTCGGCGTTCGAGGCATTGTCTTTTTGCAGCGTGCGCGCGACGTCCTCGCGCAGCCGGTTGAAGCGGGTGTGCGTGGACCAGGTCTGCATGGCCAGCAGGACGGCCAGCGCCAGAATGGCCAGGTTCTGCGGCTTTTGCAGCAGTGCGCCGAGACCCGAACCTTCGGGGACGCGGGGCTCGCCGGGTCCGCCAGTCGGCGCCGACGCCGGGGTGACGTAGCTCTCCGGCGGCACGACCGCACCGCCCACATTTGGTTTTTCTGGATTGTTGGGCAATTCGTTCATGCTCGTGATTGTAACGCGGCAAGCAGCCGCTCGTCGCCGGACCCCGTGAGCGTCACGGCCTTGAAACCGAGTGCGCCCGCCGTTTCCGCGATGCGCGCATGCGGAACGATCAGGTGTTGCTGTTGCAATTTTGCCACACTTGCGCCGCCGTCAAGCTGTTCGACGAGGCCGGCCAGGCCGCGCAGGGCTTCCGAGCTCGTGATGATCCAGTCGTTAGTGCCGGCCAGCAAGGCGCGCAGGGACGCCGCCAGGTCCGGGCTCAAGGACGGCACGGCGCGGCGATAGGCGGCTACCGCCTCGACCTGGATACCGGCCGCGCGCAGGGCCTCCGGCAGCAGTTCGCGGCCCGTCTCGCCGCGCACGACGAGCACCTTGCGGCCGGCCAGCGCGGCCGTGTCGAGCGCCTGGAGCAGGTGTTCGGAATCGCTGCGGCTCGGGTCGAGCGGCGTGTGGATGCGGTAGCGCGCGCCGTCGATGCCGTGGCGCGCCAGCGCCGCCCGGCTGCCCTCGCCCACGACGGCCAGCGCCACCTCGGCCGGCCAGGCGTCGATGTGGGCAAAGGCGGCGTCGACGGCGTTGGGCGACACGAAGGCGACGAGCGCATACCCGCGCAGGCCGGCGAGCGCGGCGCGCAGCGGGGCGTCGTCGGCCAGAGGGGAAATCTCGAGCAGCGGCAGGATCAGCGGCGTGCGGCCGAGCGCCGCCACCGCGCGGGCCAGCGGCTCGGCTTGCTGGCGCGGACGGGTGATGACGACCGCGTCAGGCATCGCCGGCGGCGGCCGCCTTGCATTCGGCCAGGATGCCGGCGGCGTCCTGAGCGGCCAGCTTCTGCGCCACCTGCTCGCCCACCGCTTCCGGCAGCGCGGCCGGGCCGCTGGCGGCGGCGTAGGCGCTGCGGCGGCCGTCCGGCGTCGCGACCATCGCGCGCAGGTGCAGCGTGTCGCCGTCGACCGTCGCGTGCGCCGCGAGCGGGACCTGGCAGCTGCCGCCGAACACCTGCGACACCTTGCGTTCCGCCAGCACGGCCTGCGCCGTCGGCGTATGGTTCAGCGGGGCCAGCAACGCACGCACAGTTGCAGAAAAATGCGAACCGGCTGTGTTATCCGACAGGATTTCGATCGCCATCGCGCCCTGGCCCGCGGCCGGCAGGCTCTCGTCCGGCTCCAGGTAGGCGCGGATGCGGCGCGTGAGGCCCAGGCGCTTGAGGCCGGCGGCGGCGAGGATGATGCCCGCGTAGTCGCCGCGGTCGAGCTTGCCGAGACGGGTGTCGAGGTTGCCGCGCAGCGGCTTGATCACGAGCTGCGGATAGCGCGCGGCGATCAGGGCCTGGCGGCGCAGGCTGCTCGTGCCGACGATGCTGCCGGCCGGCAGCGCGGTCAGGCTGTCGAAATCGTTGGACACGAAGGCGTCGCGCGGGTCCTCGCGCTCGAGGATGGCAGCCAATTCAAAGCCTTCCGGCAATTCCATCGGCACATCCTTGAGGGAGTGAACGGCGAGGTGGGCGCGGCCGTCGGCCATCGCCACTTCGAGTTCCTTGACGAACAAGCCCTTGCCGCCCACCTTCGACAAGGTCTTGTCCAGGATCTGGTCGCCACGCGTCGTCATGCCGAGAATGTCGATTTGGCACTGCGGATATAATGCTGCGAGCCGGTCGCGCACGTGCGTGGCCTGCCACATGGCCAGCCGGCTTTCGCGCGATGCGATGATCAGTTGCGCGGGAACGTGCTGCGTCGTGTCGTTAGAGTTCAAAACGGATTCTTTCACTGTCGTTGCGCCCGGATCGGGCAGCGCCGGTTAAGCCCATACCAGAGACATAAATTCTAGCATGGGCCCACCCACACGCCACGGCCGACCGCCAGCGTGCCCCAGGAATGATTGGTAGTAACGATTCGTTGTCATGCAGTTCTCAACAATTCAACCATGGTCGATATGGACAATCCTGCTGCACTCACTCCCCCGCCCGGCGGCGTCGACAAGGACGCACCGCTGAAAGAAGACATTCGCCTGCTCGGCCGCCTCCTCGGCGACGTGCTGCGCGACCAGGAAGGCGAAGCCGTGTTCGACGTCGTCGAGACGATCCGCCAGACTGCCGTGCGGTTCCGCCGCGAAGACGACCAGGACGCCGCCGCCGAGCTCACCGGCCTGCTCTCCAGGCTGTCGCGCGAAGAGACGAATTCCGTCGTGCGCGCCTTCTCGTATTTCTCGCACCTGGCCAACATCGCCGAAGACCAGCACCACATCCGCCGCCGCCGCGCCCACCTGCTGGCCGGATCGACGCCGCAGCCGTCCAGCGTCGCCTACGCCCTCACCCGCCTCAAGGATGCCGGCGTCGCGCAGGACACGGTCGAGGCTTTTCTCCGCGAGGCGCTGATCGCGCCCGTGCTGACGGCGCACCCGACCGAAGTCCAGCGCAAAAGCACGCTCGACGCCGAGCACGACATCGCCCGCCTGCTGGCCGAGCGCGACCTGCCGCTGACGCCGAAGGAGCGTGCGCGCAACCTGCAACTGCTGCAGGCCCGCATCGCGACCTTGTGGCAGACGCGCATGCTGCGCTACGAAAAACTGACCGTGGCCGACGAGATCGAAAACGCCCTCTCGTACTACCGCACGACCTTCCTGCGCGAGCTCCCGGCCGTGTACGACGACATCGAGGACGAACTCGCGGCGCAGTACGGCGCCGCGGCCTCCGGCCTCGACGACGCGACCTATATGCAGATGGGCAGCTGGATCGGCGGCGACCGCGACGGCAACCCGAACGTCGACGCCACGACGATGCAGCGCGCCCTCGTGCGCCATTCGACGACCATCTTCGATTTCTATCTCGACGAAGTGCACGCGCTGGGCGCCGAGCTGTCGCCGTCCACCCTGCTCGTGCCGGCCAGTCCGGCGCTGCTGGCGCTGGCGGACGCCTCGCCCGACCACTCGCCGCACCGCAGCGACGAACCCTACCGGCGCGCCCTGATCGGCATCTACGCGCGGCTGGCGTCGACGGCGCGCGAACTGGGCGCCACCAACATCCTGCGCAAGGAAGTGGGCCATGCGGACGCCTACCGCGACTCCTGCGACTTCCGCGCCGACCTGCAGGTGCTCGTCGATTCGCTCGACGAAAACCACGGCGCGATCCTGGCCGTGCCGCGCCTGAACGGCCTGCTGCGCGCCGCGCGCATCTTCGGCTTCCACCTCGCGTCGCTCGACATGCGCCAGAGCTCGGACGTGCACGAGCGGGTGCTGGCCGAGCTGTTCGCGCGCGCCGGCGTGCAGGCCGATTACGCCGCGCTCGACGAAGACGCGAAGGTCAAGCTGCTGCTGGACGAACTGGCCCAGCCGCGCCTGCTGTACACGCCGTACGAAAGCTATTCGGAGACCACGAACTCGGAACTGCAGATCCTGCGCACGGCGCGCGAGATCCGCCAGCGCTACGGCGCGCGCGCGATCCGCAACTACATCATTTCGCACACCGAGACGGTGTCCGACCTGCTGGAAGTCCTGCTGCTGCAAAAGGAAACAGGCCTGTACCGGCCGAGCGAGAAGACGAGCGACGTGATGGTGATCCCGCTGTTCGAGACCATCCCCGACCTGCAACAGGCCGCCGCCATCATGGGCGAGTGGATGGCGCTGCCGGTCGTGGCCGACGTCATCGGGCACCAGGGCCGCCTGCAGGAGGTCATGCTGGGCTATTCGGACTCGAACAAGGACGGCGGCTTCCTGACGTCGAACTGGGAGCTGTACCAGGCCGAGTTGAAGCTCGTGCAGGTGTTCGCGGATGCGAACGTCAAGCTGCGGCTGTTCCACGGCCGCGGCGGCACCGTCGGCCGCGGCGGCGGTCCGAGCTACGAGGCGATCCTCGCGCAGCCGCCGGGCACCGTGAACGGCCAGATCCGCCTGACGGAACAGGGCGAGATCATCTCGTCGAAGTTCAGCAATCCGGAAATCGGCCGCCGCAACCTGGAGCTGCTCGTCGCCGCCACCCTGGAAGCGGGCCTGATGCCGCATGGCGCCGACCGCGAACAGATCGAGCGCCTGTCCCGCTTCGAGCCCGTGATGGCCGAGCTGTCGCAGCGCGCGTACAAGGCCTACCGCAACCTCGTGTACGAGACGCCGGGCTTCACGGATTACTTCTTCGCCGCCACGCCGATCGCCGAGATCGCGGAACTGAACCTCGGCTCGCGCCCGGCGTCGCGCAAGTCGACGCGCCGCATCGAAGACCTGCGCGCGATTCCCTGGGGCTTTTCGTGGGGCCAGTGCCGCCTGCTGCTGCCGGGCTGGTTCGGGTTCGGCGCCGCGGTGTCCGGCTGGATCGCCGACGGCGACCACGACGAACGCCTGGCGCTGCTGCGCGAAATGGCGCAGCACTGGCCGTTCTTCGCGGCGCTGCTGTCGAACATGGACATGGTGCTGGCCAAGAGCGACCTGGCCATCGCCTCGCGCTACGCCGAGCTGGTGCCCGACGCGATCCTGCGCGAGCGCATCTTCAAGCGCATCTCGGCCGAGTACGCGGAAACGCTGCGCTGCCTGGAAATCGTCACGGGCGCCGACGAACGCCTCGTGAACAACCCGCTGCTGGCCCGTTCGATCCAGAACCGCTTCGCCTACCTCGACCCGTTGAACCACTTGCAGGTCGAGCTGATCCAGCGCCATCGCGCGCTGTCGGCCGAGCAGAAGGTCGATGAGCGCGTGCATCGCGGGATCCACCTGTCGATCAACGGCGTGGCGGCGGGGTTGCGCAACACCGGCTGATCCGTCGTCCCCGCGGAGGCGGGGACCCAAGCTTTATGCATGTCGAAACGCATGCAAAATTGGGCCCCCGCCTGCGCGGGGCGACGCTGCTAGCGTCTTACCGACATCCCGAACGCCAGGCTGAGTCCCGGCACATTCCGGTTCAACCCATGCACGACCATCGCGTCGAGCTGGCAATCCCGGTTCACGAGCCACGACGCGCCCGCGTCGAGCACGGACTGCGTCCCGCCATGGGCCGCGCGCGCGATCTGCGGCGCGGCCACTTCCGCGAAGCCGTGCAGGCGCTCGCTGAACGCCTTCCCGAGCGACGCCGCAAGCACGCCGTACGTGTAATGCGACCCGGCGTCGTCGCCGTCGCGGCCGACGCCCGGCATCACGCCCAGCGACCAGTCGCTCCCGAGATCCCACTCGGCCGGCACGTCCAGCGACGGCCGGAAGCCCGTGCCGCGCAGCGCCGCGCTGCCCGTCGGCAGGGCCGCTTCCGCGATCAGGCCGACCGCCGGCCGCATGCCGTCCTGGTCGCCGAGATGCCATTTGACGCCGGCCGCGCCGTCGGCCCAGCCCGCGCTCACCGTGTGCGCGCCCGTGGCCGGGTCGCTCGCGTGCGCGATCGTGCGGCCGGTTGTTTCCACGCGCAGCTCCAGCGCGTCGGACAGGCCGATGCGCAGCAGCGTGGGCGTCGTGAGCGTGCGCACGTGGGCGTCGTCGTCGCGCTCGCGGTCCCACTGCACGCCCGTCTCGAGCTGCACGCGGCGTGCGCCGACCACCTGGCTGGAATTGGCTACGTTGGGACGGTCGGGGTTGATGGCGTCGTCGTCCGCATGAGCGGCGGGGAACGACAGGAGGCCCGCCAGCAGGCAGGCGCAGGAGGATGGGCGTAATGGCATCGGCATAGGGGTTCGGTAACGCGAATGCCGCCATTATGCCAACAAGGCCCGGCGGCAAGGACAAAAAAAAGCCGCGCGGCCCTGGCGGGCGGCGCGGCTTCCGGCGGCGGGCCGGCGAATTACTGGTTCTGCAGGAACGTCTTGAGCTTGTCCGAGCGCGACGGCTGGCGCAGCTTGCTCATCGCCTTCGCTTCGATCTGGCGGATGCGTTCGCGGGTCACGTCGAACTGCTTGCCCACTTCTTCCAGCGTGTGGTCGTTCGACATCTCGACGCCGTAGCGCATGCGCAGGACCTTCGCTTCGCGCGGGGTCAGCGAATCCAGCACTTCCTTGATCACGTTGCGCATCGAGGCGTGCAGCGCGGCGTCCAGCGGGGCCAGCGTCGCGTTGTCTTCGATGAAGTCGCCCAGCTGCGAATCGCCGTCCTCGCCCATCGGGGTTTCCATCGAGATCGGCTCCTTCGCGATCTTCATGATCTCGCGGACCTTCGATTCCGGCATCTCCATCTTCGTCGCCAGCGTCGCCATGTCCGGCTCGCTGCCGGTTTCCTGCATGATCTGGCGCGAGATGCGGTTCATCTTGTTGATCGTCTCGATCATGTGCACCGGCACGCGGATCGTGCGTGCCATGTCGGCGATCGAACGCGTGATCGCCTGGCGGATCCACCACGTCGCGTACGTCGAGAATTTATAGCCGCGGCGGTATTCGAACTTGTCGACGGCCTTCAGCAGGCCGATATTGCCTTCCTGGATCAGGTCGAGGAATTGCAAGCCGCGGTTGATGTACTTCTTCGCGATCGAGATCACGAGACGCAGGTTGGCCACGGTCATTTCGCGCTTCGCCGTGCGGGCGCGCTTTTCGCCGGCCGCCATCTGGCGGTTGATGGTGCGCAGGTCGGCCAGCGGCAGCGCCACGCGCGCCTGCAGGTCGATCATGCGCTGCTGCAGTTCCAGGATCGCCGGGGCGTTGCGCTTCAGGACGGCGCTGTACGGATACGCGCAGTCGACTTCGCGCTGCACCCACTCGAGGTCCGTCTCGTTGCCCGGGAAGACCTTGATGAAGTGGGCGCGCGGCATGCCGCAGCGGTTCACGCAGATGTCCAGCACGGCGCGCTCGATCGAACGGACCTCGTCCATCTGGTGGCGCAGCGTGTCGCACAGCTTTTCCACGACCTTCGCGGTGAAGCGGATGCCCAGCAGTTCGGTCGAGATCACTTCCTGCGCCGCCGTGTAGGCCGCCGAGCCGTAGCCCTGCGTCTTGAACGCGTGGCCCATCTTGTCGAACTGCTTTTCGATCGTGCCGAACTTGTCCAGCGCGCCCTTCCTCAGGGCGGCCAGCTGCTCGGCCGAATAGCCGGCCGCGGCGCTGCCGCCCGCACCGCCGTCGTCCTCTTCTTCGCCGACGTCGTCCTCGTCCTCGTCGTCCTCGTCGCTGGCGCTGCTCACGGGCGCGCTCGCAGCGGTGCCTTCGTTCGGATCGATCAGGCCGTCCACGACGTCATCGATCTTGAGCTCGTCCCTGGCGATCTTGTGCGACAGCGCGATGATCTCGGAAATCGTCACCGGGCACGCGGAGATCGCCTGCACCATGTCCTTCAGGCCGTCCTCGATGCGCTTGGCGATGGCGATCTCGCCCTCGCGCGTCAGCAGCGACACGGCGCCCATCTCGCGCATGTACATGCGGACCGGGTCGGTCGTGCGGCCGAAGTCGGAATCGACCGTCGACAGCGCCGTCGCGGCGGCGGCTTCCACCTCGTCCTCGCTCGTCGGCGTGACAACGGCGTCGGACAGCAGCATCATTTCCGCTTCCGGGGCGCGCTCGTAGACGGCGATGCCCATGTCGTTGAACGTCGCGATGATGCCTTCGATCGCTTCCGGATCGATGATGTTTTCCGGCAGGTGGTCGTTGATCTCCGCATGGGTCAGGTAGCCGCGCTCCTTGCCCATATTGATCAGGTTCTTCAACTGCTGGCGGCGCTTTTCCAGTTCTTCGCTGGAAAAGCCTTCCGCGGCGCCGAACAGGTTGGCGCCGCCCTTGGCCTTGCGCTCGCGCAGCTTCGACACGGCCTTCAGTTCGGCGCGCTCGACGGCGTTCAGCGCCGCGATCTCGTCGTTCTCCGGCACGAATTCGCTCGGCTTGCGGCCGCGGCGGCCCGGCACTTTGACTTGCGGCAGCAGATACCCGGACGTGTCGATCGCGGCCAGCGCGGCGGCGTCGGTCGTCGTGCTGACGGTGCCGGTCGGCTGGGTGGACGTCGTCGCCGCGGCCGACGGCTCGATGCGGCGCGCGGTGCGGGCGCGCACGATGCGCGCGGCCGGCGCCGGATCGGACGCCGCGGCGGCCTGCATGGCCGGCGCCTCGGGCGCGGCGGCCGGTTCCGCCACGGCGGCGTCGGCCGACGTCAAGGCGGCGAGGCGCGACATGCGCTTCTTGACGATGACCGGCGGCGCGGCCGGCGCGGTCGGCATCGCGCCGTCCGCCTCGTCCACGGCCACGGCGGCGACGCCCGGCACGATCACGGGTTCGGCGGCGGCGGCGGACACCTCGGCCGGTTCGGCCGCGGCCGGCATGGCGCTGTCCGCGGTCTGCACGTCGGCCGCGACGGCGTCCGCCTCGGCGGCGGCGTCGAACTGTTCCGGCTGCGACTGCGGCGCGGCGTCGGTCTGGACCGCCTTCAGCGACGCCAGGCGCGAACGGGTCTTCACCACCGTCACCTTGGCGGCCGCTTCCGTTTCCAGGAAATACGAGGTCGCGGTCTTCGGCACCGACAGCTGTGCGGTGCTCGTGGCGGGCGCTTTCTTCGCTGTCAGTGTCAGGGTCTTGGCGGTGTTTTTCATATAATTTCTCCAGTCGAGGCGTGGCGCGCGCCTGCGAGGTCAATAACCCACCTGGCCCGCAGTGCGGACCCGGTTGGGGGATGATGGGGATGGCCCTAGAAGGATGGCCTTAGCTTAGGGCGGAAGCCTGGATATCAAGCACTCCTGGCGCTGCGCCCGCTCGGCGGGCGTCGTACCGGGCAGCCGGGATGGGCTGCGGCACGCGCGCACAAGGGGATCGGGCGGAACGGAAAGTGGTCGAAATAGCGGCTTAACATGGCGGAACGAAAAAAAGCCCGTCAGACAACGGGCTTGAATCTATTTTCCAGGAGAGAAATAGAGGAGACATGCGCATTATGCGCCAAGGAAATGTTTAGCGATAATTGAAATATCCGATAAGGGATATCACTCAGCCGTATATTTCCTTTTCCTCTTCCGGGCCCTGGCTGCGTCGGCGCAAACCGTGCGCAAGGAAAGGGGCGGATCATACACGATTTCTCGGCCGCGCGCCGCTGCATATACATGAAATCACGGTCAATTCGTCAACAAAACGATCCGTTACACGGCTGAGCGCCACACGCGCGTGGCGCGGCCATGCTATCCTTCCGCTTCCCGTTCTTACCATGAAGTCAATGAATACGATGAGTCCTGTCGCCGAGCTCCCCGAGGCCACCGAAAACGCCACCCACGCCGCTCCCGACGCGTTGCCTGCCAACGACGCGCCGCAGGCGCCGGCCCCGGAAGCCGACGCGCACGATGCCGACACGGCCTCCGCGCCGGCCGCCGCCGGTGCCGAAGTCCAGTCGCCGCGCGCCCTGCTGAAGCACCTGCAACAGCAGTTCAAGGCCTTCCGCGACTGCCTGCCGCTGGCGATCGGCATCGACAAGCAGGTGCTGGCCCGCCTGCCCGGCCTGAACCGCAAGACCATGCGCGCCGCGCTGGGCATCCACACGGGCTCGATGCGCTACCTGCGCGCGATGGAAAAAGCCACCCTGCGCTACGACCTGGACGGCAATCCGGGCGCCGAAGTGACGGACACCCACCGCCAGCACGCCAAGGAACTCCTGCAGGAACGCTTCAAGAAGGAAGCCGAGCGCAAGAAGGCCGAACGCGACGCGGCCGCGCAGGCGGAATCCGACCGCAAGCGCCAGGAAAAGCTGCAGCAGCTGGCATCCAAGTTCGCCAAGCGCTGATCGGCCGGCCGGATGAGCGAGGCCGAGGACGACCTTCCCCCTTACCAGGGTATCGCGCTGGCCGATGTGCGCCTCGTCCGTAGCCGCCAGGACGCGGACGGCGCGCTGGCCGCGCTGCTGGCGTCCGACGCGATCGGCTTCGACACCGAATCCAAGCCCACGTTCCAGAAGGGCGAGCAATCGACCGGGCCGCACCTCGTGCAGCTCGCAACCGACGCCCACGCCTACCTGTTCCAGATCGGCAAGCCCGCGCCCCGCGCGCCGGAGGATGCGGACGCCGCCGCGCCGGCGACCGTCCCCGGCATCGACGTCCTGCGGACCGTGCTGGAATCGCCCGCGATCCTGAAGGTCGGCTTCGGCCTCGGCGACGACCTGCGCCGCCTGCGCGCCAAACTGGGCATCGAGACGCGCAACGTGCTCGACCTCTCCACCGCCCTGCGCCGCGGCGAACGCAACGCGCTGGGCGCCAAGACGGCCGTCGCGCGCTTCTTCGGCCAGCGCCTGCAAAAGTCGCGCAAGATCACGACGACCAACTGGGCGCTGCCGCGCCTGTCCGACAAGCAGATCCTGTACGCGGCGGACGACGCCCACGTCGCCCTGCGCATCTACCGCCACTGGCGCGCGAATCCGCCGCCCCCACCGCCACCGAAACCGGTCGCCGGCGGCCCGATGCGGGCGGCGCAGCCGAAGCCGCGGACGTCCTGATGCGGGCGGCGCAGCCAAAGACGTGGACTTCCTGACGTGCGCGGCCCTGTCGCATGCACGGCCATGCTGCTCGCGCTGGCGGGCTGCTCGCGCCACGACGGCCCCGTCGACGGCGCCGTCGTCTTCAAACCCTGCGCGTCCTGCCACCAGATCGGCCCGAACGCGCGCGGCGGCTTCGGCCCGCAACTGAACGGCCTGTTCGGCCGGCGCGCGGGCACGACGGCCGACTTCGCGTATTCCGACGCCATGAAGGCCTCCGGCATCGTCTGGGACGAGCGCACCCTGTCCGCGTTCCTGCGCGATCCGGACAAGACGGTGCCGGGCACGAAGATGCGCTTCTGGGGCATCCACGACGACCGCGACCTCGCCGCCCTGCTGGCCTACCTCCGCCGTTGGTAGGGTGTGCACCCCGTGCCCACGCGTGACGTATGCGCCAAGTTAGCGTTTTCGAAAGATTGCGTATCCTTCAAGACGACGCGGTATCATGCGCCTTGTAAAGTCGTCACCACAGGAATGCCATGCCCGTCCCGGTTCTCCGCTCCGCCGTGCTCCTCGCCGCCGTCCTGCATGCGGCGCCGGCGCCGGCCCAGCCGGAGCGCGGCGTGCCGGACACGCTGGCCCAGCGCGTGGCCGCATGCACGTCGTGCCACGGCAGCCCGTCCGCGCCGCCGCCGACGACCGGACCGCACTACTACCCGCGCATCGCCGGCAAGCCGGCCGGCTACCTCTACAACCAGTTGCAGAACTTCCGCGCCGGCCGCCGCCAGTTTCCGCTGATGACGTATATGGTCGCACCGTTGTCCGACGACTACCTGCGCGAGATCGCCGCGTATTTTTCGACCCAGCACCTGCCCGCGCCCGTGCTGGCGCGCGCGAGCCTGCCGGCGGACCAGCTGGCGCGCGGACGCGAACTCGTCACGCGCGGCGACACGGCCTTGAAGGTGCCGGCCTGCGTCGCCTGCCACGGCCAGCGCCTGACGGGTGCCCTGCCCGCGATCCCGGGCCTGCTTGGCCTGCCGCGCGACTACATCAATGCCCAGTTCGGCGCCTGGCGCAACGGCACGCGGCATGCCAACGCGCCCGACTGCATGGCGACGATCGCCGGCCGGCTGTCGCTGGCGGACGTGGCCGCCATTTCGGGCTGGCTCGCGAGCGAACCGCTGCCGGACGACGACGACCCGGCGCCCGACGTCGCCCACCCAATGCCGCTCGCCTGCGGCAGCGAGCCGGAGCGGCCGTGAAACGCATCGTCCTCCGGGTCGTCGGCCTGTCGCTCGTGCTGGGGCTGGGCCTCGTCGTGCTCGCGTGGCCGCGCGCCGAATTCATCCCGGCGCGGTCGCAAGAAGCGTGGGCGGCGACGCCGGCCAACATCGCCCGGGGCGCCTATCTCGCCCGCGCCGGCGACTGCCTCGCCTGCCACACGGCGCGCGACGGCATGCCGTACGCGGGCGGGCGCGCGCTCGCGACGCCGTTCGGCACGCTCTACGCACCGAACATCACGCCGGACGCGACGACGGGCATCGGCGCCTGGACGGCGGACGACTTCTGGCACGCCCTGCACAACGGCACCGCGCCGGACGGCCGCCTGCTGTATCCCGCGTTCCCGTACACGAACACGACGAAGGTCACGCGCGACGACGCCGACGCGCTGTACGCCTACCTGCGCAGCCTCGCGCCGGTCCGCCTGGCGAATCGCCCGCATGCGTTGCGCTTCCCTTACGACCGGCAGATCGTGCTGGCCGGCTGGCGCCTGCTGTACTTCAAGCCCGGCGTGTACGCGCCGCAGCCGGCGCAAAGTGCCGCGTGGAACCGCGGCGCCTATCTCGTCGAAGGCCTGGGCCATTGCGCCGCCTGCCACAGCCCGCGCAACGGCCTGGGTGCGACGGGCACGCGGCTGTCCGGCGGCCAGATCGCGACCAGCGGCTGGTACGCGCCCGCGCTGGACGCCGACAACGAAGCCGGCCTCGGCAACTGGGAACAATCGCATATCGTGCAACTGCTGCGCACGGGCGTCGCGCCGCGCGGCGCCGTGTTCGGACCGATGGCGGAAGTCGTGAATCGAAGCCTGCAATACCTGACGGATGCGGATGCGGGCGCGCTGGCGGTCTACCTGAAATCGCTGCCGGCCGAACCGACGCCGCGCCATGCGATCCCCGCGCCGGACGACGTGATGAAGGCGGGCCGCCAGCTGTACGCGCATCACTGCGCCGATTGTCACGGCGCCGACGGGCGCGGCACCAGCGTGGCCGGCCACCCCGCGTATCCGCCGCTGGCGGGCAATGGCGCGCTGACGATGCGCGACCCCGTCAACGCCATCCGCATCGTGCTGAACGGCGGCTTTCCGCCGGCCACGCGCGGCAATCCGCGGCCGTTCGGCATGCCGCCGTACAGTCAGCAGCTGGACGATGCCGAGGTGGCGGCCGTCGTGACGTATGTGAGGAACAGCTGGGGCAATGCGGCGCCGGCAGTGACGGCGCCCGAGGTCAACCGGTGGCGGGAGGTGCCGCTTGACTGACCAGCGAGTATTCTTGCCGCCGGGTGCGGCGACGCCTGCGCCCTCCTGACGGCATCGACATGTGAGCCGGGCGTTTTTGCGTAAATAATGTCCCGTCTGTGCCGGTCTCGTTAAAAACTCACGCAATCACCGCCGCCACTCTATTTTTCATGGCGCCCCTCACAAAACCGACGCGTCCGGAGAACCGATCCGGTTTCTTCATGCGGAGAATGCAGATCCCGTTGCGATCAATGTCGATGCCGATAAAAACACGGTAGATGCACTCGAATCGCCCGACCTGGCCTGACTTCTGGCAGCGCATGGCCACTGGAAACCGGGCCGCGGCGGTAGCTAATCGGAGAAACTGGAACGGCCCCGACCCGACCGACTCACGGCAACAAGATCTTGCGAACATCCTGGAGAACGCAATGACTGCGAATCAACTTCCTTCAAATGCAGGCTCGACCACTGCAACCAGGAAAGAACAACGATGATCAGTTCGGAAAATCTTAAAAAAGCCTTCGCGGCCGGATTGGTTTCATTGGTCATGTCCGCATCGGCTCAGACATCCCCTCCCACGCAAACCCCATCGGCCTCCGCGGCGTCACTCGACTGGACGACCGATGGCACCCGTGACAGGCTGGCCTCCGTTGCCCAGATTCTTTTTGGAAGCGAAGAAGGATTTTACATATCGATTCCACGCGAGGAGAACAACCGCAACCTGATCGACGCCCAATTCGAGTTTGCGTTCAAGGGGCGTCCGGAACCGGAAGTCGCCCTGCCGAGTGGCAAACGATTATTCGCCGGCGCCGACCCGGTGTCAATTTCCGAAAAGGCGCTGGTCGTTACCGATGCGGACCGCTCTACGGTTCGGGCCGTCGCAATGTTTCACGCCGGTTGCGGTGCCGCAAAACGGTTTGACAAGAAGGAAAAAAAATGGACCACGTGCCCGCCGCGTCCCGTTTTGACGTTTTTTGTCCGTGACGGAGACAAGCTTGACGACAACGTCCGCAAGGAGGTCGCGAACTGGATTATCGGCCTCGCCAAAGAAAACAACGCGGAAGTCAGCAAGTTGACCGTAAAGGCGGATTCAATGTTTATCCGTTCTTTTGGGATCAACGTCGAGAAAATCTCTCGCAAATTCTATTAATCGAACGTGCCGGAGAACTTATGCATGGCCTGTCGTCCATCATGGGCCGGCCGGACCCGATTCAGGACATTAATGCGGAATGGTTCCGTTTGTCGCGCTACCGGCACCTCGATTGGACGTGCAAAACCTCGGGCTCACCTCGACCAGCGTTCGTCGACCGACCGCCCCTATCTATGTCGGATCTCGACATATCGGATCTCGATAAAATGAACGAGGAATTCGTCGGGCGTCATGCCATCAGCTCTTCGAATGGACTGATTCTATTGAGTGGAAATCCGGGAAGGCTCGCACATTGCGACGAAATTCATTTTTCTGGAATCGACGGCCAGACCGGGCGTCCGATCACGATCCCGGTACCGGTCAACCCGGACTGGCTGATCGCATGGTCCCGACGCACCGACAGGCGTCGCGTGGCGCCGGCGTGCCGGGCCGATCTGTCATACTGCGGGCCTCACCACAAGGAGACTGGCATGCCGATTTATCGAGTCTGGTACCGCAATAACGAGGAACCGCTGGAATTCGCGACGCCCGGCCGTTGCAGCGAGGCGGAGATCCTCGACCACGTCCTGGAACACGAACGCATCGAACGGGGCGCCCCGGCGACCGTGCCGGAACTCATCGCCAGGCACAACCTGGCGCCCGTGCGCTACACGGAAGATGAAAGCGAGATGAACACGATCCGATAGCCGCCCTGCCCGGTCGCGGTCAGACCATCTCGGCGAAGCCGATCCGGTCCGTCGTCGCGGCGCGCGCGTCGTCGAGGCCGACCTTGTGCGCCGCCAGCAGCGCTTCGAGCACGCTGTTCATCGTGTGGCAGCCGGGCCCGCGCCCCGCGTTCATGTGCGCGCGGATGGCGCCCAGGTCGCCCTCCTCGATCATCGCGCCGACCGCCGGGTTGATGGTCAGGCACTCCGTCGCGAGGTGGTAACGGTTGCCCTGCTTGGACGGCAGCAGCGCCTGGCACAGCACGCCGCGCAGCGCGTGCGCGAGGGCCTGGCCCTGCGCTTCCGAATTGCCCAGCAGGCGCAGCATCTTTTGCAGGCCCAGTTCCGTCGAGCGCGCGTGCAGGGTCGCCAGCACGAGCGGCCCGGACTCGGCCAGCGCCAGCGCTTCCTGCGCCGTCTGGGCATCGCGGATCTCGCCGATGACGATCACGTCCGGCCGCTCGCGCAGCGCGTCCAGCGCGCCCAGGTAATAACTTTCGACGTCGCCGTCGACGCCCACCTCGCGCTGCGTGATGATGCACTTGCGCTGCGGGATCAGGGTCTCGACCGGATCTTCGATGGTGATGATGTGGCCCGAGCGCTGCCGGTTGATCTCGTCGAGGATGGACGCGATCGTGGTCGACTTGCCCTGGCACGTGTCGCCGATGATCAGGACCAGGCCGCTCGTCAGGCGCGCGAACTCGCGCTCGTCCGCGTGCAGGCCGAGGGTGTCCAGCGCCAGCGGCTCCTTCGGGAAGCGGCGGATCACGCAGCCGAGGCGCTTCTTGCCCTGGAAGCTGAAGCAGTTGGCGCGGATGCGCGCCGTGTGCAGGTCGATCGAGCGGTCGAACGCGCGGTCGACGATGCGCTCGGCCCAGTTCGGCTCGATGACGTCGAAGAATTCTTCCAGCTCTTCCTTCGTGATGGGCGAATCCGTCACGGCCACGAGGCCCTTCGGCTGGCGCAGCATCAGCGGACTGTTCTGGTGAATGATGATGTCGGAAAACACCAGCTTCGAATTCAGCAGGTGCAGGATCTGCTCGACCAGGGTCCCGAACACCGGGTGGTCTTCGTTTTCGATATACGACAGGGTGGGGATCTGCGACGACTGGTGGTGTTCCATCATTCTTCGATGTACCAAACGGGCTCGGATGAGCGATGCGTTGATTATAAAACCAGCATGCTGTCAAAATTCCAACTGGAAAGATATTTTTTCCAAGACCAAGCCCCGGACGTGCCGTGGCCGCCACATCCCGTTGTGTTTTCGCTCATTGTTAGCGCATGACATTTTCGTGTTAGCATCGTCAGAAAACCAATAACAGGAGACTACGATGAACGACGATCCACGCCGCCTTCCCTTCACCCTCGCCCCGCTCGCGCTGGCCGCCCTGTGCGCGGCGGCGCCGGCGCTGGCCCAGCAGACACCCGAAGCCCGCGCCGCCGACCTCGTCGGGCACATGACGCTGGAGGAAAAAGCCGCCCAGCTCGGCAACGACGCGCCGGCGATCCCGCGCCTGAAGATCCCGAAGTACAACTGGTGGAACGAGGGCCTGCACGGCGTCGCGCGCGCCGGCTACGCGACCGTGTTCCCGCAGGCCGTCGGCATGGCGGCCACGTGGGACGAGGCGCTGATGCACGACGTGGGCGACGTCATCGCCACGGAATTCCGCGCCAAGTACATGGCGACGCGCGCGCCTGACGGCGGCACGGACTGGTACCGCGGCCTCACCGTGTGGTCGCCCAACATCAACATCTTCCGCGATCCGCGCTGGGGCCGCGGCCAGGAAACGTATGGCGAGGATCCCTACCTCACGTCGCGCATCGCGGTGAACTTCATCCGCGGCCTGCAGGGTGACGATCCGACCGCGTTCAAGACGATCGCCACCGCCAAGCACTTCGCCGTGCACAGCGGA
This sequence comes from Massilia luteola, assembly GCF_034420155.1. Lineage (NCBI taxonomy): Bacteria > Pseudomonadati > Pseudomonadota > Betaproteobacteria > Burkholderiales > Oxalobacteraceae > Massilia > Massilia luteola. Next base: position 51,340 of record NZ_JAXOFN010000015.1, read on the forward strand.
CCGGAATCGAACCGCCACCGCGAAGACGTCCACCCGTCCCCGCACGACCTCGAGGACACCTACCTGCCCGCATTCCGCGCCACCGTCACGGAAGGCAAGGTGGCGTCCGTCATGTGCGCGTACAACGCCGTCGACGGCGTCCCCGCCTGCGCCAGCGACGACCTGCTGCAGCAGCACCTGCGCCGCGCCTGGGGTTTCAAGGGCTTCGTCGTGTCGGACTGCGGCGCCGCCGCCAACATCTACCGCGCCGACAGCCTGCACTACACGAAGACGCCGGAACAAGCCGTGGCCGCCGCGTTCACGGCCGGCATGGACCTGATCTGCGGCGACTACCGCAACAAGATGACGACCGAGGCCGGCCCCATCGCGAACGCCGTGCGCCACGGCGAGCTGAAAGAGGCCGTCATCGACCGCGCCCTCGTGCGCCTGTTCGCGGGCCGCATCCGCCTCGGCCTGCTCGATCCGACGCCACCCAAGGCCTACGCGGACATCCGGCCCGACGACAACGACACGCCGGCCCACCGCGCCGTCGCCCTCAAGACGGCGCAGGAGGCGATGGTGCTGCTGAAGAACGACGGCCTGCTGCCGCTCACGAAGGCGCCGCGGACCATCGCCGTCATCGGCCCGAACGCGGACAGCGAGGATGCGCTGGTCGGCAATTACAACGGCCAGCCGTCCCATCCCGTGACCGTGCTCGCGGGCATCCGCGCCCGCTTCCCGGATGCGCAGATCCTGTACGCGCCGGGCACGGGCCTCGTCGGCCCGGCCGAGCCGCCGGTGCCGGACGCCAGCCTGTGCGTCGACGCCGCATGCCGCACGCCCGGCCTCACTGCCGAACACTTCGCCGGTCCGGACCTGGCGGGCGCCGCGCACGACGCCACGGAAACCAATGCCCGCGCCGCGTGGCAGGACGGCGGCCACAATGCGTCCACGCGCTGGACCGGCTACCTGAAGGCGCCGCGCACCGGCGACTACGGCCTGCGCTTCCTGAGCAATGCCGGCTACCGCATCTGGGTCGACGGCAAGCTCGTCGTGGATGCGTGGGACGTCACGGACTCGCCGTCGATCGCGGCCGGCAAGGCGACGCTGCAGGCGGGACGGACGTATCCGGTCAGGATCGAGGCCGTGCAGCGCGGCGCGCGCGGCGACCAGAAGCTCGTGTGGAGCACGCGGGTCGATGGCGGCAAGGAGGCCGTCGCCCTGGCCCGCCGCGCGGACCTGGTCGTGTACGTCGCGGGCCTGTCGGCCAACCTGGAGGGGGAGGAACTCAAGCTGCAGGTGCCCGGCTTCATGGGCGGCGACCGCACCAGCCTGGACCTGCCCGCGCCGCAGGAACGCCTGCTGGAACAGGTCGTCGCGGCCGGCAAGCCGACCGTGCTCGTGCTGATGAGCGGCAGCGCGCTGGCCGTCAACTGGGCCGACAAGCACGTGCCCGCGATTATCCAGGCCTGGTATCCGGGCGGCGAAGGCGGGCACGCCGTGGCCGGCCTGATCGCCGGCGACTACAGCCCGGCCGGCCGCCTGCCCGTCACGTTCTACCGCGGCGTGGACGACCTGCCCGCGTTCGGCGACTACCGCATGATTGGGCGCACCTACCGCTATTTCAAGGGCAAGGTGCTGTACCCGTTCGGCCACGGCCTGTCGTACACGACGTTCCGCTACGGTACGCCGGCGCTGTCGGCGCCGTCCATCGCGGCCGGCGCGCCCGTCGACGTCGACGTCGAAGTGGCCAACACCGGCAAGCGTGACGGCGACGAGGTCGTCCAGCTGTACGTGGCCAAGCCGGGGGACGCCGCCAATCCGACGCTCGCGGCGTTCCGCCGCGTGCACCTGAAGGCGGGCGCACGCACCCGCGTCACGCTGGCGCTCGATGCGCGCGCGCTGTCGCAGGTCGACGCGGCCGGCGCGCGCAAGGTGATGCCGGGCACGTACACGATCTACCTGGGCGGCGGCCAGCCGGGCCACGCGCAGACCGTCAAGACGGCGCTCGCGGTGACGGGGGCGCCGGACGCATTGCCAAAATAAGTCCTGGCCCGCTGCGTCATATCCGGTTAAGCGGCCCGCTCCGTCCTATCCCGTCAAGCGTCCTGCTGCGCCCTATCCCGTCAAGCGGCCGCTGCGCCCTATCCCGTCGTCCCCGCGCAGGCGGGGACCCAAGTTTTGCGGCTGCAGCCAGCAAAATTAGGTTCCCGCCTGCGCGGGAACGACGTGCTAAGGACGCGCCGACGACCTGCTAACGACCTGCTGACGACGTGACGAATGCTGCCGGAACGTAAGCAGCGCACCCCACCAGCATGCATTCCGGCCCGGTTTTCGTGCAGCCTGTCGCAAACCGGTATCGTGACTCCGGCCCCGCGCTTACGATGTCCCCATCGAGAACATCCGCGTACCCAGGAGAACATCATGATCGACCATAAAACCCGCCGCCTCGCCGTCGCCGCCTGCGCCCTCGCCTGCATCGCCATCACGCCGCAGGCCATTGCTGCCGACTGGAGCTGGGGCAAGAGCGAACAGGTGCAGGGCAGCGGCAAGATCCAGCACCAGGCGCGCGACGTCGCCCATTTCGACGGCGTCGCGATGTCCCTGCCCGGCAATGTCGAGATCAAGAGCGGCGGCAGCCGCGAAGGTCTCACCATCGACGCCGACGACAACCTGCTGCCGCTGATCGAGACCGTCGTCGAGGACGGCACGCTGAAGATCCGCGCCAAGCACAACGCGAACCTGCGCACGCGTAACCTGAAGGTCGTCGTGCAGGCGCGCAGTGTCGACCGCCTCGTGCTGGGCGGCTCGGGCAATATCGATGCCGACGTCGTGCACGGCGGCCGCGTCAAGTTCGACGTGGGCGGCTCGGGCGCCATCAAGGTCGGCCGCGTCGAAGGCGACACCGTCAACGTCGCCCTCGGCGGCAGCGGCGACCTCAAGGTGGCGGGCGGCACCGCGCGCACCACGTCGATCTCGATCGGCGGCTCCGGCACCGTCGACCTGGCCCATGTGCGCGCCGACAACGCCAGCGTCACCGTGGCGGGCTCCGGCAACGTGACCTTGTGGGTGAAGGAGAGCCTGGGCCTGACGGTGGCCGGGTCCGGGGACGTCAGTTACTACGGCGATCCGCACGTGACCCGGTCCGTGGTCGGATCGGGCAACGTGCGCCGGCTGGGCGCGGCGCCGCGCTGATCGCAGGGTGGGCACCCGTGCCGACGTGAACGTCGACGTCAACGTCACGCGTGGGCACGGGGTGCCCACCCTACCGCGCTAAAGGCCGCACGGGCCGCGCCGTCCACGCGGTGAGTCACGCGGGGCACGGGGTGCGCACCGTACCGCGACTCCTGATCACAAGTCCCAACGCACCTCGCCCACCACGGTCCGCTGCGTGTACGGGTGAAACGCCCAGTACTTGCGGTCGTTGAGGTTGTCCACCCCGACCGCCGCGCTCCACCGGCGGTCGAAACGGTAGCGCAGCCGCGTATCGACCACGAGATAATCCGACGTCCCCATGTACGCATCGCCGTTCGGATCGCTGTTGTCCAGCGTCGAGTACTGGCGGCCGCTGTAGCGGGCGCCCAGCGTGGCCGTCCACTTGTCGTTCGCCTTCCACGTCGCCAGCATCGTCGCGCGCCAGCGCGGCACGCGCGGCTGCCACTTGCCCACGCTGGCCGGAAACCCTGCGTTCTCCGTGATGATGGAGTCGGCAAACGTCAGGCTGGACGACAGGCCGAGTCCCCGCACCCCGACGTCGTCCGCCTGCGCCGCCACTTCGAGGCCGTTGGTGCGGATGCGGCCCACGTTCTGCACCGTGTTCACGGTCGTCCCGCCGCTCACCAGCAGCGGCTGCGAGTACAGCGCGTCGCGCGTCGTTTCGCGGAACAGCGTCACGCGCAGCGAGCCGGTGTCGCCCAGCGTCTCGGCCGACAGCTCGCTCGTCCACGACTTCTCCGCCTTCAGGCGCGGATTGCCGTTGATGATCGCGTTGTCGACGACGGATCCCTGAAACAGCTCGGCCGCCGTCGGATCGCGCACCGCGCGGCCCGTCGATGCCTTGAGCAGCCAGTCCGGGCTCGCGCGCCACGCCAGCGCGGCCTTGGGCGACCACGCCGTCTCGCTGCGCCCGGGGAACGGCAGCGGCGCCGCCAGCACGGCGTTCGACAGTTCGCCGCCATACGCGCGCCAGCGCTCGAACCGGACGCCCAGCGTGGCGCGCCAGGCGGCGGCGATGCGCCAGCTGTCCTGCGCGTACAGGCTTTCGAGCCAGGTATTCCCGTTGAAGAGGGAGACCTGCCGGCCGTCGCCCGCATGCAGCCAGTCCGCGGCGCTGCCGAACACGCGGGTGCGCAGCCGGGCGTGGTCGGACTGCAGCCCGAATTCGACCGTGTGACCGGACAGCGCGCCGGCATCCGGCCGCCAGATGCCTTTCAATGCCAGCGTGTTCCAGCCGCTGCCGTGCATGTCGGTGACCTGGCCGGCGCCGTTCGTGTCCGCGTCGGGCACGAGCACCGTCGGCGTGCGCACGAGATCGCGCGCGTAGTCGTAGACGCTGGCGGCGATCTCCCAGTCGAACGTGGCGCGGCTGTGCGTCTTGAGCGACAACCCGTGCATCGCGTGCTCCAGCGTGCCGCGGCTGGGCGCGAAGTCGGACGCCTTGATGTCGTACGCGCGGCCGTCGATGTTCACGCGGGGCGCCGTGCTGACGGGATTGCCGGCCGCGTGGCGCAAATACGATTCGGCCGTGCGCGCGGCGTCGTTGCGCCACCAGCCGAACGTGTAGCTGGCGCGCAGCCGCGGCGTGATGTCCCACGCGAGCTTGACTTTCGCGTGGTCCTGGACCGTGCGCGTCCGGCTCGTCGCGCCGAGCAGCCACCAATCCTTGTCCGACGGATTGCGGCCCGCGACGGCGCCCGTCACCGGGATGCCGCCGCCGTTCGGGATACCGCTGGACAGCAGCTTGTTGGCGAACGCGATCGGTTGCGCATCGCTGTCCATGCGTGACACGTCGATCCACCACGACCACGCGCCGCTGCGGTCGCCCAGTGCCGCGCTGCCCTGCCAGCCGTCGTAGCGGTCGTCCGTCCGGTACAGCTTGAACCCTTGCGAAAAGCCGGACAGCTTGACGTGGGCTTCGCGCCTGGTCGGCATGCGGGTCTGGAAGTCGACGACGGCGCCGACCGAGTTGCCCGGATACGCGGCCGCGAACGGGCCGTAGAGCACGTCGACGCGTTCGATCTCGTCGGGCGTGACGAGGCCCCAGCGCGGCGTGTACGAGGCGCCGTTGCCGAGCAGGTTCGAGAGCAGGATGCCGTCCGCGTACACGAGCGAGCGCGCGCTGTTGCCCGTGCCGGACGCGCGGCTCGCGAGCACGGCGTGGTCGTAGTCGCCCGTGTAGCGCTTGCGCACGTTGAGGCTGGGCAGGTATTTCAGCGCGTCCTCGCTGTCGAACGCATTGATCCGCTCTTCGACCTGGGCACCGGTGATGCCTTCGATCGTCGTCGGGATCTGCGCGGGCAGCGACGTCGGGCGGCCGCCCGACACGATCACGGTGTTCAGGTGCGTGTCGTCGGCGCGGGCATGCGCGGACGCGCCGAGGCACGCCCATGCGGCGAGCGCAAGGCGATGATGTCGATGTCGCATGCCCGCCTCAATGGTGGTGCATCGGCATCGCCATATCGGCGGGCACCACGTCCAGCACGGGCGCGGGCGTCTTCGATGCGGCATCGCCGGCCCAGTCCACGCGGACGTTCCCACACTGCTGGCCGACCTTGAACACGTAGCGGCCCGGCGCATCCGGCAGCCTGGCCTGCAGCGTGAATTCGTCGTAGTACGCGTCCGGCAGCGGGCCGCCGCGCCAGCTGATCTCGCGCACGGCGCTCGTGATCGTCTTGCCGTGCATGCGCAGCGGCGCCGCGAGCTTGCCGTCGACGAGGTTGATGGTCCAGCCGGGCTTCGGCATGGGCTTCGCCGTCACGCCGTCGGGCAACGACACCGTGATGCCGGTGGTGGCGCTGCCGTCGCAGCCGTGGCCGACCTTGAAGACGAGCGTCTGGTAGGCGCCCGCCGGCGCGCTTGCCGGGGCGACGGTGATATGGGCGTGCGCCAGCGGCGCCGCGAACAAGGCGGCGATCCAATATGCTTTCATCGTGTGCTCCCGTTAGTGCGCTGCGGTGTAGGTGAGCGGTTTGACGGGCACCTGCACGGTGACGTTCTCGCGCTTTTTATCGGCCCCGACGAAGGTCAGGGTCAGCGGCACCTGCTCGCCGTCCTTGAGCTGGCGCTTCAGGTCGAACAGCATGACGTGGTAGCCGCCGGACGCCAGGTTGACGGTCTGGCCGGCCGGCAGGTCGATGCCGTCGACCTTGTGCATGCGCATGGTCTGGCCTTCCATGCCCATCTGATGGACTTCGGCGCGGCCCGCGACCGGGGTCTGGACGTCGACGAGACGCGTGGCCGTGGCGGAACGCAGCTGCATGAAGGCGCCGGCCGTCTTCTGGGCCGGCACGGTGGCGCGGATCCACGGATCGCCGACGGTCACCTGGGCGAACGCGGCGGATGTGAACAGGCTGGCCGCGGCCAGCACGAGAATGTTTCGATACATGACTTCACCTGACTGAAAGTGGATGGCGGCGCGGGTGCGCCGGGAACGAGGTCAGGCGAAGGCAGGCGGGCCGCGCGGGACGGCCGCCAGCCAGACGGCCAGCGGACGGGGCGCGTGATGGAACAGGAAAGGATGGGGGCCCGTGCCGTGCACGAATACCAAGGGCGCATGGACGGGCGGCGGCATGCCATGGCTGCCCGCATGGGTGAGGCAATAGCCGCAGTCGTCGAGGAAGCCCATGCCGCGATGCTCGTCTTGCATGAGCAGCGCGGCCGCGGCCGCGAACGGCGCGCCGCCGTCGACGCTGCAGACGTCGACCGGGATCTCTGGCCGGCTCGCCGCCAGCGCATGCGAGACCGTAGGCGCGAGCGCGTTCAGCAGCACCGCGAACAGTGCCAACCAGATGAAGCGCATGCGTTTTATCGAACGAACCGGCATGATCCGATTATAGCCGCGTATGCACGCCGTGGCGCACGCGCGGCCTGGGACAAATTGTCCGAATCAGCGCTCGGCCATGAGGATCTCGCGCTCGACCTGCACGGTCTGCTGCCCGTCCGTCAGCCACACCTGGCCGTCCTGGATCGTGCATTGCAGCTGCATCGAGCGCTGGACCATCTGCTCCAGCTGGGCGCTGGTTTCGGCCGGAATGTTAATGATGGAAATTTTCCTCGTGCGTTCGAGCTTGCTGGCCAGGCCCTTGAACCAGATGTTGCTGGTGGCGCTGTAGCTGTACGCGACCACGTGTCCGGCGCGGCCGGCGGCCTTCATGAGGCGGCGTTCGTCGGGCTGGCCGACCTCGATCCAGAGGTCGATCGCACCCGTCAGGTCCTTGCGCCACAATGCGGGCTCCTCGACGTCGAACAGGTCCTTGCCGTAGGTAAGCAGGGGGTCGGCGTGCAGGGCGAAGGCGAGCAGGCGGATCATCACCCGCTCGTCGGTTTCGGATGGATGCCGCGCGATGGTGAGCGCGTGCTCCTGGTAGTAGTTGCGGTCCATGTCCGCAATGCTCAGGTCTGCCTTGTAAATCGTTGCTTTCAGGGCCATTGAAGCCAGTCTTTCAATCTAAAGTGGTCAGCTGAACACGACGGTCTTGTCGCCGTTCAGCAGGATGCGGTGTTCCACGAACCACTTGACCGCGCGGGCCAGCACGACGCTCTCGACGTCGCGGCCGATCGCCGTCAACTGATCCACGCTCATGGCGTGGTCGACGCGCTCGACGTCCTGCTCGATGATCGGGCCCTCGTCCAGGTCGCCCGTGACGAAGTGGGCCGTCGCGCCGATCAGCTTGACGCCACGCTTGTGCGCCTGCGCATACGGACGCGCGCCCTTGAAGCTGGGCAGGAACGAATGGTGGATATTGATCGCCCTGCCCTTCAAGGCTTCGCACAGCCCCGGCGACAGGATCTGCATGTAGCGCGCCAGCACGACCAGGTCGATGCGGTGGGTGTCGAGCAGGTCGATGATGCGCGCCTCCTGGGCGAGCTTGGCCGATTCGCTGGCACCCGCCTCGAGCGGCAAGTGGTGGAAAGGGATATTGTAACTGGCCGCGAGCTGGTAGAAGTCCATGTGGTTCGACACGATGGCCGGAATCTCCACCGGCAGCAGGCCGCTGCGGTAGCGGAACAGCAGGTCGTTGAGGCAATGGCCGATCTTGGACACCATGATCAGCACGCGCGGTTTGCGCCTCGCGTCCTGCAGCGCGCCCTCGGCGCCCAGGTCGGCGCACAGCGAGCCGAAGCCGGCGCGCAGCAGTTCATCGGACATCGCGTCGTCTTCCAGCGCGAAGTGGACGCGCATGAAGAACAGTTTCGATTCCGGATCGCCGAACTGGGCCGAGTCGATGATGTTGCAGCCGTGTTCGGCCAAAAAGCCCGACACGCGCAGCACGATACCGCGGTGATCCAGGCAGGACAAGGTCAGGATATATTCTGGATACATTGCTAGATACTTCAGAATGGTTGAGATTGACTGAGCCCGGTCATTGTCGCATGGATTGCCAATCCGCCATTTCCCCAAACCGGGGTCAGAGCCCGATTTAAAGAAATTGCCAAAAACCGGGCTCTGACCCCGGTTGGTAAAGGAGACGCATATGGAAGCAACGAACCGGCAATTCCGCCTCGCCGCCCGCCCCGTCGGCCTGCCGAAGGCCACTGACTGGCAATTGACGGAGGAAGCGCTCCCCCCGCTCGGGGACGGCGAGGTGCGCGTGCGCGTGCTGTACCTGTCGCTCGATCCGGCCATGCGCGGCTGGATGAACGAGGGTAAATCGTATATCCGTCCGGTCGCCATCGGCGAAGTGATGCGCGCGGGCGGCGTCGGCGTCGTCGAGGCGTCCAGCTCGCCGCACGTCGCCGTGGGCGACCACCTGGCCGGCACCTTCGGCGTGCAGCAGTACTGGACGGGTCCCGTCGACGCGAAGGCCGCCGCGGCCATGAAGATCGATCCCGCGCTCGCCCCGCTGCCGGCCTGGCTGAACGTATTGGGCATGCCCGGCATGACGGCCTACTTCGGCCTCACCGACATCGGCCAGCCGAAAGCCGGAGAGACGGTCGTCGTGTCGGCGGCCGCGGGCGCCGTCGGCGCGACGGTGGGCCAGGTGGCGAAGCAGCTCGGGTGCCGCGTGGTCGGCATCGCCGGCGGGCCCGATAAATGCCGCTACGTCGTCGACGAGCTGGGCTTCGACGCCTGCATCGACTACAAGGCCGGTCCGGTGGCGGCGGGTCTCAAGGAACATTGTCCGCAGGGTGTGGACGTCTATTTCGACAACGTGGGCGGCGACATCCTCGACGCCGTGCTGGCGCGCATCAACCTCAAGGCCCGCATCGTGATCTGCGGCGCCATCTCGCAATACAACAACACGACGCCCGTGCGCGGACCGGCCAACTACCTGGCGCTGCTCGTGAACCGGGCCCGGATGGAAGGCATGGTGGTCTTCGACTATGCGCCGCGCTACTCGGAAGGCGTGCAGCGCCTCGGCGCCTGGCTGCGCGACGGGGCGATCAAGAGCCGCGAACACGTCGTCGAAGGGCTCGACCATTTCCCCGACGCGTTGACGATGCTGTTCGAAGGGAAGAACTTCGGAAAACTGGTGCTCAAGATCGCCGACGACACCCACTGACACCAACCCCGCGCCACCGGAACCATTTCATTTCCCGCCTCTCTAAACTCACGAGCGCATCCATGGACGCTCGCTTTGATTGTTCAGGCACAAGGAGATCGATATGGCGACAAGCAAGGATGGCGGCAACAAGGGCGCTGCCGACTCCGGCGGCAGCGAGCAGAAAAGCCAGCCGGCCAAGCGCGGTTTCGCTGCGATGGACCAGAACCAGCAGCGGCAAATCGCCAGCAAGGGTGGCCAGGCCGCCCACCAGAAGGGCACGGCGCACGAATTCGATTCGGAGGAAGCGCGCCGCGCGGGCCAGAAAGGCGGGGAAGTGGTCAGCCGCAACCGCGCCCACATGGCCGATATCGGACGCAAGGGCGGGGAAAGCCGGCAGTCGGCCAACCGCGCCGCGGCAGCCGCGAAAACGGGCAACCGCCAGGGCGGCAAGGAGCAATGACGTCCGGGATCGGTCCGCGCCCTGGGCCGGTCCCCTTCTCGAAGCGCGCAAGCGCCGACCGCGCCGCCGTGCCGGGCGTGGTCGCCCGTCGCCCCTCGCCCGTCACCTGTTGCATCATCGTCATCCGCTGACGTCAAGACATGGACGTGCTACAGTGCCGCCCTTATGTCTTCTCCCTCCCGCCTGAAATACCTGAGCGCCTATCCCGCCCACGTGCTGTCGCAGGTCGAGCGCCTGATCGCCGACGACCGCCTGGCCGACCACCTGCGCCAGCGCTACCCCGACGCGCACGACGTCCGCACGGACAAGGCCTTGTACGGCTACGTGCAGGACCTCAAAGACGAATACCTGCGCAACGCGGCGCCCGTCGCCAAGGTCGCCTACGACAGCAAGATCGGCATCGTGCAGCAGGCGCTGGGCCTGCACACGGCCATCTCGCGCGTGCAGGGCGGGCGCCTGAAGGCCAAGCACGAGATCCGCATCGGCACCGTGTTCCGCGACGCGCCGCCCGCGTTCCTGCGCATGATCGCCGTGCACGAACTCGCGCACCTCAAGGAAAAGGACCACGACAAGGCGTTCTACAAACTGTGCTGCTGGATGGCGCCGGATTACCACCAATACGAGTTCGACGTGCGCCTCTACCTCACGCAGCTGGACCTCGGCGGCGCGCGCTTGTGGGAGTGACCCGGCCCGCCACGGCGGGATATCACTCCCGGTATCGGCGTTGTCATTTATTTCATCGGACAGCAACAAAATATTGCCTATCTGACATCATATAATCCTGGCGCACACAAGGAGAATCCATGCGCCGATATGCAGTGAACGTTGTTACCGTGGTGTCGCTCGTCCTGGCACCGTTGTCCCCCACGCTCGCGGCACCCGCCGCGCAGGCGGAAGAGCAGGCGCTCGCGGCGCGGATCGATGCGCTGATCGCCCCGTATTTTCCTGCCACCGGCCCCGGGGTCGCCGTGATCGTCACGAAGGACGGCAAGACCGTGTTCCGCAAGGGCTACGGCCGCGCGGACGTGGCGTCCGGCACGGCGCTGCGGGCGGATGCCCCGGCGCGGATCGGCTCGATGACGAAGCAGTTCACGGCCGTCGCCATCCTGATGCTGGCGGATGAAGGCAAGCTGGCCCTGTCGGACGACATCACGCGCTTCCTGCCCGACTATCCCACGCACGGCGCGAAGATCACGATCGAACATCTGCTGACGCACACGTCCGGCATCCCCAGCTACACGGACAAGCGTGGATTCCGCGACGTGATGCGCACCGACGTCACCGTCGCGCAAGGCATCGCGTTCTTCAAGGATGACGCGCTGGAATTCGTTCCCGGCAGCCGGTTCCGCTACGACAATTCCGGCTATTTCCTGCTGGGCGCGATCATCGAGAAGGCGTCGGGCCTGCCGTATGCCCGCTTTCTCGACGAACGCATCTTCAAGCCCCTCGGCATGACGCACACCGGCTACGAGGATGCGCGGTTCCAGCCCGTCACCGGCTACGACGGCCGGGCGCAACCGGCCGGCCCGATCAGCATGACGTGGCCGTACGCGGCCGGCGCGCTCGTGTCGACCGTGGACGACCTCGCGCGCTGGCAGGCGGCACTCGCCGATGGCAAGCTGCTGCGGCCGGACACGCTGCGCCGGGCCTGGAGCGCCCACACGCTCAACGACGGCACGCCCAATCCGTACGGCTATGGATGGTTCGTGGGCCGGCTGCACGGCGTCGACGAAGTCTTCCACGGCGGGAATATCCCGGGTTTCACGTCCGACGCCGTCTGGCTGCCGAAGGAGCATGTCTATGTCGCCATGCTGGCCAACCGCGACGCCGACGGCATCCACGTGCCGCTGGCCAAGCTGACCCACGGGATCGCGATGGACGTGGCCGGCAAGCCGCTGCCGGTGCCGTCCGCGACGGCGCCCGATGCGGCGACACTGGACGGCTATGTGGGCGTCTATCCGATCGACGACAAGCGGGCCCACACGGTCCGCCACGAGAACGGCGGGCTGACGATCCAGGGCACGGGCATGCCGCGCGCGCAGCTGCGCGGGTACCGGAAGGACGGCGTCCTGATCGGCGACAGCTTAATCACTGTACAGTTCCACCGCGACACAAAAGGGGTCGTCACGGACCTGACGATCGACGATGAACTGAACCGCACGACGCACCACCGCGGCAGCACGACGGTGCCCGAACTGCGGGCCGTGCAGGTGGCGCCCGCCGTCCTGGACCGGTACCTGGGCCGTTACCCGCTCGCGCCGGGACTCGTGATCGAGGTGACGCGCGAAGGCGGCACCTTGCGCGCCACGCCGGTGGGACAGCCGGCGATGAAGCTGACGGCGCTGGCGCAGGACACGTTCGTGGACGCGGAACACGACGTCCGGCTCCACTTCGACAAGCGGGCCGCCGGCACGATGGGCATGACGCTGGAACAGGGTCCGCACAAGCTGAGCGCGCCAAGGCAGTGATAAAGCGCGGCGGCGCGGCAGCCAATGGCCGGATCTGACGCAATCCCTCGTTGCCGTAGCGCAACAAGATTTTGAACAAGGGCGGCCGACGGGCAAAAGCTGTCGACTTTCCTTTGAGCACGGATTACAGTCGAGGTCCACACCCTGGCGCTCCCAGCCGGCCCATCCGTCGACTCAAATGCAGCAACAACGCCTCGTTCAGTTCCTGTTACTTCCCCTGGTCGGCCTCGCCAGCCTTGGCACCGCCCGCGCGCAGGACGAGCCGGTGCGCAGCCCGGACTGGCGCATCTCCGGCTTCGGCACGCTGGGCGTCGCGCATGCGAGCGAACGCGATGCGGACTACACGTCGTCCGTCTTCAAGGCCAACGGCACCGGTCTCACGCGCCGCTGGAGCACCGACGTCGACACCCGCCTCGGCGTCCAGCTCGACGCCACGCTGGCGCGGCACTGGTCGGCCGTGCTGCAGGTCGTGAGCGAACAGGGGCTGGACAACACCTACCGGCCGCGCATCGAATGGGCCAACATCAAGTACCAGGTGACGCCCGAACTGGCCGTGCGCGTCGGCCGCATCGCGCTGCCCGTGTTCCTGACGGCGGACTACCGCAAGGTCGGCTATGCGTATCCGTGGGTGCGGCCGCCGGTCGAAGGCTACAACGTCCTGCCCGTCACCAGCAGCGACGGCATCGACGCCACCCTGCGCTGGGACCTCGGCCCCGTGCGCAACGCGTCGCAGGTCTTCTACGGCCACAGCGCCGTCGCCCTGATCGCACCCCTGCACGTGTACGGACGCGGCGGCGTCGGCATCTCGAACACGAGCGACTGGGGTGCGCTGAGCGTGCGCGCCAACATGATCAGCGCCGAGATCTCGAGCGACATCGGCATCGACCTGTTCGACGCCTTCGACGCGTTCGGCCCGGCCGGCCAGGCCCTGACCCGGCGTTATGCGATGGACCACAAGCGCATGACGCTCGCGAATATCGGCGTGAACTACGACCCGGGCAGCTGGTTCGTGATGGCCGAGGCGGGCCGCACGGCCAGCCATTCCTTCCTCGGCGCCACGCGCAACGCCTATGTCAGCGCCGGCTGGCGCTGGAAGTCCCTGACGCCTTACGCGACGTGGGCGCGCGTGCGGGCCGTGGGGACGACGCTGGATCCGGGCCTGCCGACGGCCGCCCTGCCCCCGGTGCTGGCGCCGACGGCGGCCATGCTGAACGCCGGCCTGAATACGCTGCTGATGCGGATCCCGCAGCAGACGTCCGTGGCGACCGGCCTGCGCTGGGACCTGCACACGAACATGGCGCTCAAGGTGCAGCTCGACCGCGTCACGCCGCGCGACGACTCGGTCGGCACCTTCATCAACCCGACGCCGCGCTTCCGTTCCGGGCGCACCACGCACGTGGCCAGCGTCGCCCTGGACTTCGTGTACTAGCATGGCGGCGCACAAGTATTCCCGCTTCCTGGGATCGGCCCTGCTGCTCGCCTGCCTTGCCGATGCTCGCGCCGGCGCGGCCGAACTCGTCGTGATCGTCTCCGCGCGCAATCCCGTCACCACGCTGCGCGCCGACCAGGTGGCCGCGATCTTCCTCGGCCAGTCCGCGCGCTTCCCGGACGGCGCCGAGGCCGTGCCGTACGACCTGCGCCTCGGCGCGCCGATCCGCGACGAATTCTATGCGCGCGTGACAAGCAAGACGCCGGCCCTGCTGAAGGCGCACTGGTCGAAGATAGTGTTCACGGGCCGTGGCCAGCCGCCCGCCGAACTGCCGGACAGCGCGGCCGTGCGGCGCAAGATCGCGGACGATCCGGATGCCATCGGCTACATCGAACGGGGCGCGCTCGACGGCAGCGTGCACGCCGTCCTCGTGGTGCAATGATGACCCCCTCGCCCGCCTCACCTGGCCGGCGCCGGCGTCCCCGCTGGCTCGCGCGCGCCCTCGAGACGCATATCGCGCTGCCGCTGTTCGCGCTGCTGCCGCTGGTCGCCATCTGGGCCGCGACGTTCCACTTCATCGAGACCGAACGTCTCGCGGCCGTCGCCGCCGCGCACGATTCCGCGCGCGAGCAGCTCGACACCTACGAGGCGCAGGTCGCGCGCAACCTGAACGCGATCGACCAGACGCTCAAGGTCGTCAAGTACGCGGTCGAACTGAACGGCCCGCGCGGCGCCCTGCCGGCGCTGCGCGCCCAGGGCCTGCTGCCGCCCGGCCTCGTGTTCGAGGTCAGCATCGCGGACCGCGACGGCCGCATCGTCGACAGCAATCCGCCGATGCCGGGGCAGGACGTGTCGCGCGCGCCCTATTTCACCGTCCACGCGAACGACGATGCCAGCGCGGTCTTCGTCAGCCAGACCGCCGGCGATCCGATCCGCCGCGAACCGCACCTGCATTTCACGCGCCGCATCGACGACGCCGAGGGCAGCTTCGCCGGCGTGGCCATCGTCGAAGTGGACCCCGCGTATTTCACCAGCTCGTACGAGCGCTCGCGTGCCGGCGAACTCGGCCTGCTGGCGCTCGTGGGCAGCGACGGCGCCGCGCGCGCCGTGCGCATCGGCGACGACGTCTCGTGGGGCCAGCCGATCGCGCTCGACGGCCTCACGGAGGAAGCCGTGGCGCCGCAGCCGACGCCGCCCGACGGCGTGGAGCGCTACGCCGGCGCGCGCCGCCTGGCCGGGTTCCCGCTCACGGTCGTCGTCGGCCTGGCCGCGCGCGAACAGATGGCGCAGTACGAGCAGCACTACGGCACCTACCTGGTGGGCGCGACCGCCGCGAGCTCGCTGCTGGTGGCCGTCGTGGCGATGATCAGCGCCTGGTCGTGGCAGGTGGCCAAGGCGCGCCGGCGCGAGCGCCAGGCCCAGCAAACCTATGCGGCGGCGTCGGAGGCCAGTCCGGACGCCTTCTTCGTGCTGCGCAGCGTGGCCGGCATGGATGGCGGCATCGTCGATTTCCTGGTCGAGGGCTCCAACAGCCGCGCCGAACTGTTCACGGGCATCGCCAACGAGGCGCTGCGCGGCCAGCTGCTGGGCGACGTGCTGCCCTACTACCGCACCAACGGCATGTACGACCATCTCGTCCAGGTGGTCGCCGAACAGCGCGTCATCGAAGCCGAGTGGCAGGCCAACGCCGGCCCGGCCGCCGGCCGCTGGCTGCAGCGCCAGATCGTGCCCGTCGAAGGCGGCGCCGTGGCGATGGTGCGCGACATCACGGAGCGCAAGCTGGCCGAGGACCGCATCCGCCACATGGCCCACCACGACGAGTTGACGGGGCTCCCGAACCGCAGCCTGATCCGCGACCGCCTCGACCAGGCCGTGCGCAACGCCCAGCGCAACGGCGGCCACCTGGCCCTCGCCTTCGTCGACCTGGACGGCTTCAAGCTCGTCAACGATGGCCTGGGCCACAACGCCGGCGACGAATTGCTGAAGGTCGTCGGCTGCCGCATGCAGGCCTGCCTGCGCCGCACGGACACCCTCGGCCGCCTGGGCGGCGACGAATTCGTGATCCTGCTGCCGGACGCCGGCGAGAGCCCGCTGGCGTTGACGCCCGTGCTGGAAAAGATCCGCCAGGCCGTGACGGAGCCGGTGCAGATCGGCGACCAGTCGGTGCGCGTCAGCTGCAGCATGGGCGTCGTCGTCTACCCGCGCGACGGCGACGACCCGAAGACCCTCATGATGAACGCCGACGCCGCGATGTACCGCGCCAAGGACCTGGGCAGCAACAACTTCCAGTTCTACACGCGCGAGATGAACGCCAGCGTCGAGGAAAAGCTCGTGCTGCTGGAAGGCCTGCGCAGGGCGCTGGACGCCACGCTGGCGGACGACGCGCCGGACAAGCCGGGCGTGGACGCTCCGGCGGCCGAGGCGCCGGCGGGACGCTTCTACCTGCTGTACCAGCCGAAGGTGGACCTGCGCACGGGCCGGGTGTTCGGCGTCGAGGCGCTGATCCGCTGGCGCCATCCGGAGCACGGCACCGTGCCACCGATGCGCTTCATCGGGCTCGCGGAAGAATCGGGCCTGATCGTCGGCCTGGGCGAATGGGTCGTGCGCACGGCCTGCCGCCAGGCCCAGTTGTGGCGCGCGGCCGGGCTGGACGCGCTCGCGGTCTCGGTGAACGTGTCGGCCCGCCAGTTCGAGGAAAGACGCCTCGTCGAACGCGTCGCCGGCGCCCTGCGCGACAGCGGCCTGCCGCCCTCCTCGCTCGACCTGGAAGTGACGGAAAGCCTGCTGATGCGCGACCTGAACCAGGCCGTGGAACGCATGCGCGAACTGAAGGAGATGGGCGTGACCTTGTCGATCGACGACTTCGGCACCGGCTATTCGAGCCTGTCCGCGCTGAAATCGTTCCCGATCTCGACGCTCAAGATCGACAAGTCGTTCGTGCGCGACCTGGCCTCCAGCTCCGACGACCAGGCCATCGCGCTGGCCGTGATCTCGCTGGGCCACCGCCTGCACCTGCGCGTGATCGCCGAGGGCGTGGAGACGGTCGAGCAGCGCGACTTCCTGCTCGCGAACGATTGCGACGAGATGCAGGGCTATCTGTTCAGCCCTCCGGTGCCGGCCGAGCGCATCACGGAGATGCTGCAGGCGCAGGCCCAGCAACGGCGCCTGGGGAATGCCGAAGCCGTGGCGGGATAAGGAGTTCGGCTACCGGGCGCCGGGAGCGGCCAGCCGCAGGCGCCGGATCAGCGCGTCGGGATCGGCGTCGAGCGTCATCAGTTCCGCGTGCGCGGGCCGCACGAAGCCCGTCTCGACGAGGTGGCCGACGAAGGACGCCAGGCCGTCGTAGAAGCCGTTCACGTTGAGCAGGCCGATCGGCTTGGCGTGGATTCCCAGCTGGGCCCACGTGACCATCTCGAACAGTTCTTCCAGCGTGCCCATCCCGCCGGGCATGGCGACGAAGCCTTCGGCCAGGTCGGACATCATCGCTTTCCGTTCATGCATGTCCTTCACGACGAACAGGCGCGTGAGGCCGGCGTGGCCGACCTCGCGCTCGACGAGGTGCCTGGGGATGACGCCCGTCGCGTCGCCGCCGAGGCGCAGCACTTCGTCCGCGATCACGCCCATCAGGCCGACCTTGCCGCCGCCGTAGACGAGGCCGATGTTGTGCTCGACGAGGGCGCGGGCCAGGCCGCGCGCGGCGTCGGCATACACGGGATCGGCGCCCAGCGAGGCGCCGCAGTAGACGGCAATGGATTTCATGGAGTCCTCAGGGTTCCGGCGGCAGCTTGGCGAGAAAATCGTCGGACAGGCGCTGGAACAGCGCGAGCGTGTCGCCGCGCAGGTAGGGGCCGAGCATCGACAACACCTGATAGCAGCCGCGCGCCAGCGCGTCGGCGATTGCCTGCTGCTCGCTGTACTTGCGCGGATTGCGCACGTATTCGTACGACAGCCAGTACGTGGCGACGACGACCATGTTCGTGGCCATCGCGCCGATCTGGGCGTCGCCCGCCTCGAGCGAGCCTTCGCTGCGCAAGCCGTCGCACAACTCGCGCGCGACCTTGATCTTGTGCGCCAGGATCGCCTTGAAGTGCAGTTCGAGCTTGCGGTTGCGCGACAGGAGGTCGTTCAGGTCGCGATAGAAGAACCGGTATTTCCAGATCAGCTCGAACATGAGGTGCAGGTACAGCCACACGTCTTCCATGTTCGAGCGGCGGCCGGCCGGCACGGTCAGCATGCGCTCGATCTCCGCCTCGAACTGGACGAAGATCGAATTCACGATGTCGTCCTTGTTGCGGAAGTGGTAATACAGGTTCCCCGGCGAGATGTTCATCTCGTCGGCGATCACGGTCGTCGTGATGTTCGGTTCGCCGAATTCGTTGAACAGCCGCAGCGACAGCTCGAGGATGCGTTCGCGGGTTCGGCGCGGGGCTTTTTGTTGCATGGAAACAAATGTGGGTGGACTCACCCGCAAGGATATCATCGACCGGACGGCGCGGCCACAGCCACCGTCCTTCAGGCCCGCGCGGGACGCAGTTCGCGCAGGTTGCGCAACACCTCGGCCAGCACGCGCGGGTTGCGGCCCAGCGCCACGTGGCCGATGCCGCCGAACGCGACGTTGCGCGCGCCCGCCAGCACGCTCGACTCCTGCGGGGCGACGATGTTGTCGTGGTGCGTGTACAGCGACACGATGCGCGCGCGCACGTCCTCGCTCTCGGCGGCGGCCAGCGCGCGCAGCCACGGGCTGTCGCGGCGCATCTGGGCGGCGTTCGCGCCAAGGCCGAAGCGCGCCAGCGCCGTGCCGTGGTGCGGCGTGCCGAGAGTGATCAGTGCCGCCACGCGCGCGCTGCCGCCGGTTTCATACCGTCGCATCCACGCGCGCGCGGCCAGCCCCCCCATGCTGTGCGCGACGATGGCGATGCGCGCGGCGCCCGTCGCGGCGCACAGTTCGCGCACGCGGGCCTCGATCGGCGGCGCGTAATCGTCGATGCTGCCCGCGACCGGTGCCAGGTCGATGCCCGCGTGGCTGATGCCCTCGCGGTCCAGCAGCAGCGCCATGTGCGCCCAGTAGCCGCTGTTGCAGCCGTAGCCGTGGATGAGCAGCACGGGCGGGTACCCGCTGTCCGGGTGGATCGTCATGCGCGCGCGGCCGCGCGGCACGTGCCACGACGTCACCAGCATGCTCGCGCAAAATTCCTCGGCCAGCATGCGCAGACGCGCCCCGGCCCCGAGCCGGTACGCCGGCGGCGTGGCGCTCGCCGCCCATCCCGCCATGACGAAGTTGTTCATGTTGATGACGAGGCGGACCAGCGCCACGGCCCCGATGCCGGCCGCCAGCGCGCCCCACGCCGGCACGCCGCGGCGCAGCAGCACCCACGCGACCAGCAGCGCGCAAGCGGCCTGCACGAGCAGCACGAGGCGCAGCAGCGTGCGGGCGCTGGCCAGCTTCATCGCGTCACGCCTGCGCCTGCGGGCGCGCGGCCGGCCGTCCCGTCAGCGCCTGCGCGAGATCGCTGGCCAGGCGCGCCGTGATGCCGTAGATCGACAGCTGCGGATTGGCGCCGATCGACGTCGGGAACAGCGAGCCGTCGTGCACGGAGACGTTCGCGAGGCCCCGGTAGCGGCCGTCCGGCTCCGTCACGCCGGGGTGGTCCGGGCCGGCCATCGCGCAGCCGCCCATCACGTGGGCCGACACGACGCGCGTCAGGTGCCGTTCGAACGGCAGCGCGGCGATGCCCGCCTTCGCCTCGTTCCAGCTGGCGTAGCGCGGCGCCCGTTCGTGCGCCACCTGCACGCCGCTGGCGCCGACCGCGAACTGGATCTCGGCCATCGTCAGCAGCGCGCGCCGGGCGCCGTCCCAGATCGGATCGTTCAGCGGGTAATCGAGCACGGCGGCGCCGTCCCCGTGCAGGCCGACACTGCCGCCCTGCGACTCGGGATGGAAGCCGTCGCGCAGCAGCGCCAGCATGCCCTGCAGGTGCGGGAACTGGCGCATCATCTCGGCGTGCTCGCGACCGAAGCCCTGCATCGTCGTGGCCAGCAGCACCGGATGCAGCGGCGGCGCCTCCAGCTTGAAGCCGAGCGGGCCGTCGATCGCCTGCGTGTGCATGAAGTGGTCCGAATAGACGGTCTGCGGCGCGCCTGCATAGCCATCCACGCGCTGCGGGAACAGCGCGGCCGACACCAGCGTCGGATGCAGGAAGGTGCGCTTGCCCAGCTGTCCATCGGGGTCCGGCGCGTTCGAGCGCAGCAGCAGCGCCGGCGTGTTGATCGCGCCGCCGGCCAGCACGTAATGGCGGGCACGCACGCGCAACGTCCGTCCCGTCGCGTGCAGGCCGGCCGCGTCCAGCAGCGTGCATTCGAGGCCGTCGACCTTGTCGCCCTTGACGACGAGCCGCTGGGCGCGGGCGCGGGTGACGAGCGTGGCGCCATGGTCCAGCGCGGACGGGATCGTCGTCACGAGCATCGACTGCTTCGCATTCGTCGGACAGCCCATGCCGCAGTAGCCCAGGTTCCAGCAGCCGTTGACGTTGCGGCGGATGAGGCCCGTCGCAATGCCGAGTTGCGCGGCGCCGCGCCGCAGCAGCTCGTTGTTCTCGTTCGGCGCGCCGGGCCAGTCGGCCACGTGCAGCCGCGCCTCCATCAGCGCGAACCACGGCGCCAGCGCGGCCTCGTCGTACGTCGCGAGGCCGAACTGCCGCTGCCAGAACGCGAGCGTCGGCGGCGGCGTGCGGAAGCTCGACGTCCAGTTCACCGTCGTCGAGCCGCCCACGGTGCGGCCCTGCAGGATGTTGATGCCCTTGTCGCGCGTCTTGCGCGCGGCCGATTCCTGGTACAGGGTCGGGTAGGCGTCGGCCTCGCGCATCCTGAAATCGCGCGACGACTTGAGCGCGCCCTCTTCCACGACGATGACGGACAGGCCCGACAGCGCGAGGATCTCCGCCGTCACGCCGCCGCCGGCACCGCTGCCGACGATGACCACGTCGGCGGACAGGTCGCGGTCGCGCTCTTCGCGCGCGCCGTCGATCACCTTCCAGCCGCGCGCGAGGCCGGCGTGGATCGGATCCGGAATCATGGATTCGGCGCTCATGCCAGCGCCTTCAGCGGCCCTGGATAGCCGATGGCATCCCAGTGCGCGGGATCGCTGTACCAGCCGCCGAGCACGAGGTCGTGCAGGGCCGCGTACGCCGTGCGCAGCAGGGCGAGGCGATGCACGCGCCAGTCCTGCAGGAACGCGGCGACCTCGACGTCCCGCGCCGCGGCCCAGCCGTGCGGGATGCCCGTCAGCAGACGCCGCGCCGGCGCCAGCGCGAGCAGGCCGAACAAATCCTGCACTTCCTGCTGGGCGGCGAGGGGCAGGCCGAGGATGGTCTGGTGCACGCGTTCGGTCGTCGCGGCGATGGCGCGGGCCTTGTCGGCTGGCGCATCCGGCAAGGCGCCGGCCAGGATCGCGGGGACGATCGCGTCGAGCGCGGCGCGCGCCTCGCCGTCGAGCACGAACCCGCGCGGCGGCGCCGGATGCGTGACGCGATACCAGCCGCCGCCCGCGGCCAGCAATGCGGCCGCCAGCACGCCGGCTTTCAGGAAGGTTCTACGGGTTGTCTCCATGCCTACCCTTTATCAGTATTTGTAAAAGTGTAAGCGAAACGACCCGCCCCGCGACGGGATGAAACTAGAGCGCGGCGTCTAAGGCTCGCCGACCAAAGCCGCCGCACAATTGCCCAAAACCGGGCTCTGACCCCGAATTGTCGACTCTCGTTAATCGTGGCCGGCGTCGGCGTCGTTGGCCGGCGCGGCTTTCATCATCTGGCGGGCGATGCCGCGCAGGATGTTGACTTCTTCGGTCTCCAGCTGGGCGCGCGCGAACAGGCGTTTCAGGCGCGGCATCAGCTTCTTCGGGTTGGTGGCGTTGAGGAAGCCGATCGCCACCAGCGCGTCTTCGAGGTGCGCGTACATGCCCTCGACCTGCGCCACGCTCGCGGCCTCGCCCTGGAAGCCGACGCCTTCCTGCGTGCGGTTTTCGCCCTGGGCGGCGAGGCGGCATTCATAGGCCAGCACCTGCGCGGCCTGCGACAGGTTCAGCGATGAATAGTCCGGATTGGCCGGGATGTTGATCAGCACATTGCACTGTTCGACGATCTGGTTCGGCAGGCCGAAGCGCTCGTTGCCGAGGATCAGGGCCGGGCGCAGGTCCGCCATGCCGGCCGCGTGCGCGGAAAATTCGCGCGGACTCCACACGGGCGGCGAGAACTCGCGCAGCCGGGCCGACACGGCGGCCGCGAAATTGCAGCCGTCGAGGGCGGCGGCGATGCTGTCCACGATGCGCGCGCCTTCCAGCACGTCGATCGCGCCGCTGGCGAAAGCCACGCTTTCCGGGTCGTGCAGCGGGTCGGCGCAGCGCGGCGACACGAGCACGAGGTCGGAAAAGCCCATCGTTTTCATGGCGCGCGCCACCGAGCCGACGTTGCCGGCGCGACTCGTCTCCACCAGCACGAAGCGCAGACGTTTGAAAAGAGAAGAGACAGTTTCGGTCGGGTTCATTTAAAATAACGCCATCGCGCGGTGACGAGCGTTGAAATGCGGGCAAGAGGTTCGCGATTTTAACGGCTTCGGCACCGCTTTGCTCTTTAATTATTTCTCGTTCAGATCGTTCACAGCGCCCGCGCGCGGTGGGCGTCAGCATTTTTTACGGATAGCTTATGCACCCCATGCTCAATACGGCCATCAAGGCCGCCCGCCGCGCCGCGACCGTCATCAACCGCGCATCCTTCGACCTCGACCGCATCACCGTCAGCGAAAAGAGCCACAACAACTTCGTCACCGACGTCGACCAGGCTTCGGAACAGGCGATCGTCGAAACGCTGCTGAAAGCCTATCCCGACCACGCCATCCTCGGCGAGGAATCGGGCGCCACCGCGAACCTGAACGACGAGAGCGAATACGTCTGGATCATCGATCCGATCGACGGCACCACCAACTTCCTGCACGGCTACCCCAACTACTGCATCTCCATCGCGCTGCGACAGCGCGGCGTGATCACGCAGGCCGTCATCTACGACCCGGTCCGCAACGACCTGTTCACCGCCACCAAGGGCGCCGGCGCCTACCTGAACGACAAGCGCATCCGCGTGCGCAATCCGGACCGCATCAACAAGGCGCTGATCGGCTCCGGCCACGGCGCCGAGCCGCGCGACCTCGCCGAATACCTGCGCATGTACGAAGTGGTGGCGCCGCGCTGCCACGGCCTGCGCTCGAGCGGCTCGGCCGCGCTGGAACTGGCCAACGTGGCCGCCGGCCGCGTCGACGGCTACTTCGAAAAGCACCTCAAGATCTGGGACATCGCCGCCGGCTCGCTGCTCGTGACCGAGGCGGGCGGCATCGTCGGCGAATTCAGCGGCGAATCCGAATACCTGAACAAGGGCGACGTCATCGCCGCCGGCCCGAAGGTCTTCGCGGGCATGGTCGCGCTGCTGAAACCGTTCGCCTGAGCGGCCACCCGCCGTTTCGCGTAAAATACGTCTCGTGTAAGTCCGGGGAATGCCGCGGGCCTTGCTGGCCGCGCGGGTTTCCCGCAGCAGGCAGGCATCGCAGGCGCCTGCAACCATGCCTCCGGCACCCACGAGGTGTCGCGCTCCCGCTTCCACCGGCCCTGTCCCAAATCGGCACAGGCCGCGCTAAAATTTCCATAGCGAAACATTTTTTAACTATAATGTCGCGTGATCGTTGACGTTGCGTCTGCGTTCACGTCTTGGCGTGCCGGCACCAGTACCGGCCGCCCTGTTGTGTAATCCGATCGGCTGGACTGGCGTTTCCGCTGCAAAAAGGCGTGGCAACGACGGGCCGATCCCTACCAGATAACTATGTCATTCAATTCTCTCGGTCTGTCCGACGCCATCGTGCGCGCCGTCACTGAAGCTGGCTATACCGCCCCGACCCCGATCCAGGCCAAGGCGATTCCCGCCGTGCTGGGTGGTGGCGACCTGCTGGCCGGCGCCCAGACCGGCACCGGCAAGACGGCCGGCTTCACGCTGCCCGTGCTGCACCGCCTGTCGACCGACAAGGCCGGCACGCAGCTTTCGAATAAATCGTCCAAGCGCCCGATCCGCGCCCTCGTGCTCGCCCCGACCCGCGAACTCGCGGCCCAGGTCGAGGAAAACGTCCGCACCTACGCCAAGCACACGAACCTGAACTCGGCCGTGATCTTCGGCGGCGTCGGCATCCACCCGCAGATCAAGATGCTGGCGAATGGCGTCGACATCCTCGTCGCCACGCCGGGCCGCCTGCTCGACCACGTGGGCCAGGGCACGATCAAGCTCGACAAGATCGAAATCCTGATCCTGGACGAAGCCGACCGCATGCTGGACATGGGCTTCATCCACGACATCCGCAAAGTGCTGGCCGTGCTGCCGCCGAAGCGCCAGAACCTGCTGTTCTCGGCCACGTTCTCGGACGAGATCAAGGGCCTGGCCGACCGCCTGCTGGACAACCCGGCCATGATCGAAGTGGCGCCGCGCAACTCGACCGTCGAAGTCATCGCCCAGAAGATCCACCCGGTCGACCGCGACAAGAAGCACCCGATGCTGGCGCACCTGATCAAGACGCACGGCTGGAAACAGGTGCTCGTGTTCACCCGCACCAAGCACGGCGCGAACAAGCTCGTCGAGCAGCTCGGCAAGGACGGCATCGGCGCGATGGCGATCCACGGCAACAAGAGCCAGTCGGCGCGCACCAAGGCGCTGGCCGAGTTCAAGGACGGCAGCCTGACGGCGCTCGTCGCCACCGACATCGCGGCGCGCGGCATCGACATCGACCAGCTGCCGCACGTGGTCAACTACGACCTGCCGAACGTGCCGGAAGACTACGTGCACCGCATCGGCCGCACGGGCCGCGCCGGCGCCACGGGCGAGGCCGTGTCGCTCGTCTGCGTGGACGAGCACCAGATGCTCAAGGACATCGAAAAGCTGATCAAGCAGACCCTGCCGCGCCAGGTGATCGCGGGCTTCGAGCCGGACCCGAGCGCGAAGCCGCAGCCGATCCAGCTGCGCAGCGGCGCGCCGGGCCATCCGGGCCGCGGCCGCCCGGGCGGCAACCGCGGTGCCGGCAACGGCGCAGGCGCCGCCGGCGGCGCCAAGCCGCGCACGCAGGCGGCACCGGCCACGGGCCAACGCAACGGCGGCAATGGTGGCGGCAACAACGGCGCGCGCGCCGGCCAGCCGGGCAACCGCAGCGGCGGTGGTGGCGGCGGCAATGGCGGCGGCCGTGGCCGCGGCCCGCGTCCGGCGGCGCCCCGCTCCGGCGGCGACCGCTGATGCACCGCTGATGCGCACGGGCGCCGGTACGCCGGCGTCCACCCGCACGTCGAAGGCCGGGACTCTGTTCCCGGTTTTTTTGTGGCTGGCCGAGATATTTGCGAACTCAAGTACTTGCGAACTGTTAAAATCCAATCTATACTTAACGAATCAAGTAATAGTCCAGCACCCGGAGCCCCCAATGACCTCGACCGATACTACGACCGACACCCCCGACAACCTCACCACCGAATTCTGCCTGCGCCTCTCGCGCGCCTGGGCGACGCTCGTGCGCCGCCTCGACAGCGCCCTGGGCGGCCACCACGGCATCAGCTTCGCCGACTACCAGCTGCTGCTGCACCTGCAGCGCGCGCCGGGCGGCCGCCTACGCCGCGTCGACCTGGCCGACAAGCTGGGCCTCACGGCTTCCGGCGTCACGCGCTCCCTGCTGCCGCTGGAAAAGATCGGCCTCGTCACGCGCCAGAGCGACCCGCGCGACGCCCGCGTCGGCTACGCGCTGATCACGCCGACGGGCGGCGAACTGGTGACGAACGCGACGACCGTCGTCGACAACATCAGCCGTGCCATGCTCGGCGGCCCGGCGCGCGACCAGTTGCAGGCCACGTCGGACCTGCTCGCGCAGATCGCCGGCATCGGCCGCTGATGTCCTGATCCGCCGCGCCTGAACCGGCGCCGCTGCTCGCACCCCCAACCGCAACCACAATCTCAACCACGATGGCGTGCAGGCCAGGCCCGCGCACGCCCCTGCGACGACAAGGAGCTCGCATGAACAACCCATCCCGGCCGCTGCTGCGCGACCGCAACTTCGTGTGGCTGATGAGCGGCGGCGCCGTCTCCATCGTGGGCGACCAGTTCACCCTGATCGCCCTGCCCTGGCTCGTGCTCGAGCTGACCGGCGATCCCGTCGCGCTCGGCATGTCCGTCGCGCTGATGGGCCTCCCGCGCGCCGTATTGATCCTGTTCGGCGGCGCGCTCGTCGACCGTTACGCGCCCAAGCGGGTCCTGATGCTCACCAAGCACGTCAACACCGCGCTGCTGGCCGCGCTGGCCATCCTCGTCTACGGCGGCCACGCGCACCTGCCCGTCGTGCTCGCGCTGGCGCTGGGCCTGTCGCTCGCCTCGGCGTTCGGCATCCCGGCCGGTACGTCGATGCTGCCGCATGCCGTTGCGCCGCAATACCTGCAAGCCGCGAACGGCATGATGATGGGGCTGCGCCAGGCGGCGCTGCTGGCCGGGCCGCTGCTGGCGGGCCTGCTGTTCGCACTCGCCGGCGACGGCAGCGGCGGCCCCCGCCACATGCACGGCCTCGCGCTGGCGTTCGGCGTCGACTGCCTCAGTTTCGCCGTGTCGGCCTGGACCCTGGCGCAGGTCGCACCGCGGCCGTTCACGCCGCCGGCGCCGCAACCGGTACTGCGCGCCGTGGCGGCCGGCCTCGCGGCCGTGTGGCGCGACACCCTGCTGCGCACCTGCTTCATCTACTGGGGCCTGTGCGCCTGCGTGATCGGCGGCGTGATGCAGGTCGCGCTGCCCCTGCTGGCCAGCAGCCGCCTGCACGGCGCGTCCGCGCTCGGCCTGCTGCTGGGTGCGCATGGCGCCGGCGCTCTGCTGGGCATGGCCGCGAGCGGCATCGCCGGACGCCGGCGCGCCGGCAATCTCGGCATGACCTTGTTGCTGGTCGACGGCATCGTCGGCCTGCTGCTCGTGCCGCTGGGCCTGATTACCGCCAGCTGGCAGGGCATGCTGATCAACGTCCTCATCGGCGTGCTGGGCGGGTTCGTGCAGGTCGCGGTGTTCACGTGGATCCAGCAGCGCGTACCGCGCGAACTGCTGGGCCGCACGATGAGCCTGTTCATGTTCGTCTTCATGGGCCTGGCGCCGTTGGCCGCCGCGCTGTCCGGGTGGATCGCCAGCCGCGTCGCGCTGCCGACACTGTTCGGCGGCGCCGGCGCGTGCCTCGCGGGCGCCGCGCTGCTGGCCTGGCTGTTCACGCCGATGCGTGCGCTGCGCGACGCGCCCGCCACGACGGTTTAGCATGGTCGCTGTAACATAGGCGGTTATCCCACCGCAAAGGAACCCGCATGCCCCGCTTCGCCGCCAACCTGAGCCTGATGTTCAACGACCTCGGCTTCCTGGAACGTTTTGGCGCCGCGCGCGCGGCCGGCTTCGACGGCGTCGAGTTCCTGTTCCCGTACGCCTTCGACGCCGAGCAGATCGCCGGCCGCCTGGCGCGCCACCGGCTGGAACTGGCGCTGCATAATTTTCCAGCCGGCGACTGGGCGGCCGGCGAACGGGGCCTGGCCTGCGATCCGCGCCGCGCCGGCGAGTTCCAGGACACCGTCGAACTGGCGCTGGAATACGCGCTCGACCTGGGCGTGAAACGCCTGCACTGCCTGGCCGGCAAGCTGCCGCCGAACGTGGCGCCGGAACGCGCGCATGCCACCTTCGTCGACAACCTCCGCTTCGCCGCCGCCGCGCTGGCCCCGCACGGCATCGCCCTGCTGATCGAGCCGATCAACGACCGCGACATCCCCGGCTATTTCCTGACCCGCAGCGCCCAGGCCGCCGCCATCATCGCAGAGGCGGCCGTACCCAATCTGTTCCTGCAATACGACATCTATCACATGCAGCGCATGGAGGGCGACCTCGCCAATACGCTGCGCGAACGCCTGCCGCTGATCCGCCACATCCAGCTGGCCGACGTGCCGGGCCGGCACGAACCGGGCACCGGCGAGATCAATTTCCCGTTCCTGTTCCGCACCCTGGACGAACTGGGTTACGACGGCTGGGTCGGCTGCGAATACATCCCGCAAGGCGACACCGTGGCCGGCCTCGGCTGGCGTCCGTCCGTTTGAATTGATCATTGGCAATAACGAAGCGCCCAGGTTTGAAAGAATGGGGGCTTTTCCGGCCGGCATTTTGCCGCCCAGAAAGGACCCATGGACCTGCGCCGCTGCCTTTCCTTTTTTGTCCTTGCCGCCAGCCTGCTGCTGGGCGGTTGCGCCAGTACCGGCCAGGTGAGCCTGGCCGAGGTGCGGCAATTCGCCGACGCCTCGGCCCGCGTGGGCGGCTATGGCGAGCTGTCGCGCCGCTACCGCGACACCTACGAGCGCGAGCAACCGTATCTGTCGCCGGGCGCCGACCGCATCGCCAAGGAAAACGATGCGCGCCGGCGCGCCGTCTACGACGACTTCGTCAGCATCCAGAAGACCGTCGTGCTGTACATGCAGACGCTCAGCGTGCTGGCGGGCGACACCCGCTACGACCTGTCCGACCGCATCGACGACCTCGGCAGCGGCCTCAAGGCGAATGCGGAATCGGGCCTGCAGCAGCGGCAGATTGCCGCCTACACGGGGCTGGCACGGCTGCTGACGCGGGTGATCGCGTCCGGCTACCAGAACCGCAGCGTCGAAACGATGGTGCGCGACGGCGACGCCGACGTGCAGATCCTGCTGGAAGCGATGATCACGCTGACCCGGCTGTACGCCAAGACCAACGACAACGAAAAGAAGACCGTGCTCGGCATCTTCGACGTCGAAATCCCCTTTTCCAGCAAGACATCCGACCGCATGCTCGTGACCCTGGCCAAGGTCCATTACCTGAACAAGTCGACGGAATATAAACTGGTCGACAAACGCTATGACCTGGCGTTGCAGGGTTTGACCAAAGTGGCCCTCGGCCACCAGAAACTGCGCGTAAACATCAATAACCTGCATGGCGACGAGATACGCACGATGCTGGCCGCGTACGCGCGCGACCTCACGCGCCTGCGCGACGCCCTGTCCGATTGAGCGCACGAGGAGAGATCATGGCAAACGACACGAATTCCCGGCCGGGCGGAGCCCAGCCCGCGCCGACCGCGCCGCCCGGCCCGGCCGAGGCATTGTCGACGGCACGCCAGGTGGAAGAACTGGCCGACGAGCTTTCGGCGTGCGCGGACAGCATCCACGACCGGGTGATGCGCGACATCCGCCGCCACCACGGCGAGGACGTGCCGGAATCGGAGCAGGCGGCCGCGCGCGCCCTGCTGAACGCGGAGATGGAGCTGCGCCAGCGCGCCAACCGGCTGTATGCGGAGGCGGCGGCCTGCATCGTGTCGGCGCTGGGCCAGCCGCAGCAACACCTGATCCAGCTGACCGTGGACGCCGCCGACAAGATCCGCCGCATCACGCGCATCGGCGACGGCATCACGCTCGTGGCCCGCCTGCTGGGGCTGGCGGCGGCGGCCAGCACGGGCCAGGTCGTGCCCATCCTCGCCGCCGTCGAGGGTCTCAAGGGCCAGCTCGACGTCATTGCCGTCGACAACGCGCCCGCAGCGCCCGCCGCTCCTGCCTGAGGTGTGGCGGTAGGCATCCCCGGCGTTCCGCGCTACACTGGGTTGCCGCCGCGCGGCATCCAACGACACGAACGAAGGGGATCTCCATGAACGTCAATCCACACGTCGAGTCCGGCGCGTTCCGTCACGCCTTCCCCGTGGACATGGCGTGACCATGGAACCCCTTACGCCCGAGCAGCTGGCGCTGCTCAAGACCATGCTCGAACGCCGCGTCGAGGCGCTGTCCAGCGTCGAGCAACCGCAACAGGACGCCAGCGAGCTGCCCGTGGACGAGGTCGAGACGTCGCCACTGGACCGTGCCACCGTACGCCTGCTGAACGACCTGTCGCGCGAAGCCGCCGACCACCATTCGGCCGAGATGCGCCAGCTGCGCCAGGCCCTGGCCCGTTTCGAGGACGGCACGTATGGATTGTGCGAGGAATGCGGCCAGCCGATCGGCGCGTCGCGCCTGCTGGCACGGCCGGAGGCGCGGCTGTGCATCGATTGCCAGACGCGGGCCGAACGACGCTAGGCCTATCCGACTGACCTGGCCAGGCCTGCCTGACTGACTGACTTGTTGCGCCGGCAGTGAGAACGTCGCCCCTGCGCAGGCAGGGGCCCGAGGTCGCTGCGTCGCGTCGCACGCAACCCCGGGGACCCAGCGCCAGCGGCGCTATCCGCCTGCGCCGAACGACGTTCCAGGCCGCGGACGAAATTTCGCCCCGACCCGCAGACGGTCAGACACCCCCTTGCGCGCGCAGTACGGTCGACCGCTCCGTGAAAAAGAGCGGGAGGCCCGTCAGACAGGCCGTCCCGCCCCCACTGCCTGGCGCCCCGCGGTGGCCGGCGCCGGCTCCCCCGAACCAGCCGGACCGACCAGGCGCGGCAGCGCCGTCGCACAACATTCGGCGCGCGGCGTGCGCCGCAGACCGTGTGCAGCACATCGTGCGCCGCACACCGTGTGCCGCACACCGTGTGCCGCTTAATACATGTGCTGGCCGCCGTTGATGGCCAGGTTGGCGCCCGTCATGAAGCCGGCGTCTTCCGAGGCCAGGTAGGCGACGAGGCCGGCGATCTCGTCCGGCACGCCCAGGCGGCCCACGGGGATCTGCGGCAGGATCTTGCCGTTCATCACTTCGCTGGGCACCGCGTCGACCATCTTGGTGCGCAGGTAGCCGGGCGATACCGTGTTCACGGTCACGCCGTGGTGCGCCATTTCCAGCGCGAGCGCCTTCGTGAAGCCGTGCATGCCGGCCTTTGCGGCCGAGTAATTGACCTGGCCAAAGGCGCCCTGCTGGCCGTTGACGGACGAGATATTGATGATGCGCCCCCAGCGCTGCGCCATCATCGGTTCGACCGCCTGCTTGCTCATGTTGAACACGCTGTCGAGGTCGGCACGCAGGACGGCCTGCCAATCCTCGACCGTCATCTTGCGCAGGCTTTTGTCGCGCGTGATGCCGGCATTGTTCACCAATACGTCCACCCGGCCCATCTCGGCCAGCAGTTTCTGCATCATCCATTCGCAGTCGCCGTAGTCGGTCACGTCGACGCGATACGCCGTGAATCGGTACCCTTCGTCCCTCTGGGCGGCCAGCCACGCGTCAGGCGTGGCATTGCCGGGCGAATAGGTTGCCGCCACGCGGAACCCCTCCGCCTGCAGGCGCCGGCAGATTGCCGTGCCGAGTCCACCCATTCCTCCAGTCACCAAGGCTACTTTGTTATCGTGCATGGTTTCATCGTCCTGTCATCAAACCTGCCGCGCCGGGTGCGCAGCACGAAGCACCGAGTCTAGGGCGCCGGACAAAGCCGTCCTTGACGAAGCGCAAACGGATAAAGCTGGGTCGGCCGGACATGGGGGAAGGAAAACGATGTACCTGAGTAATCGGACAGAACGCCGCCGCAGCACGCGGCGGCAGTTACTCAGTGGATGATGTCGGGCACGGTGGCCGGGTCGAAGTCGGCCCAGTCGCCATCGACGATATTGCCCCTGGCCCGTTCGATATGATGGGCGCCGAGGTCGCGCAGCAGGTCGACGGCGCGCTGTTCGAGGCCCCCATCGTCGAACGCGACGGCCACGAGCATGCCGGCCGGACGGTTTTCCACCGGCGCGCGGCCGCCCTTTTCGCTCTCGCCCGATTCTTTCATCTTGGAAAAGCTGAACAGCGAACCGACGTGGGCGCCGACGAGGCCGCCAACCACGGGCCCCAGCGGTCCGGTGACGGGGGTCGTCAAGGCGCCCGCGACGATGCCGATCGCCGCACCTGCGCCGGCGCCCTCGGCCACGCCCATCGGCGACTCCTTCGCGCCCGGCGAGTGGATGTTGTCGCCGCCGATCGGCGTCAGGTCGTGCTGGCCCGGCTGGCTCAGGTAGAACCCACTGATGCGTTCGCTCGAAAAACCGGCGTCGACCAGGGCGCGGCGCGCCCGCTCGACGTCATCCTGCAGCTGGAAGTGCCCTGCAATGATCGTGGACATGGATGACCTCCTGCGTCGATAGTAAGTGCATCATGCATCCCGCCGGGCTGGCTCTCTGTACGCGAGCGCACGCTTGCGCGCGGCTTAGCGCCATTGTCCATAGACTTCGCCGTAATGCTCGGGTTCCGGCGCCGGCGCGGCAAACCAGGCGCGCGGATCCACGCGATAATACGCCTCGAACTCCGCGTACAGGTCGGGATGGCGCGCGGCCAGCTCGTGCGGTTGCTCGAAGAAACTTTCCGTGGCCACCGCAAAGAACTCGGCCGGGTTCGTGGCGCCGTACGGATCGAGCACGTCGCGCTGGCCCCAGTACGCATCGCGCCGCAGCATGGCGAAGTCGCGCGACAGCGTTTCCGACCAGATGCGATAACGTTCCGGACTGCCGAGGAAGGGCGCGCCGTTGTTGCTGCCCGATTCGCTGTCGAGCTGGTGTGCGAATTCGTGCAGCACGACGTTGTGCGTGCCCTCGGATGCCAGGCCCGCGCGGCGCACGTGCTCCCAGGACAGCACGACGCGGCCGTCGCCCCACGATTCGCCCAGCAGGTCCTGGCGCGTTTCCGTGACGACACCGGCGGCGTCCTGCTCGCGACGCGGCACGAGGAAGGCACCGGGATAGACGAGCACGGCATGGAGGCCGGGATACACGCGGCTCGGGCGATTGAGCAGCAGCAGGCAGGCCTGCGCGGCGATGGTCACGCGCATCTCTTCCGTCACCTCGAGGCCGGCGCAGCCGACGAACGTCTTGTGGTGCAGGAATTGCTTGACGAGGCCTTGCAGCTGCGCGCGCAGTTCGGTGGACATGCCCCGGTATTGCGCGACGTTGCGTTCGATGACGCCGAGCTGAAAGGCGGTCAGCGGCCGCCCGAGCACCCGGCGCAGGCGCCAGCGCGGGACGAGCCAGGCCAGCAGCACGGCGAGCGCAAGCGCGGCGCAGACGACAGCGGCTTCCATCGCAATCTCCCGATACCGGTGTTAATTGGCCCCGGCCGGCGCCTGCCGCGCGAAATGCGCGGTGACCGCCTCGGCACCGCCGATCAGCTTGCCGCCGACAAAGACCTGCGGCCACGTGGTGCCGCCGGAGACGGCACGCAGCACGCTGGTCGTGATCTTCGCATCTTGCGGGATGTCCGTGAAGACGATGCCGTTCGCCTTGAGCACGGCCTTGGCGCGCGCACAAAACGGGCAGCCCGGCTTGGAAAACATCACGACCGGTTCGCGCGGGGTCGCGTCCGGATTGATGTAGCGCAGCATGGTGTCGGCATCCGACACTTCGAACGGATCGCCCTCCTTGTCCGGCTCGATGAACATCTTCGCGATGACGCCGTCCTTGACGAGCATCGAGTAGCGCCACGAGCGCTTGCCGAAGCCGAGATCGCGCTTGTCGACGAGCAGGCCCATGCCTTCCGTGAAATCGCCGTTACCATCGGGGATCATCGTGATATTGCCCGCTTCCTGGCCGGCCTGCCAGGATTGCAGGACGAAGGCATCGTTGACGGCCATGCAGACGATGTCGTCGACGCCGTTCTCGCGAAAGGCAGGTGCCAGTTCGTTGTAGCGCGGCAGGTGCGCGGAGGAACAGGTCGGCGTGAACGCGCCCGGTAAGGCGAACACGACGACGGTCTTGCCTTTGAACAGGTCATCGGTCGTCACGTCGCGCCACTGGTCGTTCGGGCGCGCCTTGAACGTGACGCGGGGAACCGGTTTTCCTTCCAGGGCTTCGGCACTCGGCAGCATGGATTCTCCTTGATGGGGTAAGCGGTCAGGGTGCCGCATCCGGCATATGAGCGCGCTTGTCGCCTTTTCAATTGGGAATCTGGAAAAAAACAGCGCCACCCGGCCTGTCGGCGGGGTGGCGCGTCGGCCGCGGCTGCTTCCTGCGGCCGCGGGTCGGATTGCGGGCGCTCAGGCGCGCTCTTTGCCGACCTGGCTCGGCGGCGGGCCGAACAGGGCGGCGACGAGCGGATCGCGGGTCACCGGGCTGCGGTTGACGCGGATCGCGTAATGGGTGTCGTCGGCGAGGATGTGGAAGTGGCGCCCGGTGCCGGCCATGCTCTGCTCGCGCAGGCCCGGACGCTCCTTGCGCGGAGCGACGCCTTCGCGCTTGGGCTGGCAGATGGCGCCCAGGAAGGCCTTGACGCGATCGGGGTCCGGCGAAATACGGTACACGGCCTTGCCCAGGTAGGTGGCGGTGCCTTCGATGTAGCGGGCCAGTTCGATGACGCCGGCTTCGCGCAGGTCGCGGATGTATTTGCGGGCGCCCGAGGGCGAGAATTTGAGGAACCAGGCGATTTCGTCGGCCAGCATCTCATGGGTTTGCAGCTCGCCAATCAGCTTCTGCATGTTCTCGATCCGGCGCTGGGTGGCCGACGTCGACCGCACCCGCTCGATCGGCGCGAGCGAAATCGGTGCGCGCTCGGTCGGCTGCGGTGGGACGCGTTCGATCAGTGCAGAGTTGCTGGAAGTGTGCACCGCGTTGAGATCGCCTTGTACCGCATTGTGGTGAGTCGCTGCATGCATATTGGTCTACTCCGTGAAGAAAGGACTGTGTTCTGGTATGGCCCGGACCGCCGTGTCTGTATGACCACTTGTCAACACGCCGGTTCCGCTTAACTGGATACAAGATTGCCCGCCTCATCACCCCTGGTCTGTGCGCCATCCAACATTTCTAAAAATTTCTGAAAGTTATTTATCCTTCGAGGCAAGAGAAATTCATACGTGAATTGACGAGCAACAAATTGGCGGGGCTCAACGGGAAGCATGCAGCGCCGCCGGAAATCGAAGCGGTATTGATCAGCCGTCGCATGAGCGAGCGCATGCATTCCCGGGACTGGAGATGACGAAGCTGTAATGAAACGAAGCTACATCGCAGGAAGGGCGACGTTGCGCGTAAAAGGCGGATTTTACTTCGCAGTTCGTAACATTTTGAAACAACACGCAATCATGGCATAAATGACTACGTTGTAAAATCACCACAGCAACCGGCCGTTAGGTGCGCTAGCGCACTGACCCGAAAAATAGCCGACTTGTAAGCTTGGCATCAACATCTCTGCAAGGCATGCGATGTCAAGTACCTTTACAACTTATGGGAGTTACCTGTGAATAATACGAAGAAGATCGCTCTGGCCGCCGCCATCCTGTGCTCAGCCGGAACGGCCCTGGCCCAGGACACCACCGAGGTCATCAATCCGTCGTGGTATATCGCCCCGACGGTGGTCGGCATCAAGCCCGACCATGATTTCCTCACCTCGAAGAAGGACTGGGGCGGCGGCTTGAAGTTCGGTAAGGCCGTGCATCCGCTGTGGGATATCCAGTTCGGCGCCACCCAGGCGCGCGTGGACGACAACGGTTACAACTACCGCCAGACCCTCGTCGGCGTCGATGCCCTGCTGATGCTGTCGCGTAAGACCTTCCGTCCGTACCTGCTGGTCGGCGTGGGCGGCGAGCGCGACCACGAGAGCAATCCGATCCGTAACGCGTCCGGCTGGTCTCCCTACTACCAGGCCGGCTTCGGCTTCCAGGTCAGCATGAACGACCAGTGGTCCCTGCAGGCCGACCTGCGCGACGTGCGCGCCCACCTGCGCGACGACGACAAGTTCGGCTTCTCGCGCGCCAACACCAAGTACGCGACCGTCAGCCTGAACTACGCCTTCAACCCGCCGCCGCGTCCGGCACCTGCCCCGGCACCGGCACCTGCACCGGCTCCCGTCGTCGAGACCCCGCCGCCGGCACCGGCCGCTCCGCCGCCACCGCCGCCGGCCCGTTTCGAGAAGGTGACCCTGTCGGCCAGCGAACTGTTCGGTTTCGACAAGGCGACCCTGAACATGCCGCAGCCCAAGCTGGACGACATCGCCGCCGCGCTGCAGGCCGATCCGTCGATCACCGACGTGGACATCACGGGCTACACCGACCGTCTGGGTTCGACCAAGTACAACCAGAAGCTGTCGGAGCGCCGTGCCAACGCCGTGCGCGAGTACCTGATCGGCAAGGGCATCGACGGCAGCCGCCTGAAAGCCTACGGCAAGGGCGAGCAGAACCCGGTCGTGACCGACTGCCACCAGAAGAAGCGCAAGGACCTGATCGAGTGCTTGGCACCGAACCGCCGCGTGGAAGTGGAGCCGATCACCGTCGAGCGCCGCGTGCAGTAATGCGACCATGCAGGGCAGCCGCCCTGCTCGCGGCCGGCAGCAGTCCGCCGGCCGCGCCTGAGCGGTACCGGGCGTAGGCCCTTGAACGCGCCTTTCGGGCGCGTTCGTCTTTTTGGAGGTAACCCGATGGCAGTACAAAACTGGATCCCCTTCTCCCGCCAGGTCGTCCACGTGATGCGCTGCGCCGTGACCGAGTGGCTGGGCCACCGGGCGTCGAGCAAGGGCGCCGCCCTCGCCTTCTACACCTTGTTCTCGCTGGCGCCGATCCTCGTGCTGGTCATCGCGATCGCCGGCTTTTTCTACGGCACCGACGCCGCCCAGGGCCAGTTGCTGGACGAACTGCGCGGCCTCGTCGGCAAGCAGGGCGCGGAAACCATCCAGGCGATCCTCGCCGGCGCCCGCAACAAGGAAAGCGGCAAGCTGGCGACGATCATCGCCACCGGCCTGCTGCTCGTCGGCGCGACGAGCGCATTCGCCGAACTCAAGGACAGTCTCGACGAAATCTGGGACGTCCCGCAGCCGCAGGACGCAACCTGGTGGGATACCGTGCGTACCCGCCTGCTGTCGTTCGGCCTGATCCTCACGCTGGGCCTGCTGCTGATGTTCACGCTCGTCGTGTCGGCCGCGCTGACCCTGCTCGAAAAATACCTGGGCGGCATGTGGCATTCGGCGACGATCGTGCTCGGCTGGGTGGCGTGGGCGTTCAGCTTTCTCGTCATCGCCGTGATGTTCGGCGCGATCTACAAGCTGCTGCCGCGCGTGAAACTGTCCTGGCACGACGTGACCATCGGCGCCCTCGGCACCGCCATCATGTTCACGCTGGGTAAATTCGCGATCGGCCTGTACATCGGCAACAGCGGGACGGCGAGCAGCTTCGGCGCGGCCGGGTCCCTGATCGCGCTGCTGCTGTGGGTGTATTACTCGGCACAGATCTTTTTCCTGGGCGCGGAATTCGCCCGCCAGTACGCCTTGCAGATGGGCAGCCTGCGCGACAAGGACGTGCCCGGTGCGCGCAAGCCGGACGCCGCGCCCGGGTCGCACCCGTCGCCGGCACGCTGAACCCGGCGCGGCGCGGCAGGACGCGTGCGCGTGCGCGGCGACCGTGCCGCGCACACACCTATTCGCCGAGCAGTTCGGCGATGACTTCCATCCCCTCGACGCGCTCCGCCACGACCTTGATCACGACGACGACCGGCACACCGAGCAGCAATCCCCACATGCCCCACAGCCAGCCCCAGAACAGCAGGCTGACGAAGACGGCGGCCGGGTTCATCTTCGCGATCTTGCCCGTCATCCAGGTCGTGACGACCATGCCGACGAGCGTCGCGAGCGCCAGCGACGCACCGGCCACGAGGATCACCATGCGCAGCGATTCGAATTGCAGAAAGGCGACCAGGCCCGTGACCGACGTGATCAACAGCGGCCCGAAGTACGGCATGATGTGCGCCACGCCGGCGAAGATCGCCCACGCGCCCGCGTTTTCCAGGCCGATGGCGCGCAGCGCCGCCCACATCAGCAGCGCCAGCAGGACGTTCGTGACGAGCAGCATGAACATATAGTTCTGGATGGACGTGTTGATGTCTTCGAGGATGTGCACCGTGACTTTTTTCTGCGTCAGCGACGGACCCGTCAGCTTGACCAGCTTGCGCTTGAACGTGTCGCCCGCCAGCAGCAAAAAGAACACGAGGAACACGACCATCGTGGCCTGCGAGATGAAGCTGGCCAGCCCGACGGACCCCGCCAGCAGCCAGTCCATGATGCGGAAATTGCTGGCGCCCGGCGTCGGCGTGGCGGCCGCTACCGATGCGCGGCGCGGCGGCGCGGCCCGTTTCGCACCGCCGCCCGCATTCGCGGCGGCCTGCTCGAGCTCCGCCGCGGCGGCCTGCACCTGCTGGATGGTCGACGGCCCGTCCGACCCGTCCGTGAGGATGCGCGTGACCTTGTGCGTCAGCGTCGGCAGTTCGTCGACGATGTTCAGGAATTCGCCCTGCACCCGTTGCGCGGTCAGGCCCATGCCGACGAGGATCAGGGCGGTGACGGCGGTGGCGCCGATGGCTCGCCTGATGTGCCAGCGTTCCAGCCAGCGCACGACGGGGCTGAGGGTGTAGGCGATGAAGATGCCGAGCAGGAGCGGCACGAGGAAATTCTTGGCCCACTGCAGGCCGAAGACGAAGGCGACGGTCGCGATCACGCCGAGCGTGAGACCGCGCGCATTCACGTGGACGGGCAGGCGCAGTTCGCCGTGGACGGCACCGAGCTCGTCGCCGGTCGGCGCGCCGGCACCGTTCACGAGGCCGGCTTCGCGCGCCGCCTGTTCGAGGTCGGCGGCCGGCATGGCAACCGGAACGATGGTGTCGGATGCCTCGGATGGTGCGGGGCCGGATTGGGCGAGCTGCATGATACCTGCCTGAAAAAAACAGCCGATCCCGGGCACCCGCCGGACAGCTTCCTGCCCTGGCGGATGCCGCACGGTGCGGCGATCGAACTACCGTCGGGCCGGCCATCAACCGGCCGTCCCGATGGCTTTATTTTACGCGGATGTCGTTCTTGACCGACGACACACCCTTCACGCCACGCGCCACGTCGGCGGCTTTCTGCGCATCCTGCGGCTGGGCCACGAAGCCCGACAGCTGCACGTCACCCTTGTAGGTCTCGACGTTGATCTCGGTGGACTTCAGGGTCGGCTCGTTGAAGATCGCGGCCTTGACCTTCGCCGTGATGGCGGCGTCGTCGACGTACTCGCCGGTGCTTTCGTGGACCGGGGTCGACGAGCAGCCGACGACGGTGAATGCGACGGTGGCGGTGAACAGTGCGGTAGCGATGCGTTTGCTGACGTTCATGATGAACTCCTTGTTAGTGGTGGTACTGGTTGTGCTCTTGACGAGCGAGGTGCGGATGGCCCGCTTATTTACCGAACTCGGCCTTCGCGGCCGAGACGCATTGGTCCTTGGCGGCGCCCGCGAAGGCGTCGCATTTCTCCATGGCGACGCGATACGCGGCGGCCACCTTGTCGTCGCGCGCCTGGTTGCGCGCTTCGATCGTCTTCTGGTCGGCCTTGGCATCGGCCTGGGCCGCGACGAGGCGGGCCTTGGCCTGTTCCTGGCAGACATCCTTCGGGTTGCCCGTGAGGCCGGCGCAGCGCGCCTTGTCGGCGTCGTAGTTCGCGGCGGCGATGCGCATGCGCGCCCGCGTGTAGGCCTTCAACGTGTCTTCGTATTTGGCCCGCGCTTCTTCCTCGGCATGCACGCGCACGGCTTTCGCCTCGAGCACGCACACGTCCTTCGGATTGCCCGTGATGGCATCGCAACGGGCACGCGCGGTCTTGTACTCGGCCGCCGCCGCGTCGCGCGCCTGCTGGAAGGCCAGCTTCGCTTCCGGCGTCGCCGCATGGACATGTCCAGCTGCCCACAGTAGGGCGGCCGCCAACAACAGGATCGTGTGTGGTGCGCGCATTGTTCTTCTCCTTTTTGCCACTCTTTTTTGAAGTCCTGGTGACGTTTTACTCTGCTGTAAGGATGATTTCTGTTCGCTGACGAACACAGGAAAGGAGATGGTGAAAACGCCGCGGTTCACGGCCGGGAAGTGGGTGCGTCATCGCACAGACCCGTTACACATGACTGCGTAATCTGATCCTACATTTTTTGCCAGGAGAACAAGTCATGAAAGCTACTCGTACCCTTGCCGCCCTCGTCGCGGCCAGTGCGCTCCTCGGTGGCTGCGCCAGCCAGTCGACCCAGCCCTCGTACGCCAATGACGGCTACCGCAGCGGCTACGACAACACGGCCTCGACGGGCTACGGCACGATCGAATCGATCCAGGTGAGCACCGGCGAAGCCCGCACGAGCGGCGCCGGCGCGATCGTGGGCGGCCTCGTCGGTGCGCTGGCAGGCAACCAGGTCGGCAGCGGCGGCGGCCGTACCGCGGCCACCGTGGCCGGTGGCGTGGCGGGCGCGGCGATCGGCAACCGCGTGGAGGCGAATCGCAATCCGGAAGGCCAGCAGATGTACTCAGTCAATGTCCGCCTCGACAATGGCGAATACCGCACCGTGGTCCAGGACAATGTGTACGACCTGCGTGTGGGCAACCGTGTGCGTATCGTCGACGGGCGCGTCTATCGTTACTGAGTCGTCTCGGAACCGCAGTGATCCTGTCCAGCCGGCGCGAGCCGGCTTTTTCGCGCCCGCGCGATCCGCAGTGTTCCAACGACCGCGGCACATAAAAAGACGGCGTCCAATCAATGATTGCGACGCCGCTCAAGCCCCACCATATTCATGATCGGCAACGACCCGGGGTCGATGTCGACGCGTTGTCCCTAGTATGCCACTTGCTGCGCGCGTTTGCGCTGCAAGTACCAACCGAGCGCGCCCAGGATGACGGCGGCGCCCAGCGCCGGCTTGCCGAGCTTGCGTTTGCGGATGAAGCCCAGCACCGTCAGGGCGTACGGCGCCATGACGGAGATGCTCGTGCCGGTCGGCTTGAGCAACGCGTCGGCCCGGGTCCGCAGCGCCCAGGTCGCGTGGTCGATGACCGAGTGCAGCATCACCTCGGGACGGGCGCCGTGCTTGATCTGCGCGCGCGCGTGGGCGACGCCCGCGCGGAAGAACTCGCCGTCGCGCAACAGGGCCCGCTTGCGCTCTTCGTGGGAACCCTGCGTGTGATGGCCTATCGTCTTGTCCATGTCGTGATCCTTTCTGCTTACATCAGCATGTCGCGGTCGTTGCGCAATTCCTTCATGGTCTCGGGGAACGCCAGCTTGCCCTGCTTAAGCAACGAGAGTCCCTTCATCACGAGGATCAGGGTGATCACGGCGAACACGGCGAACATGACGAGCAGGATCTTCCACCCCATTTCGTCCCAGGCCAGGGCCACGATCATGGCGGTGCCGTAGGCCAGCGCGAACCACGTGGCCAGGGCAGCCAGCGCGAAGATGGCCACGAGTTCGATCACGTGATTGCGCACTTCCGACAGCTCGAGCGCGGCGAGTTCCACGCGCGACACCACGAGGCCGAACAGGTTCCTGGCCAGGCCCGTGATCCCACCCATGAGGCCGGGGCTATGCACGACGGTTTCGTTGTTATCCATGGCTGCCCCCGACCGTTATTATTTGCGACCCAGAATGACACCCAGCAGCAGGCCGACACCGGCCGCCACGGCCACGGTGCGCCATGGGTTGTCCTTCACATAGACATCGGCCGACTGCGCCAGTTCCTTGCCCTTGACCATGGCTTGACCCTGGTATTTGCTGGCCTTGCCCAGCGCTTCGTCCAGCAGTTCCATGCCGCGCTCGCGCAGTTCGTCGGCCTTGTTGCCCGTGAGGGAGGCGGCGGCGCTCAGCAGCGACTGGGCATCCTTGACGAGCGCTTTCATGTCGCCCGAGGTGTCTTTCGCGGCGCCGTTGACGGACGATGCGCTGCCGTTGGCGCGGCTGATGGTATCTAGCATGATGTGCTCCTTGTCATTGGTGGGTAGGTAAAAAGTCAGGCCAGCAGGTCGCGCATGTCGTCGGCGTGCTCTTCCTCGACGGCCAGGATCTCGGTCAGCATGATCTTCGTGGTCGGATCGCTGTCGCCGATGGCCTGGATCATCTGGCGGTAGGACTCGATCGCCACGCGCTCGGCGATCAGGTCGGCGCGGATCATCGCCTGCACGTCGTCCGAATCGTCGTACTCCGCATGGCTGCGCTGGGTCAGCGTGGCCGGATTGAAATTCGGCGAGCCGTTCAGCTGCACGATGCGCTCGGCGATGCGGTCGGCGTGGTCCTGTTCCTGCTGCGCGTGCTCGAGGAATTCGGCCTTGATGTGGCCCGTGTTCGGGCCGCTGACGGTGAAGTAATGGCGCTTGTAGCGCAGCACGCACAGCAGCTCGGTCGCGAGCGCGGCATTGAGCATCGCGATCACGGCTTCGCGGTCGGCCGCATAGCCTTCCGTCACGGCACCGTCTTCGAGATTGGCGGCCGCGCGGCGGATTTCCGCGATGTCGAAGCCGTGCGCCAGGTTGGATGCGTTCTGTTCCATGATGAATCTATCCTCGTTTCTGTGGTGGGTTCAAGCTTCAGCGCTGCGCCGCCCGCGGCGGGATCGTCGCGCCCTCGTTCGACAGCACGATCTCCACGCGGCGGTTCAGCTGGCGGTTGGATGCCGTATCGTTCGACGCGACCGGAAAGGCCTCGCCGTAGCCGCGCATGCCGATGCGTTCGCGCGGCACGCCGAGGCTGGCCAGGGCCTGGGCCACGGACGCCGCGCGGCGCTCGGACAGGTCCTTGTTGTGGGCCGCGCTGCCGGTGCTGTCGGTAAATCCTTCGACCATGACCGTGCGGTCGGGGTTCTGCATCATGATCTCGGCCAGCTTGCGTACGTTCGCCATGCCGTTCGCGTTCAGTTCCGCGCGGTCGGTGGCGAACAGCACGTCGCCGATCGTGACGACCATGCCGCGGTCCGTCTTCTGCGCATGCAGTTCGGCGAGCAGGGTTTCCAGGTGCGCCGCGCGGTCGGCCTGTTGGGCGGCCTGCTGCTGGGCCGCGGCGGCCTGCTGCTGGGCATCCTGGGCCTGGGCCTGGGCAGCGGCGGCCTGGGCCTGGGCGGAGGCGGCGTCGCGCTTGGCACGGTCGGCCTCGGCGGTGCGGGCTTCCAGCTGCACGCGGTCGCGCTGGTGGCTCGCATTGGCGACCTCGGCCTCCGCAGCCTTGGACTTCGCCACTTCCTGGGCCGTGGCGATGCGCTGCTTGGCGACGTACGCGAGGCGGTCGATCGTGTCGAGGCTCTCGCGCTGGGCGGCGGCCTGGTTGGCGCGGTCGAGCGCTTCGCCGGCCTGCTTGAATTCCATCGACGCGTACGTCGCGACCTGCGGGTTGTTGTTGGCGGCAACGAAGTCGGCACGCGCTTCATCCAGCGTGGGCGTCGTGGTCGGTACGGTGCTGCACCCGGCCAGCGCGACGGTGCCGGCCAGTACGATAGCCTTCAGGAATTTCAATGTCATGATGCTTCCTTTCTGCGGTCTGGCGCGCCTTCACGGCGCGGTTCTTGTCGTCGGATGAAGCTACGGTGCTGCCCTGATCAGTGCTGGTCGGAATTGGCGCGGTCGACTTCCTGGCGCAGCACGCGCAGGTCCTCGTTGAGCGCATCGGCGGCGGCCGTGGCCTTGGCCGAATTGGCCTTGCTCTGCGCCAGCTTGGCGTCGGCCTGGGCCTGGACCGCCAGTTCGCGCGCCGTCTTGTAATCCTTGGCGGCGAGCGCCTGGTTGGCGCGCATCATCTTGTCGCGCGCCGCGTTGATCTCGACCGGCGCCAGCTCGGGCGCGCCGGCCGACACGGCGTTCTCGACCGCATTGTGCGAAACCGCGACGGCAGCCGTGGCCGGGGTCTTTTCCGGACTGGCACAGGCGGCCAGCGAAAGTACCGCGGCGGCTGCGCCGACCCGCATCAGCAGGTTCATCGATTTCGTATCCATCTTGCGACTCCATTCTTGAATAGTGTTGGTAACGTTATAACCCTCCAGCCCGCCGAGATCGGTTCGCTGGCGCACATAGACACCCCCTTGGCTTTCCTGCGGCCGGGCTACGGTGCGGCACCGCACATTGACGGGCCGGCCTTTGCGATAATCTGCGATCAACCCATCCCACCAGAACAAATAAAAGGAAGGCCATGACAGCCCAACAGCCCAAGCCCGGCGCGCACATGTCGCGTCCGGTCAAGATCACCCTCGGCATCGTCGGCGTGCTGGTGGCGATCCCCGTCATCGCCATCATCATCCTGCTCACGTTCGACTGGAACCGCATCAAACCCTGGCTCGACGACAAGGTCAGCGACGCGATCGAGCGCCCGTTCGCCATCCGCGGCAACCTTGCCGTCCATTGGGAGCGTCCGTCCGACAGCATACCGAAAGGCCAGCGCACGTGGCGCGATTACATCCCGTGGCCGCACCTGTATGCGGACGACGTCCACGTGGGCAACCCGGCCGGCCTGCCGCAGCGCGACATGGCGAGCGTGCGCCAGTTCTCGTTCTCGCTCGATCCGTTCGGTCTGCTGGCCCACACCATCCACGTGCCGGTGCTGCGCTTCGACGGCCCGCAGGCCGAGCTGCTGCGCACCGACGCCACGCACTACAACTGGGTCTACAAGCCCGAAGAAAAGAAATCGAAGTGGACGCTCGACCTCGAGCGCGTCGTGCTGAACAAGGGCACCGTGCACGTGATCGACGCCGTCACCAAGGCCGACGTCACGGCCGACATCGACACGATCGCGAACGACCCGACCTACGGCATCGCCTGGACCTTGCGCGGCGAGTACAACGGCGCGCCCGTCGGCGGCGGCGGCAAGGCGGGCGCCGTGCTGTCGCTGCGCAACCAGGACGAACCGTTCCCCGTCAAGGCCGACATGCACTCGGCGAACACCCGCATCGCCATCGAAGGGACGGTCACGCGCCCGGCCCACCTCGCCGGCATCGACCTGCGCCTGACCCTGGCGGCGCCGTCGATGGCGCGGCTGTATCCGTTCACGGGCGTGCTGCTGCCGGAGACGCCCGCGTTCTCGACGGAGGGCCACCTGACGGGCGAGCTGGGCAAGGACAAGAGCCGCTGGGTCTACGACAAGTTCAAGGGCAAGGTGGGCCAGTCGGACATCGCCGGCCGGCTCGAATTC
The DNA here is from genome assembly GCF_034420155.1 of Massilia luteola. Lineage (NCBI taxonomy): Bacteria > Pseudomonadati > Pseudomonadota > Betaproteobacteria > Burkholderiales > Oxalobacteraceae > Massilia > Massilia luteola. Next base: position 96,253 of record NZ_JAXOFN010000015.1, read on the forward strand.
GCGACCGGCAAGCCGCGCAACAAGCTGACCGGCAACGTCGTATCGCACCAGCTGCGCTTCGCCGACCTCGGCCCGCTGATCGGCGCCGACTCCAACGCGAGCAAGCGCGCGCGCGGCGTCGCCGACGTGCAGCCGGAAGGCAAGGCACTGCCCGTCGAGAAATTCCATACGGAGCGCTGGAAGGTCCTGGACGCCGACGTCCGCTTCACCGCCGACCGCATCGTCAAGGACAAGGACCTGCCGATCAGCAAGCTGCAGAGCCACGTCGTGATGAACGACGGCGTGCTGACCCTGCAGCCCCTCGATTTCGCGATGGCCGGCGGAAACGTCAACGCGAACATCAAGCTCGACGGCAGCGATGCAGGCAACCCGATCAAGGCCACGGCCGACGTCAAGGCGCGCGACATCCACATCAAGGAATTGTTCCCGCAGATCGAAAAGATGCAGGCGACGGTCGGCTCGATCTATGGCGAAGCGAAGCTCACGGCGACGGGCGACTCGGTCGGCGCGATGCTGGCCGACGCCAACGGCGAAGTGAAGGGTCTCGTCAGCCAGGGCGTCGTCAGCAAGCTGCTGCTCGAGGAAGCGGGACTGAACGTCGGCAACGTCATCATCACGAAACTGTTCGGCGACAAGGAGGTCAAGCTGAACTGCCTCGCCGCCGACCTGGGCGTGAAGGACGGCGTGGCGACCACGCGCACGTTCGTGCTCGACACGGACGACGCGATCGTCGACATCAATGGCTGGGTCAATATGTCGACCGAGCAGTTGGACCTGCGCATCAAGCCGGAGACGAAGGCGCTGCGCGTGTTCACCTTGCGCACGCCGTTCTTCGTGCGCGGCACGTTCAAGCATCCCGACCTGTCGCTCGACAAGAAAGTGCTGGCGCTCAAGGGCGGCGCGGCGGCCGCGCTCGCGATCGTGGCGGCACCGGCCGCGGCCCTGCTTCCGCTGATCAACACGGGGCCGGGCAAGGACAGCCCGTGCAACGCCCTGCTGGCGAAGGCGGGCGCGAAGCCGGTCGCGCCGCCGCCCGGTAAAACGGCAAAGCGTTGAGGTCGGCACAGTGTTATTTGTCGTACAGAGCGCTATGCGGTGCACATGTAAGCTGGGGTCATGGTAAGGCCGGCGTCGTTCCCGAACACAGGCCGGCATCGCGAGGAAGCGCAGGCGTAATGAAACGTTTCGGTATTGGCAAGGTCCCGGCAGCATCGGCAACGGCACTGCTGGCGGCCCTGGCACTATGCGGGATCGCGGGATGTGCGACCGCCCCACCCTCGGCGGCCGTCCGGCAGACCGACGACACCAGCATCACGGCCGGCGTGAAGTCGGCCCTCCTCGGCGATGCCGGCCTGAAGGCAAACGAGATCGACGTCGACACGGACCAGGGTGTCGTCCGGCTGAGCGGATTCGTCAGTTCGGCGGACGACGTGGCGGCGGCCGCCGCGGCCGCGCGCACCGTGAGGGGCGTGAGATCGGTCAGGAATGAGCTTCGCCTCAAGTGAGCATTGGAAACCGTGAAGAAGTATAAGCAACCCACCTCAAGGAGATCATCATGAAAACCATCAAGCACATCATCGTGACCGCATCGCTGGCAACCGTGGCCCTGGGCCTGAGCGGCTGCGCCGGCATGTCGACGCAGGACCGTAACACCGCCATCGGCGCCGGCGCCGGCGCAGTGGTCGGCGGCGCACTGACCGGCGGCAGCGCGGTCGGCACCGTCGGCGGCGCTGCCGTGGGCGGCGTGATCGGCAACCAGGTCAAGTCGACGCACTGAGCGCGCTTGACGCGGCAATGAACGACGCCCCGCGAGCCGGGGCGTTTTTTTCGTCGCCGCCGCTGGACACGTTTGCGGACCGGACCTGCTTCGTGGGCACGGGGTGCCCACTCTACGGGGTGAGCGCGTTTGACGCGGTGATCGGGGCGGGTGACAAAATCATGCGCGTGCCGGCTGGCACAAACTATCACCGCGTGGACGGGTTGCAAAATCGCGCACGTATCGGGGATGCGCAACCGTAGGGCGCACGGCCCTCGCCCACGACATACGGGCTGACGCATTACCGTAGGGTGGGCGGCCCCCGCCCACGATGCCGAGATGCCGACAAAAGGACTCAGGCCAGCACCGGCGCCCCCACGCCCGCCCCCGCTTCGCGCACGATCTCGTAGCAGGTGCAAGCCGCCGCCGCCAGGCGTTCCGGGTCGAGGATCTCGATATTCCCGCGGCTGTAGTTGATGAGCCCCTGCTGCTGCAACGCGCTGGCGGCCTTGGTGACGCCCACGCGGCGCACGCCCAGCGCGTGGGCGAGGAATTCGTGGGTCAGGTGGAATTTGTCGGATTGCAGGCGGTCGCGCGTGACGAGCAGCGAGCGCGCCAGCCGCGCTTCCAGCACGTGGTAGCGGCTGCACACGGCGATCTGGATGGCCTGGGCCAGCAGCGCATCCGTGTAGCGGTACAGTACGCGCTGCAGGGCCGGGTTGCGGCCGAATTCGGCGCGCAGGCGGTCGGCCCCGATGCGGCTCGCGCTGCCCGCACGCTGCACGACGGCGCGCACCTGGGTCGTGTCGTGCCCGAAGGCCACGGTGGCGCCCAGCATCCCTTCGCGCCCGACGAGACCGACCTCGAGCGTCATGCGGCCCTCGGCCACGGCCATCAGCGAGATCAGGCAGTCGTGCGGAAAATAGATATGCCGGATGATGTCGCCCGGCTCGCACAGGACCGCGCCGACGTCCACCTGCACCTGGTCGAGCGCAGGCAGCATGCGGGCCAGTTCCTGCGCCGGCAACGCGGCCAGCAACAGGTTGGCATTGTGCTCGGCGACCACGGGTGGAGCGGCTGAATTCATCGGACCCTCGCGGTTGGACTTCATCGGTTCACACGGTGGCTGAGGTTCGAAAACAAAACAGCGGTATTTACACCGTCCGGAAACATTTGCAAACAACTTTCAGTCAGCCTACCGGCCACGCCATGGCAAGTATGTACGGTGACGCACGGAACAGGGTGTTGTTGCCAGGGACAATGGAAACGTACCGGACCCAGGGGCTTGCGGCCCCGCACCGTCCCCACAGACACCGGAAAGGATAACCATGGAAGCGCACCCCACCCCGCCCACGAGGGCCAGGCAACACCCCCTGCTGATCGCCGCCGCGGTCGCGATCATCCTGTTCTGCGCCATCGGCACGGCCGCCATCATGGGCTGGCTGCCGACGTCGAGCGGCGGCAACCGCGGCCAGTTGAACGAGGCCGACCGTGCCGCCCTGTCGGCCGGCCTGCAACAGCCGGGCCACCCGGGGTATGCGGCGCCCGGCGCGTTGCCGCCCGCCACCGTGCCGGCCGCGCCGCTCGCGGCCCAACCGCTGGCGTCGCCGGGCGTCGCCACGCCGGGTTACGTCGCGTCGGCGCCGGCACAGTCCACCTATCCGGCACCGGCGGGCGCCCAGGCCTACGGCGACAGCGGCAGCCAGGGAGCGACCGGCGCCGGCGCCGATTACGCCGCCGCGCCGGCGCCGCAATACGCACCGGCCGCGCCGCGGACCGCGCATAAATCGACCAGAGTGGCGCAAGCCGACACCCGCGAGAACTGGTGCGGCAACTGCGGCAACATCGAATCGATCCGCCTGATCAAGACGCGCGCCCAGGGCAGCGGCGTGGGCGCGGCCGGCGGCGCCATCCTCGGCGGACTGCTCGGCCATCAGCTGGGCGGCGGCCATGGCCAGCAGCTGGCGACCGTCGCCGGCGCGGTCGGCGGCGCCGTCGTGGGCAACCAGGTCGAAGGCAATATGAAGGCCGACACCAGCTATGAAATCCGGGTCCGCCTGGACGACGGCTCCCTGCGCACCTTCCACCAGCACAGCGTGCCGCCGTGGCGCACGGGCGACCGCGTGCGCATCGTCAAGGGCACGCTGCGCTCGGCCTGAACGGGGAGCGCGCGTGCGAAAAGACCGGGGCTGCGGCCCCGGTTTTGTTTTTGTAAGGCCGACGTGCTATGTTGAAGATAGGTGCCGGCTCGCATGGGATTGCACCTTGTACGATCGTTCACTAAGTTTTCTTTTTCGCAATGTGCGCTGGCGCACGGATGAGTTCGCCTGCGCACATAAGAATCGACCTCAGCTTCATACGGCAGAGAACACTCAAGCGAAAGGACGTGACATGAACAGCGTGGCATGGATCGGCATCATTCTCTGGGGACTTCTCCTGACGGGCTTCGGCCTGCTCAGCGCGGGCCCGTCACCGCAGGCAGCAACGGCCGACCTGGCGGTCCAGGACGTGTTTTTCCTCATCACCGGCGGCCTCCTGACCTGCCTGATCGGCTTCCTGGGACTGATGGGCTTCATGGGCTGGATCCCGGGATTGCACAAGGAACAAAAAAGCGCGATGTAATGTACGGCATCGTACGGAGCGCAGAGGTCGATAGTTCGATACTGGAAACACGGCAAGCAAGCCGTCAACCTCCCGCCGTCAACCATGAGGACATCATCATGCTCTATACAATTGCCGTCATTCTCATCATTCTGTGGCTCGTCGGTCTGGTAACCTCCTACACCGTCGGCGGCTTCATCCACATCCTGCTGGTCGTCGCCGTCATCATGATCCTCGTGCGCCTGATCAGTGGCCGAGGCATATAGTCATCACGACGAAGGCACGCACCGTCGTGCCGAACCGCAGCGACGTGCGGTCCTGACCGATCCGTTTCGCGGTCGTGCCTGCTACTGCGGGTGCGACCACGAAACGGATATTTTTTTTGAAGGAGTCCCTCCATGAAAACAACCCTGATCCGTTCGACCCTGTGCGCCACCGCCCTCGCCGTGGCCGCCACCGGCTGCGCCGACATGAACCAGACCCAGCGCGGCACCGCCAGCGGCGCCGGCATCGGTGCCGGCCTCGGCGCGATCCTCGGCGCCACGACGGGCGGCGGCGGTTCCGGCCGTGCCACGCGCGGCGCGATCCTGGGCGCGGCGGCGGGCGCCGTCGCCGGCAACGTCTGGTCGCGCCACATGGAACAGCAGCGTCAGGCGATGGAACAGGCCACGCGCGGCACCGGCGTGCAGGTCTCGCAGACGTCGGACAACCGCCTCAAGCTCGAGATCCCGAGCGACATCTCGTTCGACACGAACCGGTCCGACATCAAGCCGAATTTCCGCCCCATCCTCGACCGCTTCGCCGCCACCCTGAACGAGAATCCGGCCACCAACGTGACCATCATCGGCCACACGGACAACACGGGCGGCGACCAGATCAACCAGCCGCTGTCGCTCGACCGCGCCGCCCACACGCGCGACTACCTGACGGCGCGTGGCGTGAATCCGGCCCGCATCACGGTCGAAGGCCGCGCCGCCCGCGAGCCGGTCGCGTCCAACGACGATCCGGCCGGCCGCGCGCGCAACCGCCGCGTCGAAATCTTCGTCGGCGAACCCGCCCAGCAAGGCTGAGCGCGCCGGCGCAGGTGCGCGCCGGATTTCACGGCGCACGGTGTATCCTCGGGCAAGGCCAACCACAGGAGATGCCATGTCCAGCGACACCGTGCGCATCGTCCGCGAGGAAATTCTCTCGGACCATTATCTGCCCCTGAAAAACGTCACCTACGCGCTGCGCCGCCATGATGGCGACCTGCAGGTGCAATCGCGCGAGGTCTACGACAGCGCGGATGGCGCCGCCGTGCTGCTGTACAACCGTACCCATCGCTCGGTCGTGCTGACGCGCCAGTTCCGCGTCGGCGCGCGGCTGGCCGGCCACGATGGCTTCCTGCTCGAAGCGGCGGCCGGCACGCTGGACGGCGCCGATCCGGCCACGCGCGCGCTGGCCGAGGCGCGCGAGGAAACCGGCTACGACATCGACCGCGTGCAAGCGGCGCTGCGGCTGTATGCCAGTCCGGCCTCGACCACGGAACGCATCCACCTGTTCGTCGCCGAGTACGAGCGCGAGCGGCGCCGCGACGGCGGTGGCGGCAATGCCGGGGAAGGCGAGGACATCGAGGTGGTGGAACTGGATTTCGACGACGCGCTCGCCATGGTCGAAACGGGCGACATCGTCGACGCCAAGACGGTGCTGCTGCTGATGTACCTGGAGCGCAAGGTGCTGGGGCGGCACGGCGAAGCGTCGTGATCCCCCATCGATGGCGCTGTCCGGCCCTGCCGGGCGCCGCGACAATGTTTGAAAGGAAAACGTAACGATGAACAAGACCATCGCCCGCACCCTCCTGCTTGCCTGCGCCTGCGCGGCGCTTCCCGCCAGCGCCCAGGCCATGAAGCCCGGCCTGTGGTCGCTGTCGAACCAGGTCACGTCGAGCGATCCGGCAGTGGCGCAAGCGATGGCGGCCATGCAGCAGCAGATGGCCAGCATGTCGCCCGAGCAGCGCCGCCAGATGCAACAGATGATGCAGCAGAACGGCGTGCAACTCGACATCGGCGCGGGCGGCGCGTTGCAAACCCAGCTGTGCATGACGCGCGACATGGCCGAGCGCAAGGAATTCCCCGTCCAGCAGGGCGACTGCAAGCAGACGTACACCCAGCAGTCGCCCACCCGCGGCCACATCGTCTTCACCTGTACGAAGCCGCGCGTGAGCGGCGAAGGCGACGTGACGTCGGACGGCGACACGGGCTACCGCGCCCACATGAAGATCAGGAGCGACGAACAGGGGCGCAACCAGGTCGTCGACATGGACGTGACCGGCAAATGGCTGGCGGCCGATTGCGGCAACGTCCGCCCGATCGCCGTCCCGCGGGCGAAGTAGCCGCACGCCCCGAATGGAGTTCAGCCAGGCTGCGTGCCTGGCTTTCTTATTGCCGACGCACGATCGGTTTTACCCCAGATAACTTGCCCAAAACCGGGCTCTGACCCCGAATTGTCGACTCAGGTCGTCTCGGTATAGGCGAGATAGAGGTCGCGCGCTTGTTGGGCCACCGGCCCCGCCGGCAGGTCGCGGGCTTCGTAGCGCGTGCACGGCGTGACTTTGCCGTAGTTGCCGGTGCTGAAGATCTCGCGGGCCGTTTCCAGCTCTTCGGGCCGGACGGTGCGCTCGACCACGTTCACGCCGGCCCCGGCCAGCAGCGCGATCACGCGGGCGCGGGTGATGCCGGCCAGGAAGGTGCCGTTCAGTGCGGGCGTGACGACGTCGCCGTCGGCCGCCACGAGGAACAGGTTCGAGGTCGCGAACTCCGCCACGTTGCCCGCCGCGTCCAGGAGGACGGCGTTGTCGAAGCCGCGTGCCTTCGCTTCGCGCAGCGCGCGTGCCGTGTTGGCGTACAGCGCGGAAGCCTTGGCGTCCGTCGGGGCCATCGTGGGTTCCGGGCGGAGCAGCGGCGACAGGCAGGCGGAAAAGCCGGAGAACGGCGGCAGCGGCGCGTCGAACAGGGTCAGCGCGAAGCCGGCCGCTTCGGGCGTGGGAATCAGAAAACCTTCGGAGGCGAACACGAGCGGACGGATGTACAGTTCCGCATCCGCCGGAAAGCGCGCGAGGCCCTCGCGCACCAGCGCTTCCATCTCGTCGACGCCCAGCGGGCAGCGCAGGCCCACCTTCTCGGCCGACGCGATCACGCGCTCCAGGTGCGGACGCAGGTCCGGCAGGTGGCCGCGCAGCGCACGCGCGCCATCGAAGACCGACGAGCCCAGCCACACGCTGTGGTCCATCGCGCCGAACAGTGGCGTATTCCCTTCAGCCCATTGTCCCTTGTAGTAAGTCAGGTACATATTCTTCCCTCGTGATGACGTCAAGCACCAAGTGTAACGCAGGCCCGGCCGCTCGGTTCGTCAGCGTACAGTGGCCGGAGGTGTCCACGCGTACACTGACATTTCCATGCCGCGAATGTTTTCCATGCTCCCAATTCTCGAACGCCTCGACCCCGACAGCGACCGCATCGACCTCCTCGTCGACCTGGTCGATCAGCTGCGTCCGCGCCGCGCGCACGACCACGGCCACGCGATCGCCCAGGTGCGCACGCTGGCCCAGCTCCTGAAGGGCCATCCCGGCCAGGCCTGGATCCTGCGCCGCTACCTGACGACCCTGCTGGAGACGCGCCGCCACACGAGCCTGTATTCCGACGTCGGCATCCTGTCGAACGACGGCTTCTTCACGGAGCTGAAAAAGCGCATCGCCTACCGCATCCTGCCGCCCGCGCTGGACGAGATGTACCTGTCGGACACGCTCGACAAGGTCCTGTGCCGCGACGACGATTACCTGTGGATCCGCGCCGTGCCGACCGCCGACTGGCTCGACCTGTTCGACGTCGTGGCCGCTGCCGCGCCGCCGGACGGCGCCGTGACCGAACCCGCCGAACCCGCCCGTGCGCGCCAGGTCGTGCTGGCGGGCCTGCTCGACGCGATCCGGACGCTGTCGTGCCGCGTCTGCGCGCTGGGCCTGGAGCCGCGCCTGATCCACGCCCACATGGAGATCGAGGAAGTCGATTCGCCCTTCCTCATGCAAAACATCGAGGCGAACAAATACCTCGACGACTACGGCCGCCTGACCGCGGGCGAGGTCGACACGATGGAAGACGCGCGCCACCTGCTCGTGATGCTGGACCAGTGCGAAGACGTCGTGCTCAAGATCCGCAGCAAGGCGCTCGCCTCGGGCACGAGCGTCGCGCTGACCTACCTGCTCGTCGCGCTGACGCAGAGCATCGACCGCCTGCGCAAGCTGCTGTTCCTCGTCGATACGAGCGGCGAGCTCCCGTCCGCGCCGACGGTCGACGTGGAAGCGCTCGCAAACGAGGCGACGCCGCCCTCCGAGCCGCCGACCAGCCTGCGGCGCGCGGCCGCCGTCGACCTCGCGCAGGAACTGGCCGAGGCGCACAACACGAAATACGAAGTGCGCGGCCTGCTGCGCGACAACATCGACCTGCTGGCCCGCAACGTGACGGAAAACGCGAGCCGCACGGGCGAGCACTACATCGCCGAACGGCGCGCCGACCTGCGCGGCATGTTCGCGTCGTCGGCCGGGGCCGGCATCGTCATCGGCGTCATGGCGCTCTTCAAGATCCTGATCTCGTACCAGCACCGCGCGCCCCTGATCGAAGCGCTGTTCTACAGCCTCAACTACGCGGCCGGCTTCATCCTCGTGCACGTGCTGCACTTCACCATCGCCACCAAGCAGCCGGCGATGACGGCCGCGCGCATCGCCGCCGCGCTGCACGACACGGCGCAACGGGGCAACGTGCGCGGCAAGAGCCGGCGCCAGGTCGACGTCGACAGCATGGCGGCGCTCGTGAACAAAGTGTTCCGCACGCAGATCGTCGCCGTGCTGGGCAACCTCGCGACCGTGATCCCTGTCGCGTGGATCATCGCCCTCGCGTGGTACTGGGCCTTCGGCACCCACCTCGTCACGCCGGCCAAGGCCGAGCACCTCATCGCCGACAGCCATCCGTGGCACTCGCTCGCGCTGCTGCACGCGGCCATCGCGGGCGTGTGGCTGTTCGTGTCCGGCCTCGTGTCCGGCTACTACGACAACAAGGCGCTGTACACGCGGATGGGCCGGCGGGTCGAACAGCTGCGCTGGCTGCGCCGCCTGCTCGGCGAGGAACGGCGCGCCCGCTTCGCGCGCTACGTCGAGGACAACCTGGGCGGCCTGATGGGCAACTTCGTGTTCGGCGTGCTGATGGGCACGACGGCCACCGCCGGCTTCCTCCTCGGCCTGCCGCTCGACGTGCGCCACGTGACGTTCTCGTCCGCCAACTTCGCCATCGGCGTCGTCGGCCTCGGGAAGCCGCTCGATCCGGAGACGATCGCCGTGACCGTCCTCGGCATCGCCCTGATCGGCATGGTCAACCTGCTGGTGAGCTTCGGCCTCGCGCTGTGGGTGGCGCTCAGGGCGCGCAAGGTGCGCTTCCACCACGGGCTGAAGCTGCTGCATGCGCTGGGCCGCCGCCTGTACGCGGCGCCGCTCGATTTCTTCATCGGACCGCGTGACCTCGACGAGGTGCCGCTTCCCGCCAACCCGCGAGGATTCAAATGAAATCCCCCCTGCGCTTCGCTCGCCGCCTGTCCCCGTTCGCCTGGCTGCTGGCCCTGTGCCTGTGTTGCGGCGTCGTCGCGTGCAAGTCGCTGCCGGACGTCGACCCGGACCCGCCGGCCAAGGGCACGCCGACGATCGAGACGACGAAGGGCACGCTGGCGCCCAGGAAGGCGTCCGCCCTCGTCGCGCGGCGCTGGGCCAATGCGAGCAGCAACCTCAAGGCGCTGGCCGCGCTGGAAGAACAGGCGACCGGCGTGCCCCTCATCGCGGGCAACAAGGTCACCCTGCTGTTCGACGGCCCCGCGACGATGCGCGAAATGATGGCCGCCGCGCGCGTCGCCACGAGCTCCATCAACCTCGAGACCTATATCTTCGACCAGGACAAGATCGGCAACGAATTCGCCGACGTCCTGATCGACAAGCAGCGCCAGGGCGTGGCGGTGAACGTGATGGTCGACGCCGTCGGCGCCCTCGCGACGCCGGCCGCCTTCTTCGACCGCATGCGCCAGGCCGGCATCCGCGTGCTGATCTTCAATCCCGTCAACCCGGCCAAGGCGCGCGGCAAGTGGGAACTGAACAACCGCAACCACCGCAAGCTGATGGTCGTCGACGGCAAGGTCGCGTTCACGGGCGGGATCAACATCAGCAGCACGTACGCCAACAGCTCGCTGTTCCGCTCGCGCCGGAAGCCGGACCAGGTCGACGGCGACAAGGTCGGCTGGCGCGACACCCACGTCAAGATCGAAGGCCCGGCCGTCGCGCCGCTGCAATGGTCGTTCATCGACCTGTGGGTGCAGCAGGAAGGCGGCGAACTGCCGCAGGCCGAGTATTTCCCGACCTTGACGCCCGCCGGCGACAAGATCATCCGCGTGCTCGCGTCGGATCCGGACCACGAATCGGACATCTACAAGGCGCTCGTCGTCGCGATCAACGAGGCGAAGAAAACGATCCACATCACGTCCGCCTATTTCGTGCCCGACCAGCAGATCGTCGACGCCCTGATCGCGGCGGCCGGGCGCGGGGTCGACGTGAAGCTCGTGCTGCCCGGCGTGTCCGACCACAGCCTGATCCGCTATGCCGGCCAGGCGTTCTACGACCAGCTGCTGGCCGGCGGCGTGCACATCTTCGAGCTGCAGATCGCCGTGCTGCACGCCAAGACGGCCGTGATCGACGGCGGCTGGTCGACGATCGGCTCGGCCAACATCGACCGGCGCAGCTTCATCCACAACTACGAACTGAACGTCGTCGTGATGGACCCGGCGTTCGGCACCGCGATGGAAAGCGCGTTCAACGAGGACTTGCGCGACTCGAAGGAAGTCCTGCTCGAACGGTGGCGGCACCGGCCGTGGTCGGACCGGATCAAGGAATGGATGTCGCGGTTGGGGGAATACTGGATTTAGGTGGACATGCGGGCCGAGGGCTTCATGCGAGCTGACCATTTCACGTGAGTTGACCGCTTCACTTCGTCGTTCCCGCGCAGGCGGGAACCCAAGCACTTCACGTGAGCTGACCACTCACTTCGTCGTTCCCGCGCAGGCGGGAACCCAAGCTTGAGCCGCCTGGGACGCAAAATTGGGTCCCCGCCTGCGCGGGGACGACGGTGATTTGCGCGCGGGGACGATGTCGATATGTCCGGGACGGCGTCGATATGCGTTCAAGACTAGATCCCCGCCGCCATCATCCCGTCCGCGACCTGCGCCCAGACATTCCCGCTGCGCATGAATTTTTCGGTCGCGAGCAGCTGGAACTGGTGGTGGACGCTGTCCCAGCCGTAGCGGTCGACTTCGATGCGCAGCGGCTCGATGCGGATCACGTTGAACGAATTCACCTCGCCCCGCCCGCGCGTGGACGTCGCCGTGCCGGCCTGGACGACGAGCGCGGCGTACTCGCTGATCTTGTAGCGCGCCTGCGTATTGCCCGCGTGGCTCATGTGCAGGTGGCCGGCCATCAAGAGGTCGACGCCCAGCTCCGCGAACACGTCCATCGCCATGTGCGCGCGGTCGACCAGGTCGTCTTCTTCCACACCGTTGGGCAGGTCGAACGGGTGGTGCGTGACGACGACGCGCGTGACGCCGGACGGAAGCCCGGACAAGGTCGCGCGGATCTTCTCCACCTGTTCGCGGTTCACGCGGCCGTCCTTGAACGTGAGCGAGCGCGCCGTGTTCACGCCCAGCACGGCGATCTCGTCGTCGATATGGACGGGGTCGAGGTCGTCCGTGATGTAACGCTTGTAGCGGTCGAGCGGCTGCAGGAAACGGCGGAACACGTTGTACAGCGAAATATCGTGGTTGCCCGGCACGATGATCTGCGGGCCGGGCAAGGTGTCGAGCCAGGCCTTGGCCTCTTCGAACTGCTCGCTCTTGGCGCGCTGCGTCAGGTCGCCCGAGACGACGACGACGTCGGGCGCGAGCCGGTGGACCAGTTCGCGCAGCGGATCGAGCAGCACGGGGTCGACGCGGCCGAAATGCAGGTCGGACAAATGGACGAGTGTGCGCATGGGTTTCCCTTTCGGTCAGCGATCGTTGGCGCCATTCTGCACCGGCGGCACGAGCACCGTCAGTGCGCCAGGCCGCATCCGGTAGTGCAGCGGCGGATGCATCTCCGTCACCTCGCCGTCCGTCGCCACGAGCAGGTGTCGGCGGTGGGTGTCGATGTCGAACGCGGGCGCCGTCAGCACGTCGAAGTCGCGCGCCTCGCCGAGGCGGCCGCGCAGCGCGTCGATGGCGAAGCGCAGCAGGCCCAGGCGCGTGGGACGCTGGGCCATGTACAGGCTCAGCACGCCTTCGTCCAGGCGCGCCCGCTCGCCGATCGCCAGGCCCTCCATCGTGTAGGCGTTGTTGCCGATGAAAACGAACGGCGTGCGCCGCGCCAGGCGCTCGCCGTTCACGTCGAGGCGCATCGACAGGAACGGATAGCGGTGCAGCGCGGCCAGCGCCGCCCAGACGGCCGCCGGCCACTTGCCGCGGCCGAGGCGGCGCTGCTGCTTCTCGCGGTCGCGCACGATGTCCGGGTACAGGCCGAGGCTCGAATTGTTCAGGAAGATGCGGCCGTTCACCTCGCCCACGTCGACTTGCACCGGCCGGCCCGTCGCCAGGTTGCGCACGGCCGCATCGAGGTCGAGCGGGATGCCGAGGTCCTTGGCGAAGTGGTTCAGCGTGCCGAGCGGCAGCACGCCGAACGGCACGCCGCTGTCGACCATCACCGAGGCCACGGCATTGATCGTGCCGTCGCCGCCGCCGGCCGCGACGAGGCGCGCGCCCTGCTCCAGCGCGCGGCGTGCCGTCGCGATCATCCGCTCGCCGCCATCGGCCAGGACCAGTTCGGCATCCAGTCCCGCGTCGGTTAGTTGCGTCTTGAGCGTCTCGCACGCCGCCTCGTCGTGCCCGGTGCCGGCGCCGGCGTTGACGATCACGGTCACGGGCTTCATCCGAGGTCCTCCGCTGCGTGGCCACGCTCGCTCCACGAGCGCCCGCCGCGCGCCAGCCGGCGCCGGTGCAGGGTCGAGACGGCCGTGATGCAGATGGCCAGCCACGCCGCACCCTCGGCCGCCGCGGCCAGCACGTCGGACAGGTAGTGCACGCCCAGGTACATGCGCGACAGCGCGACGAGCGTCACCATCGCGGCGGCGCCAAGCACGACGAGCGCGCGCGCGCGCCACGCGTGCACGCGGCGCCCGAGGTAGCACGCGAGCAGGCCATAGAACACCGTGGCCGCCGCCGTATGGCCGCTGGGGAAGCTGTAGGTGAGCAGGCTCAGCAACGGGTCGTCGAAGGCCGGGCGCACGCGCCGGAACACGTGCTTGAGCGCGACGTTCAGCAGCATGCCGCCCGGCACGGCGATGACACAGACGACCAGCCAGTAATGCGCGCGTCGGCGCCAGAACCACAGCGCCAGCAGCGCGCCCATGATGCTTGAACCGACGAGGCCGTTCCAGTGCGTGACGAACAGCATGGCGCGCGTGAAGCCGGGCGTGGCACGGTCGTGGAACCAGTGGGCCAGGCGCACGTCGACGAGCGTGATGGTGGCGCCCGTCACGACGTCCTCGGCGATCGCGCCGAAGATCCAGGCGGCCGCCAGCAGCAGCGCGAGGCCGACGGTCAGGTGCAGGCCGAGCTCGCCCTCGGGCGACAGGCGGGCGGCGAGGAAGCGCGCGAGGCGTGGCGGAACGGTATTCAGCATGCCGTTCCAGATGGGGGGTATTGGTGAAAAAACCACACAAATATGCAACAACTGTTTTTTTGTACAGTAACTGTGGATTCATACAGTAGTTGTGTTATTCTGCACCTACTCGAGCAAGACATCTTGCCTGGAACAGCCCAACCTGATTCGCAAACCAACTCGATTAAGGGATCGTCATGACTACTCTGAACAGCTCCTTCGGCCTTGAATACGCTCCAACGCCTTTCCTGCTGCGCCTTGGCCGCCGCGAAGTGCTGGTGACGCGCGACTTCCGCAAGCGCTTCTACCCGGTCAACCCGATCATCGAGTGCGATACCGGCGTCGAACCGGGCCACGTGGAAGTGCTGCTGCTGCGCCGCTGGCTGCTGATCCTGTCCAAGGCGCATTGAGCTCATAAGCATCGTCGTTTAATTCGTTGTCTTTCGCTGTCCATGCAGTCGAAAGGAAACGATGTTCAAAAAAGGCGCGCGTCTGTCCGGGGCGCCGCCGCCCAGGGCGGTCGCCGCCGGCGCGGGCACACAGGCCCGTGCCGTGACCGATGCCCTGCGGGCCGCCGTCGTCGCGCCGGCCCTCGTGTGATATCGATGCTATCAGCGAACGCGGCCTTATCGCGCACAACTGGCCGCCGCGCGCGGCTCACCGCGGTGCGCCGCGCAGCGCCCGTTATCGTGCTTGCAAAAATCTCCTCTCGCTCCACCTTGTCACAACGTCTTGAATTCTGCCGTGCGACCACGATTGTCGTGATCGGTCATCGTATCGACCTACGCATTGAGCGGGCCTCCGGAATCCGCATGCCGCGGGATGCGGCGTCCGTTCTCAACCGAGAGAAGGAGCATTCATGGCACTGCAATTACGCAAGATTAACGAGCAGGTGATGGTCATCACCGGCGCCACGAGCGGCATCGGCCTCACGACGGCGCGCATGGCCGCCGAGCAATGCGCCAAGCTGGTCGTCGCCGCGCGCAGCGCAGACGCGCTCGACCAGCTGGCAAGCGAGCTGCGCCGCACCGGCACGCAAGTCGCGACCGTCGTCGCCGACGTCGGCAACCCGGCCGACGTCGAACGCATCGGCCTGGCCGCGATAGAACGCTTCGGCCGCATCGACACGTGGATCAACAACGCCGGCATCTCGATCTTCGGCCGCAACGAAGACGTGTCGCTGGACGACATGCAGCGCCTGTTCGACACCAATTACTGGGGCGTCGTGCACGGCTCGCTGGAAGCCGTCAAGCATATGAAAGCGCGCGGCGGCGGCACCATCATCAACCTGGGCAGCGAACTGTCCGACCATTCGATCCCCCTGCAAGGCATCTACGCCGCGTCGAAACACGCCGTGAAGGCATTCACGGATTCGCTGCGCGTCGAGCTGGAAAAAGACAAGGCCCCGATCTCCGTCACGCTCGTCAAGCCGGCCGCCGTCGACACGATGTTCGTCGCCCACGCCAAGAATTACATGGACAAGGAACCGAGCCTGCCGCCGCCGGTCTACGCACCGCAACTCGTGGCCAAGGCGATCCTGTACGCGGCCCAGCATCCCAGGCGCGACGTGTTCGTCGGCGGCGCGGCCAGGGCGCTCTCGGCCGGCAATTTCGCGCTGCCCACCGTGCTCGACCGCTACATGCGCGCGACGATGTTCAAGCAGCAGCAGTCGGACGCGACCAGCGCACCGAACCGCGGCGATGCCCTGCACGGACCGAACCCGCAGCACGCACTGCGCGAACGCCAGGGCATCTCCGCGCACGTGATCGAGACGTGCCCGTACACGGCGCTGTCGCTGCGCAAGGGCAAGGTGATGGGCGCGCTGCTGGGCGCCGGCGCCCTGTACGCCGCGTGGAAACTGGCGGGACGTCCGGCCGCGCGCACGTGGTCCGCGGGCCGCCTGCGCCAGGCGCTGTGAATCTCTGGCATCGATCGACAAGGAGGCAACATGTCCCTCAAGCTGAAAAAACTGGATGAACAGGTGATGGTGATCACGGGTGCGACGAGCGGCATCGGCCTGGCCACCGCCCGCATGGCGGCCGAAGCCGGCGCACGGCTCGTGCTGGCGGCGCGCGACGCCGACGCCCTCGACACCCTCGCACTCGAATTGCGCCAGCGCGGCGTGGACGTGGCGACCGTGACGGCGGACGTCGGCAACCCGGCCGACGTGGCACGCATCGGCCAACAAGCGATGGAGCGCTTCGGCCGCGTCGACACGTGGGTCAACAATGCGGGCATCAGCGTGTACGGCAGGAACGAAGACATCGCGCTGGAAGACATGCGCAAGGTCATGCAGACGAATTTCTGGGGCGTCGTACACGGCTCGCTGGAAGCCGTCAGGCTGATGAAGGGACGCGGCGGCGGCGCCCTCATCAACCTCGGCAGCGAAGTGTCGGACCGCGCCGTGCCGCTGCAGGGTACGTATTCCGCGTCCAAGCACGCGATCAAGGCGTTCACGGAATCGCTGCGCATGGAACTGGACAAGGAAGACGCGGGCATCTCGCTCACCGTGGTCAAGCCGTCCGCCATCGCCACGCCGTTCCCGAACCACGCCAAGAGCTATATGGAACACGAGCCCGACCTGCCCCCGCCGAACTACGCGCCGGAGCTGGTGGCGCAGGCCATCGTGCACGCGGCCCAGGTGCCCGAACGCGACCTGTACGTGGGCGGGCATTCGAAGCTGACGTCGCTGGCGGGCTACCTGATGCCGCGCGCGCTCGACCGCTTCATGGGCACGACAATGTTCAGCCAGCAGCAATCGGAGCGCCCGAATTCGAGCGCACGCCGCGACACGCTGTACCGGCCGGACGCCGCCCAGGAACTCCACCAGCGCAACGACAGCGACCACCGCGTCGTCGAACGGAGCCCCTACACATCGTTCGAGATGCGATCAAAGTCCACCAAGACCGTGTTGCTGGGCGGCGCGCTGCTGGCGGCCTGGGCGCTGACGCGCAAGCCGTGGCAGCGCACGGTGTGGCACGCGTCGTAGGGTGGGCACCCCGTGCCCACGTCCGCACCGCCATGACGCATGCACCTGGGCGCTGACGCGCAAGCCGTGGCAGCGCACGGAGTGGCACGCGTCGTAGGATGGGCACCCCGTGCCCGCGTCCGCACCGCCGTGACGCATGCATTTGGCGGACACGGGGTGCCCGTCCTGCGGCCATGACGCGTGCGTGGCAATGACAAAGGGCCGGATGGCATCCACCATCCGGCCCTTGTCGTTGTCGCCGCAGCTTACTTGCCCGGTGCCCGCCCCCGCGGCGGCTCGCTGCCGAGGAAGTCGACATCGTCGTCCGTCAGCGGCAGGTTCGGAATCGATTCGATGCGGTCCGTATCGATGTCGCTGCCGTCCTTGCCGATCAGGTCGCGTCCGGCCGCGGCCCGCTCGCCGGTGCCACCGAAGTCGCTGTCGCTTTCGAAGTTCGGGTCGCCCAGGTCGGCGCCGGCGCTGTCGTAGCCGGCTTCGTTGTCCGACGTCGTGCCGGTGTCGAGGTCGATCTTCTGGTCGTCGTCCAGATTGGCCGCGAAGCCGGGACCGCCGACGACGTCGCTGCCGGTATCCGAAATATCGCTCGGACCGAGTGAATCGATGCCGTGGCCCTTGCCCAGGCTACGGTCGGGTGCTTCTGGAAAGTTATCAGGATCAAGTGTGCTCGTACCAGTCATGTTGCCTCCGAAATAATGCAAAAATCATGAGGACAGGCTACCTGCTTTTGGCGCGCGGGGGCGCAACGCACGGGAGCCGGACGCTAGAACGCGTGGCGCATGCCGATGTTCACGGCCGAACTGCCGCTCGGGCGGGCCGCGCCGCCGATCGGGATGCCGGTACCGTTCGTGTTGACGGTGCGCGAGAACGCGGCATAGAAGTCGGTGCTGCGCGAGACGACGTAGCTGGCGCCGATCGCGAACTGCTTCGCGTCGCGGTTGGCCAGGTCACGGTCGTTCTTGTGGATGAACGAGGCGAGGAAGGTGGTCGAATGCGTCACCGGGACCGCGACGCCGACGAGGGTGTCGCGGCTGTCGGTCGACGACGTGCTGGCCACGCCGGCGCCATATGGATTGTCGGGGTTGTACAGCGGCGAACTGCCCCAGCCGCGGTTGGCGGAATAGGCCGCATAGGCCGTGCCCCAGCGCATGCGCACATTGGCCGCAATCAGCGAATTCTTGGCATCCATATTGTTGCCGGCCAGGTCGTACAGATGGATCTGGGCCACGTGCCGGTTCTGGTGGGCGGCGCGCAGCGACAGTGCGCCATAGTCGAAGCCGATCGACATGCCCCAGGCGCGGTCGCCGAGCGGGTCGCCGCCGAGCGTGTCGGTGGTCCAGGAGGCCCCGGTGCTCAGATGCTTGAACTGGCTGTTGTAATAGCGCACGGCGCCGTCGACGGGCAGGCCGCTCTGGGTGATGAGATTGCTGGCCTTGCCGGCCGTGCCGGCATGGAACGGGTCGCCGACGTCGGGATGCGCCAGGTATTCGAAGTTGTACTGGTGGCCCAGCGTGAAGTGGCCGGTGCCGGGAGGGGTGCCGATGTCATCGAGGCGTCCGTAGGTGCGGCGCGGCAGCGAGGCCCAGGCAACGCCGCCGCTCCGGGTCGGCTGGCCGGTGAACACGGCGATGTCATGTCCGCCGGGCGCTTCGCCGACATAGTCCATGTCCGCGCGCCTACCTGCCGGCCGGACGCAATCGGTGCAAGCGCTCTTGCGCGTCGCATCCGGATTGCCGGCACTGGCCGCACTCCCAGAATCCTGTGCGCATGCGAGCGAGGTCCATCCGCCCAGCATCACACACACAACGAAGCCCTTGTTCATGGCGCAATCCCTCTCTACGCCTTAACAGTATCTGCTTGACCGCAGCTTTGTCTGTCCAATATCGCACAAATCTACTCTCATCTTTTCCCGATGTCTTGTCAGCGTATTCTGACGTATGTATGCATGGAAAATATGAAGGTTCCGATTTTGCCGACTGGTCATCGCCGGGTTTCCGATTTAGAATCGCATGGGTCAATTTGTAACTAAACTACGGAATAACGAGAACCATGAGACAACTCCGCCGTACCCTGACTACAATTTCCCTGGCCCTGTGCGCCGCCCTGCCCGCAATGGCCATGACCACGAAAACAACAGTTGTTGCACCAATGAAACACGTAAGCTGGTCGCGCAACGCCAATATCTATGAAGTGAACATCCGGCAATACACGCCCGAGGGTACGCTCAAGGCCTTCGCGCAACATCTGCCGCGCCTCAGGCAGATGGGCGTGGACATCCTCTGGCTGATGCCGATCCAGCCGATCGGCGAAAAGAACCGCAAGGGGACACTGGGCAGTTATTACGCCGTGCGCGATTACACGGCCGTCAACCCGGAATTCGGCACGCTCGACGATTTGCGGGCCCTCGTCAAGCAGGCGCACGGCCTCGGCATGCACGTGATCCTCGATTGGGTGGCGAACCACACGGCGTTCGACAATCCGTGGACGCAGGCGCACAGCGACTGGTATCTCAAGAACGACAAGGGCGATATCTATCCCGTCACCTACACGGATGGCGCCGAGCCCGAATACTGGACCGACGTGACGGGCCTCGACTACAGCAAGCCCGGCCTGTGGAAAGGCATGACGGACGCGATGTTGTACTGGGTGCGCGAGGCCGACGTCGACGGCTTCCGCTGCGACGTCGCCGGCAAGGTGCCGACGCCGTTCTGGAACCAGGCTCGCGCCGAGCTCGACCGCGTAAAACCCGTGTTCATGCTGGCCGAGGCCGACAAGCCCGAGCTGCAGGAGCACGCCTTCGACATGACGTATGGATGGGACACGAAAGACCTGTTCAAGGCCGTCGCGAAGGGCAAGGCGGACGCGCGCGCCCTCGCGGCCTTCGTCGACCATCCACCGAAAGCGTTCCCGCCGGGCGCCTACCGCATGCGCTTCACGAGCAACCACGACGAGAATTCGTGGGCCGGCAGCGACGTCGAACTGTACGGCCCCGCATTCAAGGCGATGGCCGTGCTGGCCGCCACGCTGCCGGGCATGCCGCTGATCTATGGCGGACAGGAATCCGGCCTCGACAAGCGCATCCAGTTCTTCGAAAAAGACCCGATCCAGTGGAAGGACGACGCCTATGCGCCCTTCTACACGCAGTTGCTGGCACTCAAGCACGCCAATCCGGCGCTGTGGAACGGCCAGTACGGCGGCCCCGTGCAGGTGCTCCAGACCGGCAACGACAAGGTGTTCGCGTTCCGCCGCACCCTGGCGGGCAACAGCGTGCAGGTGACAGTCAACGTGTCGAACGGCGCGCAGCGCTACACCCTGCCCGGCGGCAAGCCGCAGACGCTGGCCGCCTGGGACTACCGCATCGACGCGCCGCACCAGCGCTGACCGGACAGGCGGCCGGGCTCAGGCCTCGGCCGCCCTGCGCTCGGGCGTCCCGGCGAACGCGGAACGGTCCGCGCGCCACGGGTCCCCGGGTGCGCGCAGATAATGGCGCACGAGATAGCCCCAGGGAAGCACGAACGGCATGATCACGACGAAGGCACAATTGAACGCGTTTTCCGCAGTGGCGGCGTCCATCGTGCCCGCGCGCCATGCCGGCCAGGCGACCATGCCGAGCCACAGCACCTTCCACACCAGTTCCCACAACAGCACGGGCAGCATCCGCAACGGATAGCGCAGGCCGACGATGCACAGCAGCCAGAACGCCAGCAACATGGCATCGACAATACCCGGTGCCAGCTCGCGCTGCCCCGCATGGCGCAGAATCGACGGCACGGCAAATACGCCGAGTCCGCCGACGACCAGCAAATACATCGCCCGCAACAGGTACAACCGCAACAACGACACTTCGCGCATGATGGCTCCTCGAACGTTGGGGGACGGCCTTGCGGCCATTGAACTGCGATTACTCGACTTCCTTCAACACTTTCTCGACCGCGCCCATGCGCCCCTCCAGGCGTGCGAGCGCGGCATTCATCGCCGCCAGCTGGGCCACGGTCTCGGTCTGGGTCCGGGCGAGCTCGTCCGCCAGCCGGCGGTCGGCCTCGTCGCGGGCCGTGCGCGCCTTCGCCTGCTGGACCATGGCGAAATACTTCATGCCGAAGACCAGCAGCACGGTGGCCAGCGGCAGGCAGATCGTCAACAGATACACGGTGGTGGACATGGCAGCCTCTACTCTTCCTCGTGAAGGTTCAACGTCTTGACCGCTTCGGCGATGGCGGCGGGCGCCAGCAGCACACCGAACTCGGCCACATCGAAATACTTGAGCGCCTTGCCGTCGCTGGACAGTTCGAGCTGGCTCGTGACGAGCCCGGCCTCTTCCAGCTTTTGCAGGTGCAGGTGCAGCAGTGGACGACTCAACCCGATCTCGCGCGCCAGCTGGCTCACGTAATTGCGCCCGCCCGTCTCCAGCGCCGCGACGATGCGCAGCCGGTGCGGATTGGCGAGCGCCGCCAGCATGGCCAGCAAGCGGTCTCCCTGCAGGTGTTTGGCTTTGTCTTTCACGTGTAAACAATATCTGACATGTGAAAGAAAGTCCAGAACGGATTGATGCATATGCGCCGCCGGCGCGCCGACCGTCAGCGCCGCAGCGCCGTGAACCCGGCCGGCTCCCACTCGCGCAACGCCAGCAGCAGGCCGCTGCCGCGCCGCTTGGGCAGCGGCGACGCCAGGCTTTCCTCATGCAGTTCGGCGAAGCGGGCGCGCAAGCGGCGCAGCTCTACCTGCATCGCCGCGAGCGCGCTCTCCGTCAGCATCCCGTGCGTGAAGGCGAGCGTCTCGTCGGGCCGGTCGAAGCGACCGTCGAGGAAATCGGCCAGGCCCTGCGTGCGAAAGTAACGGCGAATGGGACCGTCGGGCAACCAGTCGAAATCGCGCGCCACGTTCAGGCGGATGCGATTGCCCGGCATTAGCGCGATCAGATGCAGGCGATCGAGGTGCAGCAGCTTCTGCAGGCACTCGGCCTCCGTCAGGCGGTACACGGCGAGGATGTCCGCCAACGTCCAGTGATTCAGCGCGCACGCGGCGACGAGCAACAGTTTCGTGTCCGACACGAGTTCCTTTTCCTGCTCGGGGCTCAGGGTATGCAGCCGGGTGCCGGACAGCGCCGCCTCCTGCGCGAGCTCGGCCAGCGTAAAACCGAGCATGTTGCTGATCTCGATGAGACGGTCGACGCCGAGCGTGTCCGACGTCAGCAGGCGCTTGACGCTCGCCTCCGACAGGCCCAGCGTGCCGGCCACGTCGCGGTATGTCTTGCCTTGCAGCTTCAGCTGGCGCTTGATCGTGGTGATGATTTGCGTGACTTCGGACATGGTCGCGGATTTCGATACGGAGGGCAGGAGGATGGGCTTTGACTCTTGCGATCGTAGCATGTCCGGCCAACACAACGGCGGGACCTGATGAGCCAGGCCGACGAGCTGGCCCACGGCGCGACGCGAAGACGCGGGTCTTCGCTTGCAATATGGCAGTCTTTGATGTTCAGGCGACGAGCGACGGCGTTGTCTTTGCAACCGGGACGGCGATCACGGCGTGAACGGCCGCATACCGGGGGGCGTCGATGGAAACGCTCGACTTCGCCGCTTCGGCCTTGATCCGATAACTCTGGTACGCGGGGATCGCGATGGCGGCAAGGATGCCGGCAACGAACGCCACGGGGAAAATCAATACGAGAATCCGGATCGCGATATGCACAGGCTCGCTGATCACACCGTTGTTGTATTTTCTCGCCCAGCTCTGCTGGCTCATGAAGGTGTAGATGAAGGTCTCGACGAGGGCGATCAGACCTGGAATCCCAGTCCAGCAAAACAGGATGTAGAAGATACCGGAGATTGGGCTGCGCAAATAGAACCGATGGATACCGATCCCGCCGACGAATGCCGCCAGCACCGCGGCCACGCTCTGGCTTTTGATATTGCCAGTCGCAGCGGCCATCTGCTGGCATCCACAATGCGGACATGAAACGGCCGTTTCATGGATTTCTTTACCGCAGCCTCTGCAAAACACCATCGTCATGCTTCCCCCAACAGTTGGATTTCGAATTAACAACTATTGTTGAAGAGTATCGCATGTATTTCGTGTTGGCAATAAATTATCAATCAACGTTCAGAGGGCATCGACAGGACCGGCCATCGCAGCCCTGTCGGATACGACGATGGTCTTTCGGAGTCTCATTCCTTACGCGCACATCGCGCATGAGTACGTGGCGCACGATGAACGCCGGCGCGCGTATCCGCCCACGACGGCCAGCCCGGCGACCAGCATCGCCATCGAAGTCGGCTCCGGCACCGGCTGCAACAGGGCATGGGCCGCCGTGGCGAATTCGAGCGTTCCCATGCGTGCGACGCCGGCCGAGCGCAAGGTGACCGCCAATGTGTCGGAAGACGCGAGGTAGCTGGACAGGCCATCGGTGTCGAGGATGTGGTTGCCCTCCTCGTCCGTGACGGTTCCGTTCACCGCCACGGTGGCAAACGCATAGTTCGGCGAACTGGCCGCGCTGGCGGTTGCCCTGGCATCGATGGTGAACGTGACTTGCGTGTACGGCGCCAGGACGAAGCCGAGGAAGCCGTCGGTGTTGGTATCGCCGATGCCGCTCTCGATGGTGACCAGCGAGCTGGCGCTGGTCGGGGTGGCGTCGCCGGCCAGGTATGCGTCCCCCGTGTCGATCCGTACCTGGACGGGGCGCTCGTCCCTGCTGCCGTCCTGCACCGATTCGCGCACGGCGCCGTTGCTGTCGCGCAGGAGCGCCCAGCCGTTCACCGATGAATCGAGGAAGCTGACGCTGGGATCGATGCCGTCGCAGGCATTGAGGTCGACCAGTTGATAGGAGAACGAATCGAACGATGAGGTTGCACTCACTTGTGCCGAAGCACTGGGCGAAGTGCCCAGCATTGCCGCGGAAAGAAGCGTCGCGATGGCTGCGTGATGCGAGGTTTTCATGATCTGCTCCGTTGACGGGCACCCGGCGCGGCCCTGGCGGTATCGCAGTCGTCTGACCCTGGGGATATTGCCAGGCGCGCAGAATGGGATAGGTGACGAGCCAGCCGACCTCGATCGACTATAAGAAGCGCTGCCATTCTTTCGCTTATGCGAACGCAAACGTGCGGAGGTCTCTGTCGAGATGTGGTGCGGGGCGTGTTGCGCGGGCATATTGCGTCCGCTGTGCGGCGCCGGATGCGGCGTTGGCGGCAGCGACCAGCACGTGTCTGACACAGCCCGCCAACCTAGGCAAGCAGCAGACCTGCTGGACGACCTCGATTGAGTGGTCCATCTTCGGGAGGCCGAACCGGCCCGGACACGCGGCGCAGATATTCGCACTCCGCAGTGCGCGCCCCTGGCGCGCAACGCTGTCCGCTGCGCGGCCAGCAAACGGGCGATTCGGGAGGGATGGCCCTGCGGGGCCATGCCCTTCGAATCTCACACGCGAGGCGCGCAGGCGCCTGGCGGAAGCGGTGAGATTCGAACTCACGAACGGGTTCCCCCGTCGGCAGTTTTCAAGACTGCTGCCTTCAACCACTCGGCCACGCTTCCTGAGGAACCGGCATTATACATAAATCATTGCCCCACGGGCAGCAAACGGGCGGCAAACAGACAGGGCCTACTTGGCCGACCACACGACCGATCCAATCGTCGCATCCGCCTCCATGCGCGCCATCAGCAGCCAGTTCTCGCGCAAACTCTTCTCGAACTCATACGCCGGCAACGGCTTCCCGTACAGATAGCCCTGCACTTCGTCGCACCCCGCCTGGCGCAGGAACTCCAGTTGTTCCACGGTCTCCACGCCTTCCGCGATCACGCGGTGCCCCAGCTTGCGCCCCATGCCGATGATGGTGCTCGCGATCGCGCAGTCGCTCGGGTCCTGCGGGATGCCGGTCGTGAACGAGCGGTCGATCTTCAGCGTGTCGATCGGGAAGCGCTTCAGGTACGACAGGCTCGAATAGCCCGTGCCGAAATCGTCCAGCGACAGCGCCACGCCCAGCGCGCTGATGCGGTCCATGATGGCGATCACGTGCTCGATGTCGTGCATCAGCGTGCTTTCCGTGATCTCCAGTTCGAGCCAGTGCGCGTCGAGGCGGTAGCGGCGCAGGGTTTCCGCGACGCGGCCCGGCAGCGAGGCCGTGAATTCGCGTGCCGACACGTTCACCGCGAGGCGGAACGGCGGCAGGCCGGCGCGCTGCCAGATCGCGGCCTGGGCGCAGGCCTGCTCCAGCACCCACTCGCCCACCTGCACGATCAGGCCCGTGCTTTCGGCCAGCGGAATGAATTCGATCGGCGGGACCATGCCGCGCACCGGATGCTTCCAGCGCACGAGGGCTTCCGCGCCCACGAGGCGGGTCGAGCCGATCTCGAATTTGGGCTGGTAGTGCAGAATGAGTTCGCCGTTGCCGAGGGCGTGGCGCAGGCCGGATTCGATCAGCATGCGCTGCTGCATGCCCTCGTTCATGTCGAGGCGGTAGAAGGCGACGCTGCGGTCCGGGTTCTCGGCGTGTTCCTTGGCGCGCTCCATCGCGATGTCGGCCATGCGCAGCAGCGTTTCCGCGTCCTGGCCGTCCTGCGGGTAGACCGAGATGCCGACGCTCGCGCCCACGCGCAGGTCGTGGCCCTGCACGAGGAACGGCGCTTCCAGCGCGCCCTGCAGCTTTTGCGCGACCGTCGTGGCCTCGAAGTGCTGGCGGATGTCGAACAGGCCGACGGCGAATTCGTCGCCGGACAGGTGCGCCACGACGTCCTCGTCGCGCAGCGTGTTGCGCAGGCGTTCGGCGACCTGGCGCAGCAGCTCGTCGCCGACCCTGCGGCCCAGTGTGCCGTTGATCAGCTTGAAGCGGTTCAGGTCCAGGTACAGCACGCAGGCCGTCGACTCGTTGCGCTGGGCGACCATCAGGGCCTGGTCGACGAGGCGGCCGAACAGCGTGCGGTTCGGCAGGCCGGTCAACTCGTGGTAGTAGGCCAGATGATGCAGGCGCTCCTCGGCCAGCTTGCGTTCCGTGATGTCGGTGAGGTAGGCGATCAGGCCGATGCGACGGTCTTCCAGGTCGCACAGCGGCGACAGCGACAGGCTGGCCCAGAACACTTCGCCCGATTTCTTCCGGCGCCGCACTTCCATCATGCGGCCGCCCTGCTCCGCGAAGGCGTCCTCGAAGTCCGGCTCTTCGTCCGCGTACAGGAACAGGATGTTGCGGCCCACCGCTTCCAGCGCCGTGTAGCCGAACAGGAGTTCCGCGCCCTTGTTCCAGCTGGTGATGTAGCCCATCCGGTCCAGCGTGAGGACGGATTCGTGGATCTGGTCCAGGATCTGCGACTGGTGCGCCAGTTGCGCCTCGACCTGGGCATAGGCATGCGTGGTGCGCCGGGCCAGCGAATGCACCTGCAGCAGCGAACCGGTGAGGCCGGCCAGGCCTTCCAGCAGGCGCCAGTCTTCCAGGCTGTAGGCGCGGCCGGCGACTTCGTAGCGGCCGAAGCACATGCCGTCGGCGCGCACTTCCTGCAGCAGCGCGCCGTCGACCGCGGCTCGCGGAATGGCGTCGTCGGGGATGAAGGCGCCGTGCGGGCTGGCGAGCAGCGCCCCGGCGATGCGTCCCAGTTCGGCGTACAGGGCATCGCCCCGGAGTTTCAATACA
The DNA here is from genome assembly GCF_034420155.1 of Massilia luteola. Taxonomy (NCBI): domain Bacteria; kingdom Pseudomonadati; phylum Pseudomonadota; class Betaproteobacteria; order Burkholderiales; family Oxalobacteraceae; genus Massilia; species Massilia luteola. Next base: position 122,949 of record NZ_JAXOFN010000015.1, read on the forward strand.
GCGTCGCAGACGGCAGCGCTGCCGCCCACGAAATCCATCGTCGCAGCGGCTGGCATCTTAGACATTGCGGGCTACCTGGATGGCCCAGTGATAGGCGTGCAACTGGCTCTGCCACCAGTCCGGCCCGGAGACGCCCGCTTCCTCCAGCGTCTCCGGGTCGGGCCGGCCTGCTTCGGCCAGCCGCAATCGTTGTCCGAGCTGCCCTTCGCGCCGCAGCAGCGCGGCTTCGACGTGTTCGGGCAGGTTCAAGTCCTGTACGACCTCCGCCATCGGCATCTGGAACAGGCGGTCCAGCAGCGAGAACACGCCGGCCATGAAGGCGAGGTCCTGGTCGTCGCGGTCGCCGCCGTCGCGCTTGCACAGCGCTTCCAGCGCCGCGCCGCGCAGCGCGGCCACCGGCAGCATCAGGTTCGGCGGACTGTCGGGATGCTGGCGCGCGTACAGCAGCAGTTGCAGCCAGCGCTGCAACTGGCGGCGGCCCAGGCGGCTGATCGCCTGGGCGAAACCGGTGATCTGGGTGCCGACGGAAAACGCGGCCGAATTCACCAGCTTCAAAAGATGGTAAGACAGGGCCGGGTCCTGCTTGAGCTGCGCTTCCAGCTCGCGCGAATCGGCATCGCGGGCCAGCAGCGCGAGCATCGTCAGCATGTGGCGGCGCGAGGTGCCGTCGTCGCCTTCCGGCACGCTGCCCTGCAGCGCGTAATCGCCGCTGAACCAGGAAAAGCCGGCGTTCTCGCAGGCGCGGTAGCGCGCCATGTCGTCGACCTGGTAAGCCAGGTGCGGGCCGAACAGCGCGGGCAATCCGCCGGCGCGCGGCAGCTCGGCACAGGCGTCGCGCGCGACGGTGCGCAGCGCGATCGGTGCGGCGACGCCTTCCGGCAGCGCACCGTCGATCAGTACCCGGTAGCCGGCCATCTGCAGTTCCGCCAGGCGGCGCGCCGTGCCATCCGTCGCCAGCGCCGCGGCGCGCACGGCCAGCAGCACGCGGTTGGCCGGCAGGACGTTCAGGATGGGCGGCGTGAGGACGGCGACGTCGTCGAGCCGGACGACGCAGTCGAGCGGCGCGATGGCGGCCAGCAGGTCCGCCGTGCCGAACACGCCCAGCAAGCCGGCGTCGTCGAGCCCTTCTTCCGGCGTGCCAAGCAAAAGCGCCACCCACTCGTTCTGCGCATTGGCGACGGAACGTATTTCAACCACCGGGAACGGGGCGCTGGCCATTGGCGGATTAGCGATTATGCATTGATAGTAACCAGCTAATAGTAGAGCACCCCTTTTCGGAAAGCAACTGTTTCTGTTTCCTGCGGGATACGTTTTTGTAGATATATTTACGTCCCTGCGCTGCCGAACCGGCCGTGCTGCACGGCGAACTTGATCAGCTCCGCCTGCCCTTCGATGCCCAGCTTGCGCTTGATGTTCAGGCGGTGCGTTTCGACGGTGCGCACGGACAGGTCGAGCGCCCGCGCGATCTGCTTGTTCGACTCGCCGTTGGCGATGTGGCGCAGCACTTCCTGCTCGCGCGAGGTGAGCTGGTTGTCCTGGGCGGCCGGGCGCGCCAGCTGGCGCGCCACCGCGGCGCTGTAGTAGATGCCGCCGGCCATGACGGTGTCGATGGCGAGCACGATGTCCTTGCCCGGCGCGTCTTTCAGTACGTAGCCGCGCGCGCCCGCCTGCATGGCCTGCGTGACGTATTCCAGCTTGTCGTGCATGGACAGGATCAGCACCGCGATGTCGGGGAAATTCGTGGTCAGCCGCGCCGTGGCCTCGATACCGCTGCCGTCGCGCATGGTGATGTCCATCAGCACGAGGTCGATGCGCGTGCTGCCGGCGAGGCCCAGCGCGTCGGCGCCGGAATCCGCTTCGGCCACGACGCGGAAATGGGGCACGGCCTCCAGGCGCGCGCGCAGGCCGTCGCGCACGAGCGGATGGTCGTCGACGAGCATGATGTGGATGGTCCCGGTCGTCATTCATTCTCCAGTTCGACGCTTGCGCACACGGTGGTGCCGGCCGCCGACGATGCGATGTCGAGGTGGCCGCCGATGGCGTCCAGCCGTTCCATCATGTTGCGCAGGCCGATGCCGCGCTGCGGGTGCGTGGCCACGCCCTCGGCGTCGAAGCCGGCGCCGTCGTCGGCGATGGTGAGCAGCACGCGCCCGCGGGCCGTGTGCAGGGACAGGTCGATGTGCCGGGCGCCCGCGTGGCGCTCGATGTTCGTCAGCGCTTCCTGGGCGATGCGGAACAGCACCGTGCCGACGGTCTGCGGCAGGTACTCGGCATCGCGGTCGCCCGACGCCGCGAACGTCACCGGCGTGCCGCTGTGCTGCGAGAATTCCTCGGCCAGGTGGTCGAGCGCGGCCGCGAGCCCGAGGTCGTCCAGCAAGGTCGGACGCAGGTCGTGCGAGATGCGGCGCACCTCGCCCAGCACCTTGTTGAGTTCTTCGGCCGTGCGCTCGAAGCTGGCATGCGCCTGGCGCTGCTGGTCCGGCGTGCCTTTCATGCGGATGATGCCCGCCTCGATCTGCAGCTTGATCGACACGAGCCACTGGCTGATGCCGTCGTGCAGGTCGCGCGACAGGCGCGCCCGTTCCTGCTCCTGCGAATCGACGACGCGCTGCGCGAGCGCTTTCAGCTTCGTGTCCGCCACGCGCGATTCGCTGACGTTCAGCGCGAGGCCGGCGCCGCCGATGACGAGCGTGGCGAGGATGGCGACGCCGGCGATCCACCACATCGTCGTCTGGATGTTGCGCGACTGCTGGGCGTCGACCTGGTCGAGCGCGGCCTGCACGTCATCCAGGTACAGGCCGCTGCCCATGATCCAGCCCCATTGCGGGATCGCCACGACGTAGCCGAGCTTGGGGCCCGATTTGTTGGTCGACGGCTTGACCCAGTTGTAGCGCACGAGTCCCCCGCCCTGCTTCGCCACGGCGACGATGTTCTGGATGGTCGGCGCGCCGAACTGGTCGCGCAGGTTCCACAGGTCGCGGCCGACCAGCTCGGGCTGGCGCGGGTGCATCAGGTTGCGGCCCTGCATGTCGTAGACGAAGAAATAGCCGTCGTCGCCGAAGCTGAGCGATTGCAGCACGCGCTTGGCTTCCGCCAGCGTGGCCGGGTCGCTGCGGCCGGACGCCGTCAGGTTGGCGATCGAGTGCGAGGCCAGGTCCACGTAATGGCGCAGTTCGGCCTGCTTGCTCGCCAGATAGGCCTGCTGGATGGTGGCGTGCTGCTCGTGCGCCAGCGCGATCGCCTGCTGCCGGACGAACAGCGCGATCGCGCACAGCGCCACGATCAGCGGGGCGATCGCGAGGAAGATGACCTTCTGCCGTAATTGCATGCCGTGCGCGTGGAATGAGTCGTAACATCAAATTGTACAGCGTAGGGTGCGCACCCGGTGCCCACGCGTGACGTATGTGCCGTGTTGGCGTTGCGCGTGGGCTCGGGGAGCCCACGCTACGGCCCGGGCGAACGACGCGCCGCCCGAGCGCGATGTCGTCTCGTGGGCTCGGGGACCCCACCCTACGTAGGATTACGTAGCGCGCTGCGTAGTCGTGCGCTTGTTGGATGCCGACCCGTGCAAGATACTGGATGGCACGCTGCTGTTCATGCAAGCCGGCATCGACCGGTCGGGCAGCGCATCCAATCGGAGGAGTCAATAATGAAACGTCTAACAAGCCAGCTCGGCTGGGCTGCGCTGTCGCTCGCGGGCGCCGCCTCGCTCGCCTACGTCGCCCTCAAGCGCGGCGAATCCATCAACGCCGTCTGGGTCGTCATCGCGGCGGTCTGCGTGTACCTGATCGCGTACCGCTTCTACAGCCTGTTCATCGCCGACAAGGTGATGGGGCTCGACGCGCGCCGCCAGACCCCGGCGTACAAGTACAACGACGGCCTCGATTTCGTGCCGACGAACCGCTACGTGCTGTTCGGCCACCACTTCGCCGCGATCGCCGGCGCCGGTCCGCTCGTCGGTCCCGTGCTCGCCGCGCAGATGGGCTATCTGCCGGGCATGCTGTGGATCCTGGCCGGCGTCGTGTTCGCCGGCGCCGTGCAGGACTTCATGATCCTGTTCATCTCGATGCGCCGCGACGGCCGCTCGCTCGGCGACCTGATCAAGTCCGAAATGGGCGAGATCCCCGGCGTGATCGCCCTGTTCGGCACGTTCATGATCATGGTGATCATCCTGGCCGTGCTGGCGCTGATCGTCGTGAAGGCCCTGACCGCCTCGCCGTGGGGCGCGTTCACCGTGATGGCGACGATCCCGATCGCGCTGTTCATGGGCATCTACTCGCGCTACATCCGCGTGGGCCGCATCGGCGAAGTGTCGCTGATCGGCTTCGTGCTGCTGATCGGCGCCATCGCCGGCGGCCAGTACGTGCACGACTCGGCCACCCTGGGCGCGACGTTCAACTTCACCGGCATCCAGCTGACGTGGATGCTGATCGGCTACGGCTTCGTGGCGTCGGTCATTCCCGTGTGGCTGCTGCTGGCGCCGCGCGACTACCTGTCCACGTTCCTCAAGATCGGCACCATCGTCGGCCTCGCGCTGGGCATCGTGTTCGTCGCACCGATGATGCAGATGCCCTCGATCACCCGCTTCATCGACGGCACCGGTCCGGCCTGGTCCGGCTCGCTGTTCCCGTTCCTGTTCATCACCATCGCGTGCGGCGCCGTGTCCGGCTTCCACGCGCTGATCTCGTCGGGCACCACGCCGAAGATGATCGAGAACGAACAGCATGCCCGCTTCATCGGCTACGGCGGCATGCTGATGGAATCGTTCGTCGCCATCATGGCCCTCGTCGCCGCGTCGACCATCGATCCGGGCGTCTATTTTGCGATGAACAGCCCGGCCGCCGTGATCGGCACGACCGCCCAGACGGCCGCCGCCGCGGTCTCGCACTGGGGCTTCGTGATCACGCCCGACCAGCTGACGCAGATCGCGAAGGACGTCGGCGAAAACACCATCATCTCGCGCGCCGGCGGCGCCCCGACCTTGGCCGTCGGCATGGCCCACATCCTGTCGAACGTCATCGGCGGCAAGGTCATGATGGCGTTCTGGTACCACTTCGCGATCCTGTTCGAGGCGCTGTTCATCCTCACCGCCGTCGACGCCGGCACGCGCGCCGGCCGCTTCATGCTGCAAGACCTGCTGGGCGTCTTCGCGCCGTCGTTCAAGCGCACCGAGTCGCTGCCCGCCAACCTGATCGCCACGGGCCTGTGCGTGGCCGCCTGGGGTTATTTCCTGTACCAGGGCGTCGTCGATCCGCTGGGCGGCATCAATACCTTGTGGCCGCTGTTCGGCATCGCCAACCAGATGCTGGCCGGTATCGCGCTCACGCTGGGTACCGTCGTGCTGTTCAAGATGAAGCGCGGCCAGTACGCCTGGGTCTCGATCGTGCCGACCATCTGGCTGCTGATCTGCACGCTGTCCGCCGGCTGGCTCAAGATCTTCGATCCGAACGTCAAGGTCGGGTTCATGGCGCACGCCCACAAGTTCCAGGCCGCGCTCGACCAGGGCCAGGTGCTGGCGCCGGCCAAGTCGCTCGACCAGATGGGCCGCATCATCTTCAACGACTACGTCGACGCCACACTGTGCGGCTTCTTCATGGTCGTCGTGATCGCGGTGCTGCTGTACGGCATCCGCACGGCGCTGGCCGCGCGCCGGAATGCCCGCCCGAGCGCGCAGGAAACGCCGTACGTCGCGGCGCCGGCCGCGTCGATGGCCGAGGTGCAGTGATGCTCGGCGCGCTGGCACAGGCGGGCCGCTACCTCGGGCAAAGCATGCGCCTGATGGTCGGCCTGCCGGAATACGACACCTATGTGGCGCACATGGAAAAGACCCATCCGGATCAACCGGTCATGAGCTACGAGGCGTTCTTCCGCGAGCGCCAGCAGGCGCGCTACGGTAACGGCAAGCGCGGCGGGTGTTGCTGAGCTTGCCGTTCACAAGTAGCGCCTGAATACTCGTCGTCCCTGCGGAGGCAGGGATCCAGTTTTGCATGTGCTGTGGTAACGCATACAGAACTTGGGTCCCCGCCTCCGCGGCGACGACGTTTTTATAGATATTCCCTCTTCTCCCGACCGCCCCGGCTCCCCGCCACTTTGCGCCAGCACAAACGGCGCGCCATAGCCCTCCCCTATAGTCAATTCCTGCAAGAATTTGCTTTCTTGCATGGTGAACCTGCTTGACAGGTTCGTTCGCAGCGCCGACCGCCGGATCCGCCCAACCATGCTGACTCTCGAGCGCTCAAGCCTCAACCGAAAACTGACGTCGATGTGCCTGCAGGCCGCGGCCAGCGCGCTGCTGGTCGTCTACATCGTCTTCGCCGTGGCGACCGTGGCCGGCCAGCGCCGCGCGGAGCGGCAGGAGCTCGATGCGCTCGCGGCCGTGCTCGCGCAGGGCAGTCTCGATGCCGTGCAGTTCAACGACCGCCGCCTGGCCACGCAGTTGCTGGCGGCGCTGGACGCCCGCCAACGCCTCAGCGCCGCCGTCCTGTACGACCGCAAGGGCCGGTCGTTCGCCGCCTGGCACGCGCCCGGCCACGACGCCGGCCCGGACGAGGCGCTGGACAGCGTCGCGCCGGACGCCCTCGCCGCCGCAGCGGCCGCCGGCAGCCGGCCCTGGCTGCCGGCGCTGCGCGTCTATCACGTGCTCGGCGCCGCGGCGGATGCGGACGGCCATCCCCTCCCGCCGGTGGGCGCCGTGATGATCGAGAGCGACCTCGTGCCGCTGTGGCTGGACATCGCGCGCGCGCTGGGCGTGATGGCCGCCGCGCTGGGCGCCGCGATGCTGACGGCGTTCGTGCTCGCACGGCGGCTGCGGCGCAGCATCGGCGACCCCATCGGCAAGCTGATCAACGCGGCGCAAAAAGTGTCGGCCAGCCAGAACTACACGCTGCGCATCGCCCACAACCGCAGCGACGAACTGGGCATGCTGATCGACAGTTTCAACAATATGCTGGCCCAGGTCGAAGGCCGCGGCGCCGCGCTCACCCACCACCGCGACGAACTGGAGCGCCAGGTCAGCGTGCGCACCGAACAGCTGGAACGGGCGAAGAACGCGGCCGAGGCGGCGAGCCGCGCGAAGAGTGCCTTCCTCGCCACGATGAGCCACGAGATCCGCACCCCGATGAACGGCGTGCTCGGCATGACGGAAATGCTGCTCGGGACGGAGCTGACCGAGACCCAGCGCAACTACACCCGCCTCGTCAAGCAGTCGGGCGAGCACCTGCTGGTGATCATCAACGACATCCTCGACTTTTCCAAGATCGAGGCCGGCAAGCTCACCGTCGAGTACATCAATTTCAATCTGTGGGACCTGCTGGACGACATCCACACCGTCTACACGCCGCAGGCCGAGGCAAAGAACATCCTGCTCCACTTCGACATCGCCAACGACATCCCGGTGGCGATCTGCGGCGACCCGAACCGCCTGCGCCAGATCATGGCCAACCTGCTCGGCAACGCGGTCAAGTTCACCGACCAGGGTCGCATCCTCGCCAAGGTGCGCATCGCGAGCGAGGACAACCAGGCCGTGATGCTGCGCTTCGAAGTGCACGACACCGGCATCGGCATCTCGCGCGACGCGCGCGGCCGCATCTTCGAGGCGTTCTCGCAGGCCGACGATTCCACCACGAGAAAATACGGCGGCACCGGACTCGGTCTCGCCATTTCGAAACAACTGGTGGAGCTGATGGGCGGCGCCATCGGCGTCGAGAACGCCCTGACGCAGGGGTCCGTGTTCTGGTTCACCGTCGCCTTCGACAAGCGCCGCGTCGACCCCGATGCGCCGGGCGACCACCAGCACACGATCGACGGCCTGCGCGTGCTCGTCGTCGACGAACGGGAAACGAGCCGCGTCGGCCTCGAACGCCACCTGGCCACATGGCGCGTCGAGTGCGATGCCGCGGAAAGCGCGGACGAAGCGCTGGCCCGCCTGGACGACGCGGCGCGCGCCGGCCAGCCGTACGACGCCGCCATCCTCGACATGGAGCTGGCGCATACGAGCGGCCTGCTGCTGGCCGCGCAGGTCAAGTCCGACCCGGCCACGCGCGCCACGCGCCTCGTGCTGCTCAGTCCCGAACTGCTGGCCGCCGACCCGGTGCAGCGGCGCGAGGCCGGCGTCGCCTACCAGCTGATCAAGCCGGCGCGCGCGGCCGACCTGTTCGCCTGCCTGGCGACGCCGCCGCGCGGCCAGGTGGCGCCGGCGCCGCGCTTCCTGCCGCCGCGCGCCCTGCAGCTGGACGCCAGCCGCCCGCGCACGCGGCGCGTGCTGCTGGCCGAGGACAATCCCGTCAACGTCGAAGTGGCCCGGGCGATGCTGGAAAGCCTCGACCTGCAGGTCGATTGCGCCCGCAACGGCCAGGACGCCCTGCAGGCCGTGCAGGAGCGACGCAACGAGAACCAGTACGACGCGGTGCTGATGGATTGCCAGATGCCCGTGATGGACGGCTTTGCCGCGACGGCCGCGATCCGGCGCGCCGAACGCGAAGCGGGCCGCGGCCGCGTGCTTCCCATCATCGCCATCACGGCGAACGCGCTGCAGGGCGACCGCGAAGCGTGCCTCGCGGCCGGCATGGACGACTACCTGTCGAAGCCGTTCAGCCAGCAGGAACTGGCCGCCGTGATCGGACGCTGGATGGCGCTGCCGCTCGCCGCCACCATTCACCACGACGACGCGCCGCCGCGGCTGCCGCGCGAATCCGTCGACGTGATCCGGCGCGACGTCATCAACCGCGTCGCGCTGGAGAAGATCCGCGCCCTGTCGCGCGAGCGTGGCGACGCCCTCGTGCAGAAGGTGATCGCCGCCTACGTCGACGACACACCGCAGCAGCTGCGCACGCTGCGCGGCGCCATCGACGGCCTCGATACGGGCAATGTGCGGCGCATCGCGCACACCCTCAAATCGGCCAGCGCCAACGTGGGCGCCGAGGCCCTCGCCGCCCTGTGCAAGGCACTGGAGCACCTGGGCCGCGCCGACACCACCGAAGGCGCCGGCGCGATCCTGACCGACATGGAACACGAGTTCCAGGCCGTCCGGCATTCGCTCGCCGCCATCCTCGAAAAGGAAACCTGACATGCCAGCCCATTCCACCCACCAGCGCGCTCGGTTGCCCGCCACCGTCCTGGTCGCCGACGACGATCCGGTGATGCGCCTCCTGATGCTCGAAATGCTGGACGGCGTCGGCCTGGAAGGCATCGAGGCCGCGGACGGCGAACAGGCCGTGGCCCTCGCGCACGCGCGCACGCCCGACCTGATCCTGCTGGACGTCGAGATGCCGAAGATGGACGGCTTCGCCGCGTGCCGCGCGATCCGCGACCTGCCGAACGGCGCGATGGTCCCGATCGTGATGGTCACCGGCGGCGACGACCTGGAAGCCGTCACCAATGCCTACGAGGCCGGCGCCACGGACTTCGTGTCGAAGCCGATCAACTGGCCCATCCTCGGCCATCGCGTGCTGTACGTGCTGCGCGCCAGCGACGCCATCGTCCGCCTGCGCATCGCCGACGCCCAGAACCGCGCCGTGCTGGCCGCCATCCCCGACACGTTCTTCCGCATGTCGCGCGACGGCGTCTACCTCGACTACGAGCCGGGCCGCGAGGGGCCGGGCCGCGAAGGGCCGGGCCGCGACGGACCTGGCCGCGGCGTGCGCGACGCCGGCGCGGAGGAACAGATCGTCGGCCGCCACGTGACGGACGTCCTGCCGCGCGACATCGCCGAACGCCTGCTCGAACAGGTCGGCATGGCCCTGCACGTGCGGCAGGTGCGCTCGGTCGAATATGAACTGATCCGCTTCGGCGAGGCGCAGCATGTCGAGGCGCGCCTCGTCGCCACCGGCCCGGACGAAGTGCTGGGCCTCGTGCGCGACATCAGCGAACGCAAACGCGCCGAGGAACAGATCCGGCGCCTCGCCTATTGCGACAGCCTGACGGGCATCCCGAACCGGCAGGCCTTTCTCGAGACGCTGGAACGCGAGCTGCAGCGCTCGAAGATCAGCAACAAGAAGTTCGCCGTGCTGTTCATGGACCTGGACGCGTTCAAGCGCATCAACGACACGCTCGGCCACAACGTCGGCGACCAATTGCTGAAGCAGGTGTCGGACCGCCTGCGCGAGACGATCCGGCCGAACGACCTGCTGTCGCGTGGCGACCTGCTGCCGCGCGTGGACGCGGCCGGGAGCGCGGACACGAACCTCGCGCGCCTGGGGGGCGACGAATTCACGATCCTGATCCCCGACCTCGAACGGGTCGAACACGCCCTCAACGTGGCGCACCGCGTGAAGGACGCCATGCGCCGCCCGTTCATCATCGAGGGCAACGAGATCTTCGTCACGGCGAGCATCGGCATCTCGCTGTTCCCCGAGGACGGCGACGACTGCACGTCGCTGCTCAAATACGCCGACACCGCGATGTACCACGCGAAGAACTGCGGCAAGAACAACGCCAAGCTGTACTCGTCGTCGCTGACGATGCAGATCATGAGCCACGTGAAGCTCGAAGTCGGCCTGCGCAAGGCCTTGCAGAACAACGAGCTGTACCTGCTATATCAACCGCAGCTCGACGTGCGCTCGTCCGAGATCGTCGGCGTGGAAGCCCTCGTGCGCTGGCGCCATGCGGAGCGCGGCGTCGTCTCGCCCAACGAATTCATCCCGCTGGCCGAGGAGACGGGCCTGATCGTGCCGATCGGCGAATGGGTGCTGCGCACGGCATGCAACCAGGCGCGCCACTGGCAAAAGCTGATGCGCCGGCCCGTGCGCATGGCCGTGAATCTGTCGGCCAAGCAGTTCAAGGACGAGAACCTGTCGCAGATCGTGCTGTCCGCCCTGCACGACACGGGCCTCGACCCGCGCCTGCTGGAACTGGAGCTGACCGAGGGCACGCTGATGGACGATGCGAAGGCGACCCTGGCGACGCTGGAACAGCTGCGCGGCATCGGCGTGTACCTGTCGATCGACGACTTCGGCACCGGCTATTCGTCGATGAACTACCTGAAGCGCTTCGACGTGCGCACCCTCAAAATCGACCGCAGCTTCATCTGCGGTCTGCCGCAGGATTCCGAGAACGCGGCGATCACCCGCGCCATCATCGCCATGGCGCACGGCCTGAAGATGATCGTCGTGGCGGAAGGCGTCGAGACGGGCGAACAGCTCGTGCTGCTGGAGGAATACGGCTGCGACCTCGTGCAGGGCTTCTACCTGGGCCGGCCCGCGCCGGCGGACTCGGTGACCGGGATGCTGCGGCAGTTGTGGGTGCCGATGACGGCGCGCTGAGAGCCCGCCGTTTCCACGGACGCACAAATATCCGTCGCCCCCGCGCAGGCGGGGGCCCAAGTGTTCAGTGACCGCGCACACAAAACCGTGTTCCCGCCAAGGCGCACCGCCAGTCCGGCAACGACGGTGTGCCGTTCGCGCTGCCGCTATCTCGTGAACGTCAGCGTATGCACCGCCGCCCCGGGCAGCAGGGGCGTCGGCTTCCCGTGCACCCAGTCCTCGTGCCCCTTCAGGAAGTCCGGCGACAGCGGATGCCCGCTCTGCCCGCCCGGCATGTCGAACAGCCCTGCTTCCTCATGGCCCGGCGCCACCGTCAGGCGTTCCGACTGTCCGAACTTGGGCCCGGCCACGCGCGGCATGTTGGCGTCGCCCGGCAGCTGGTCCGGCGGGACGCTCAGCCAGCGGCGCAGCGCCGGCACCGCGATCGTGAACGGATGCGCGATCGCGGCCGTGTTGCGCCGCCCCCAGGTGGCCTGCGCGAGCGGCGTGCCGTCGGCCGTGAGTCCGGCGATGGCGCGGTCGACGGCGGCCAGTTCCAGGTCCTGCCAGCTGGCGTAGCCGGACGGCAGCCACGCGGCCGGACGCTCGTCCAGCAGGCGGGCGACGACCTCCGGCCAGCGCGACGTCGCGACCACCATGCTGGCCTTCGGGTCGAGCCTGGCCAGCGCCGCGTCGACGCCGGCGAACAGCAGATCGTGCAGCGACCACATGAACCCGCGCGCCAGGCGGTAGCCGACGGACGTCGTGCTGGCGTGGCCGTCCCAGCTCGTTTCCAGCAGGCGGCGGAACTCGGCGCGCTGCGGGTGTTTATCCAGCGCGGAGGCATCCAGCGCCGCCAGGGCGCGCTGGCGCCAGAGCGCGATGAACGGCGCGCGGTCGTCGAGCGAGGCCTGGAACGCGGCCGGGACGTCCGTCTTGTCGCCCAGCCGGCGCACGTTCCCGCTCAGCTGATGGACGCGCGCGCCGAGGTCGAAGCCGCCGTCGCCGATCGCCTGCGCCGCGTCGCCCGCCAGCTGGCGGCTGTTCGCGGTGACCAGCTGGCCGCCGGGCGGGTTCACGACGCGCGGGTGCGCCTCGGGCGCGAGCAGCCCGTCCCAGGTCGGCACCGTACCGTCGAAGGCAAGCGGGAACGAGATGCCGACGCCGCCCTGCGTCCGGTGCGGCAGCGCGCCGCCGATGGTCCAGGCGATGTTGCCGCGGTCGTCGCCGAGGACGATGTTCTGCGCCGGGATGCCGTCGCTCGCCGCCGCGGCCAGCGCTTCATCGAGGTTCGTCGACGACTCCAGCTTCAGGTGATTCAGGTTCAGCGCCTCGGGCGCATGCGCCACCCAGTGCACGGCGTACGGCGTGCCCTCGACCGTGCGGATGGGGCCGAGGCTCGTGTCGCGCACGGTCATCGATTGCGCCGGGCCGCCTTTCACGAGCAGCGTCTCGGTGTGCGCCACGGGCGTCTCCCAGCCGGAAGGCAGGCGCACCTGGCCGGGGTGGGCCGCATCGGTGCCCAGCCGGACGAGGTCGAGCGTATCCGCATAACTGTTGGTGAAGGCCCACGCGACATGGCCGTTGCTGCCGACGATGACGGCCGGCGGCGTCCCCGGCAGGCTCACGCCGACGATGCGGCGCGGCTGGCCGTGCGCGTCCGGGAAGCGCAGCGCGAGGCGGTACCACGTGTTCGGCAGTTGCAGGCCGAGGTGCATGTCGTCCGAGACGATGGCGGCGCCGCTCGCCGTGCGCGTGCCGGCGATGGCGTAGTTGTTGCTGCCGACCGAATCCGTGAACGCGATGCCCGCCACCTGGCGCGCGGGCACGGCGTCCTTGCGGCCCCACCAGGCCGGCGCCGTGGCCGGAATCGGCGCGGGCGCCGGCGCGACGGCGAGCGCATCCAGCGGCGTATCCCAGCGGGTCGCTTCCGGCAGCAGGAAGGCCAGCTGGGCCGGATCGAGATGCGCGGCCAGCCAGCCGCGCGCCAGTTCGCGCGGCTCCTGGTTGCCTTGCAAGTCGAAGTACATGGCCCACACGGCCAGCAGCGAATCGGCCGGCGTCCACGGCCGCGGCGCCGTGCGGCTCAGCAGGTATTCGAACGGCCGCGCATGGAGCCCGCCGAGGCCGTCGTTGACGCCGGCGGCATAGCGGTCCAGCAGCGCGCGCTCGGCCGGCGTCATGCGCTGCAGGACCTGCGCGGCGCGGGCACGGAAGCGGTGCAGCCGGTGCGCGCGGTCGAGCGGCAGCGCCTTGGGTCCGAACAGCTCGGCCAGTTCGCCGGCGGCGCTGCGGCGCAGCAGGTCCATCTGGAAAAAGCGCTCCTGACCGTGCACGAAGCCGGTGGCATAGGCGACGTCGAGCCGGTCGGCCCCGCTGATCGTCGGCACGCCGTCCGCGTCGCGCTCCACCGTCACGGGTGCGGACAGCAGCGGCGAATGGTGCTGGCCGTCGAGTTCGGGCAGGCTCGCGCGCAAGGTCATCCAGGCACCGCCCGCGACGAGTACCGGCAACACGACGACCCCTGCCGCGACCCGCCGTCCCCACTTCCGCCATCCACGCTGTCCCATGCCGCTCATCCCGTCGGAAAAAACGCATCTTGCCAGAAATTCCACGTCCGGGCGAGTACGTGACATTTCATATCCGCCGTGGTTCCCCTCACGCGATTGAGCGACCTCGATGGTCGGCCGGCGCGGTCTTCTAAGCTGACGACAGACGCGCAGGACGCGCGTGTCGGATGAGGGAGGCGCCATGGTGCGCATGCTCACTTGGATATGCACATCGCCGCGGTGGGCAGGTCTGTCCGTCGTGCTGGTGCTGGCCCTGGCTGCGTGCGCCACGCCGCAGGAACGCGCGGCCCAGGCGCAGGCCGACGTCGAGCAGATGATGGCGATCTATGGACCGGCCTGCACCCGGCTGGGCTATGCCGCCCAGTCGGATGCGTGGCGCGGCTGCGTGATCAATCTGGGTGCGAAGTATGATCTGCAGCGCTATGGACCGGGTCCGGGCTACTACGGCTGGGGTCCGGGTTACTGGCGGGGCGGCTGGTGGGATCCATACTGGTGACGCTGCGGGTGAGGCGGCGCGCGCACTCGGCCTTCGTGATGGCCTCGCGCCGTTCCAGCAGGCGTTCCAGCACTTGCTGGATGTGCCGAATGAGTTCCGGATAGCGCGCATCGGGCGGATGCAGGCTGAAGCGCACGAGCGGCGACTGCGCCAGCATGGCGGCCGTCGCATCGGCCACGCGCGGCGACAGGAGGCGCCCGCCGCGGTTGCGCGCCGCGTACACGAGCGACGGCGACAGGAGCGCGTGCGTGCCGCGGCGGTTGTTTTGCGTGAACGGCCCGGGCAGGTCGCGCAGGGTTTGCAGGTGCTGCTCGTCAGGCTGGTTCGGGAGCAGGTTCGTGGGCTGGTTCGCGGGCTGGTTCGCGGGTCGATTCGCTTCGTTGTGCCGGCTGCGCGCATCGTGCGCATCGTGCGCATCGTGCGCATCGTGCGCATCGTGCGCATCGTGCCCACCGTCAGTGGCAACGGGACCAGTCCAGTTGCTTCGATCGAACTGCCGGTTCGGGCTGTCGTGTCGCGACTGGTTCCCCTGGCCATTCTGCATGGCCCCGCTGCCATACTGAATGCCCGCACCCGGCATGCCCGCGCCATCACCGCCGCGATAGCCCTCGCGACGTCCGGACGCGTGCCGCGATGCCTTGCCGCGTTCGCGCGACGGCACTGCGCCGCTGCGCTGCCCGTCCCTGCCGGGTGGATGATCGCGCGCACCCGGCAGGCAGTGGAAATGGCTGAACGTCGTCGTGTACGCGAACGGCGAATCGCGCAGGGCCCGCCACGCGCCCTCGCCCAGCAGCCAGGCCGGCGGGATGAAACCCGTCGGTGTCCAGCCGCGTGCCGCGAACCAGTCGAGGCCGAGCGCCAGGCGGCGCCGCGCTTCCGCCTCGGCCAGCGCCGCGAACTCGCCCTCGCGCCGCGTGTAGACGGTGCGCAGGAAGCGGGCGCGCAGGCCGCCGCCCCCCTCTTCCGTATCGAGATGGCTGTAGCCGTGCAGCGCCAGCTCGTCGCCGCGTTCCAGCGCCACGTTCAGGCAGGCTTCCATGGCCAACGATTGCTCGGGACGGAAGTGATAATGCGGCACGACGAGCCACGTCAGCGGGATGTCCGCCACGGCGCGCACGGCCTTCACGAGGCGCAGGCAATCCGTCCAGGTGGCCGGCGCCACGTCGTGGATCGAGACGCACAGCATCTGCTCGTCGATGGGGGCGTCAGTCGGCGACATGGATGCGCTCCCGCTCGTTGATCATGTCGCCGGCGACGATACGGCCCACATAAGGATGACCGCCGACCAATGCCTCGTAGCGGCCCACCACCTGCGGGAGGATTTCGTTCCAGTCGTAGCGGTCGACGGCCTTGCGCCGCGCGGCCTCGCCCATGCGTTCCAGGTCGCGCCGGAAGATTGCTTCGATCGCGCCGGCCAGGCTGTCGACGTGGTTCGGCTCGGCCAGGATGCCCGTCTCCGTATCGACCAGCTCGGCCACGCCGCCCCGGTTGGTGGCGACGACGGGCAGGCCGCACGCCATCGCTTCGAGCACGATCAGGCCGAAGGTCTCGCAATCGCCGGGGTGCACGAGCACGTCGCAGCTGGCCAGCAGGCGGGCCAGCTGGCGCTGGTCGCGCCGGAACGGGATGTGCGTCACGCGGTCGCAAAACGGCAGCACGCCGCCACCGCCGACGAGGATCAGGTGATAGGGATCGCCCAGCTTGCGCACGGCTTCGATGAGCACATGCAGCTTCTTTTCGGGCGTGAAGCGGCCGGCATAGACGAGCAGGCGCGCATCCGGATGAAGGCCGAGACGGTCGCGCAGCGTCTCGTCGCCGCGTTGCGGGCGGAACACGCTGCTGTCGATGCCGAGCGGCTGGTGGACGGCGCCGCGTACGCCGATCGCGTCCAGCTGCTGCACCATGATGCGGCTGGGCGCGAGCACGAGGTCGAACTGGCGGTACAGGTTGGCGAGATAGCGGCAGGTGCCGCGCGCGATCCAGCGCCCGAGCCGCGGCTGCACGAGACGCGGCAGGTCGGAGTGATAGAACGCGACGGCCGGGATACCGTGGCGCTTGCGCATGCGCAGCGCGGCCCAGGCGCAATGTCCGGCGTCGCCCGCCTCGACGACGTCGGGCTGGACGGATGCCAGCAGCCGCGCCGGCCCCGCCACGGACAGCGGCATGCGGAAGCCGTGGAAGCCGGGGACGCCCGCGGACGGTATCTTGACGAGCGCGGGCACCGCGTGGTCGCAGGTCTCCACGTTCGAGCTCATGATCGTGTGCCGGACGCGGCTGCGCCTTGCCAGCCAATGCGCCTTGGCATTCAGATAGGTACTGACGCCGCCTCCTTCGGCCGCGTAAAACATCGTGATGTCGACGAGGTGCATGCTTGGGATCCGGTCAAAGTATCCCCACGATAGCAGCGGAACCGGTGCGCCATGTGCGCACTGTCAAGCGGACACCGCCTGCCGCCGGGAACCCTGCCTGCCGCGCAGGCGATGACAGGACGTCCGGCCGATGCATCGCGGCCGCGCGCACGTACGGGACGCTCAGCGCCCGTGCGGTCCTTCATTGCTCAGTGCGCGACGATGGTCGGGCTCCCTGTCGGGGAGGCCCATTATGCACTTCGCCTGTCGAGCATGGCGCGCGCGATGGTGCCGGCGTCCACATACTCGAGCTCGCCCCCGACCGGGACGCCGCGCGCGAGGCGGCTGACCCTGAGGCCGCGCGCCTTCAGCATTTCGCTGATGTAATGGGCGGTCGCTTCGCCCTCGTTGGTGAAATTGGTGGCGAGCACCACTTCCTTGACGTCGCCGTCGGCGGCGCGGCCGACCAGTTTTTCCAGGTGCAGGTCCTTGGGACCGATGCCGTCCAGCGGCGACAGCCGCCCCATCAGCACGAAGTACAGGCCCTTGAAGGTCAGGGTCTGCTCGATCATCATCTGGTCGGCCGGCGTCTCGACGACGCACAGCAGCGTGCGGTCGCGCTGCTCGTCGGTGCACAGGTCGCAGACCTCGGTTTCCGAGAACGTATTGCACATCGCGCAGTGGTGCACGGCGTCGACGGCCTGGTACAGCGCGCGCGACAGCATGGCCGCGCCTTCGCGGTCGTGCTGCAGCAGGTGGAAGGCCATGCGCTGCGCCGACTTCGGCCCGACGCCCGGCAGGCGGCGCAGGGCCTCGGTGAGGAAGTCGAGCGATTTGGACATTACTATCTCCGGGTCTCGGGGGCAGCGCCAGCGCTTACTGCGCGCACCAGGCGGCCAGCGCGTCGACGCTCATGGTGGGCACGAACTCGGTGATCGCATAGGTCGCGAGGCCGGCCTGCCCGAACGGATCGTCGCGCAACGCGGCATCGAGCTCGGCGCGGTCGGCGGCATGGACGATGAGGATGCCGCCGTCGCGCGGCTCCTTGCGGCCCGACATCAGCATCAGCCCGCGCGCATACTGCTCCTCCAGCCAGGCGCGGTGCGCCGGCAGGTAGGCGTCGATGCGATCGAGCGGCGCAATATAGGTGAGTGTGACGATGAACATTCAGTGAGCCTCAAACGCGCATCAGAACGGCATCTTGAAGCCCGGCGGCAGCGGCAGGCCGGCGGTCAGGCCGCTCATCTTTTCCTGCGCGGTCGCTTCGGCCTTGCGCACGGCGTCGTTGAACGCGGCGGCCACCAGGTCTTCCAGCATGTCGCGGTCGTCGCCCAGCAGCGACGGGTCGATCGACACGCGTTTGACGTCGTTCTTGCAGGTCATGATGACCTTCACCAGGCCGGCGCCGGACTGGCCTTCGACTTCGATCTGGGCCAGCTGGTCCTGCGCCTTCTTCATGTTGTCCTGCATGGCCTGCGCCTGCTTCATCAGGCCTGCGAGCTGGTTTTTCATCATGATGCGTTCTCCAAAAAAGTCGGATGGATAAATCGTTTATATCGTTTATACGCGCGAATGCGGATCAGGTCGCGATCGGACGCACGGAGCCGGGCACGACGAACGCGTCGAACGTGCGCGCCATGTCCTGCACGAACGGATCGGCATCGACGGCCGCCTCGGCCTCGCGCTGCAGCCGCTCGCGCCTTGCCTTGGCTTCGGCGCTGGCCGTGTACCAGGTCGGCGCGATCTCGGTCTCGACGTTCACGCGCACGGCCGGGAAGCGTTCCTGCAGGGCCGCGCACAGCTTTTCGCTGTTGCCGCTGGCGCGCAGCGTGTCGACCGGCACGCGCAGGCGGAACGTGGCGGCGGCACCGTCCGCGCTGCACTCGACCAGCTCGGTCTGGAAGGCGAGCTGCTGGGCCACGCCGCGCAGCGGCAGCGATGCCGCCAGCGCCGGCCAGTTGCCGTCCCAGTCGATGGCCGGCACGGGCGTGATGACGTAGGCGTACGGCGGGGCGCTCGGTGCGGCGGCGCGCGCGGGCACGGGCGCAGCCACGGGCGGCGCGGCCACGGCCGCCCCATCCATCGCGACGGCGCTGTCGTCGGAAAACTCGGTGACCCAGGCCGGCGGCTCGTCGTCGGCCACGGCCTGCCCGTTGGCGTGTCCGTGCGCCTGGGCCGGCTGGTGCTGCATGGACGGCTGCGACTGGGGCGCCGCCTGGGGCTGCGTCCGCGCCGCGGCCGTTGTCGTGTTTTGCGGCGAGGCGTCCCACGGTGCCGTGGACGCCGCACGCGCCGGTGCGGCCGCCGTATCGGCAACCGCGCCGGAGCCGGGCGCCGCCGGCGCAACCGGGGGCGCGGCCGGCGCCGGTGAAGGCGTCGCGGCCGGCCCGCCCGCCGGCGCCGGACGCCGGGGTACGCCGCCCATGCGCGAACCGGCGCGCGCCGCTTCCAGCGCGGCGTCCAGGGCCGCGCGGGCCGACGTCATGGCGCGTCCGGCGCCGCCTTGCGCGGCCTGCGGCGCGGGTGCATGTGCGGCCGGAGGTGCTGCGGCTGCCGCGGGCGCCGCGCCCGGTGCGGCCGGACGTGCCGTCGCCGGAGCTGCCGGCGCCGGAGCTGCCGGCGCCGCGGCTGCGGCCGGTCGTGCCGGCGCCGCCTGCGGCATCGCCCGCGCCAGCGCGGCGGGCGCGGGTTTGGCTGCCTGGTCGGCCCCGCCCTGCCCCGGACGGAACGCCAGCATGCGCAGCAGCGTCATGGTGAAACCCGCGTACTCGTCCGGCGCGAGGCCGATCTCGTTGCGGCCATGCACGGTGATCTGGTAATACAGCTGCACTTCCTGCGCATCGAATGCCGTCGCCAGGCGCTGGATGTCGGCCAGTTCCGGCAAGTCGTCCGGCAGCGCCGCAGGCACGGACTGCGCCAGTGCGATCCGGTGCAGCAAGGTACCCAGGTCCTGCAGGGCGCCGTTGTACGACAGGCTGCGGCTGGCCATCTCGTCGGCGACGGCCATCAGGTCGGCGCCGTCCTCGTTGGCCAGCGCGTCGAGCAGGCGGACCAGATAGGACTGGTCGAGCGCGCCCAGCATGCCCTGCACGGCGTCGAGCGTGACGGCGCCGGCCGCATAGGCGATGGCCTGGTCGGTCAGCGACAGCGCGTCGCGCATCGAACCATGCGCGCCCTGGGCGAGCAGGCGCAGCGCGGGCTGCTCGAACGTCACGCCTTCCTGGCCGAGGATGTTTTCCAGGTGGCCCACTATATGGCCGGGCGGCATCTGCTTCAAATTGAACTGCAGGCAGCGCGACAGCACCGTCACGGGAATCTTTTGCGGGTCCGTCGTCGCGAGGATGAATTTCACGTGCTCGGGCGGTTCTTCCAGCGTCTTCAGCATCGCGTTGAAGGCGTGGTTCGTGAGCATGTGCACCTCGTCGATCATATAGACCTTGAAGCGCGCATTGCTCGGCGCGTAGACCGCCTGTTCCAGCAGCTGGGCCATCTCGTCGACGCCGCGGTTCGACGCGGCGTCCATCTCGACGTAGTCGACGAAGCGGCCGGCATCGATTGCGCGGCACGGTTCGCACTGGCCGCACGGTTCGGCCGTGATCGACCCGTTGCCGTCCGGCCCGACGCAGTTGAGCGACTTGGCCAGGATGCGCGACAGCGTGGTCTTGCCCACCCCGCGCGTGCCGGTGAACAGATAGGCGTGGTGCAGCCGTCCGGTACGCAAGGCATGGGTCAGCGCACGGACGACGTGCTCCTGGCCAACCAGCGTTTCAAAGTTCCGGGGACGGTATTTGCGGGCGAGGACTTGATAGGACATACCGCGATTTTACCGTAGACCGGGGTGGGAGCGGCAACATTAGACGCTCGTCGGGAATTCCCCTACACTGATGTTTTTCTTTCAATTCGGAAAAAATGAAAACATCCCTGCAGCTTCCGCTGGTCATCGCTTCCCTGCTGCTCGCGTTGCCGGGCCATGCCGCCGAACGCGAATGGATTCCGTACCGCAAACTGGTCGACGTCATCAAGCTGGACAAGTTCGATGCCCTGCCGCCGGCCGAGCGCGACAAGGTGGTGTTGTACGCCAAGCTGGTGCCGGTCAACAAGGCGATCTCGCCGCTGGATGCGGGCCTCGTCGTCGTGGACGGCGCCAGCCGGACGCCCATGCCGCTCGATGCCAGCGGACGCGCACGCATGGTGCTCAATCCGCAGTGGCTCGCGCATGACGCGCAGATCTGGACCAGCCTGCCGAAGGGCGAAAAGATGCGCATGGGTTTCGACCTCGGCGCCGTGCTGCCCGAGACGACGCAGTGGCGCTATGCGGCCGTGATGGGCGCCATCCCCCAGACCAATGCCGCGATCGGCAAGGTCGCCGGCGCGCTGAGCCTGTTCGTGCCGACGATGAAATCGGTGATCTTCAAGTTCGACAAGCCGGCCCAGCTGACCATCAAGACCGCCGGCGGCGACAAGCGCTACGCCAGCGATGGCCAGCACCGTATCAGGCTCAAGTTCGACGAGGACACGCTGAAGGAAAACCCGCTGGTGGAATGGTCGACGCGACCGTTCGAAGCGGAAATCGACGACTGACATCAGCCGCGACAAACAAAAACAGCTGCCGCGGCAGCTGTTTTAAGAATGAGAAGGCGAGCCTGATCTGCGGCACTTGCGGTGAACGGCTTTGGCTGCTTCGTTCCCGACCTGACCAGGTAAACCATGCCACAATGCGCAGGGGCCCGCCAGCGCTCATTATAACCGAGTGTGGGGGCGGCGGCAAACCGCATTGCCGGCAGTGGATGATGCGTGCATACCTTATATAGACTGCGCACGCATCCGCCAGCGCCAATCGAACATCACAGCCCCAGCTGCTGCCAGATCCCATCCACCCGCGCCTTCACATCCGGCGTCATGACGATCGGCGTACCCCACTCCCGGTTCGTCTCACCCGGCCACTTATTGGTGGCATCGATACCCATCTTGCTGCCCAGGCCGCTGATCGGCGACGCGAAGTCGAGGTAATCGATCGGCGTGTTGTCGACCAGGACCGTGTCGCGCGTCGGGTCCACGCGCGTCGTGATGGCCCAGATCACTTCCTTCCAGTCGCGCACGTCGACGTCCTCGTCCACGACGACGATGAACTTGGTATACATGAACTGGCGCAGGAAGCTCCAGACGCCGAACATCACGCGCTTGGCGTGGCCGGCGTACTGCTTCTTCATCTGCACGACGGCCATGCGGTAGCTGCAGCCTTCGGGCGGCAGATAGAAGTCCGTGATCTCCGTAAACTGTTTCTGCAGCAGCGGCACGAACACTTCGTTCAGCGCCACGCCGAGGACTGCCGGCTCGTCCGGCGGCTTGCCTGTGTAGGTCGAGTGGTAGATCGGATCGCGCCGCATCGTGATGCGGTCGATCGTGAACACGGGGAACCAGTCCTGCTCATTGTAATAACCGGTGTGGTCGCCATACGGACCTTCGAGCGCATGTTCGAAGCCGGACGGATGGGTCTCGTCCGGATAGATATGGCCCTCCAGCACGATCTCGGCGGATGCCGGCACCCGCAAGTCGCTGCCGATGGCCTTCGTGAGCACCGTGCGCTGGCCGCGCAGCAGGCCGGCGAACTGGTATTCGGACAGGGTGTCCGGCACCGGCGTCACCGCGCCGAGGATCGTGGCGGGGTCGGCGCCCAGCGCCACCGCCACCGGATAGGGCTTGCCGGGATGGGCGATGCAGTGTTCGCGGAAGTCGAGCGCGCCGCCGCGGTGGGCGAGCCAGCGCATGATGACCTTGTTCGGCCCCAATACCTGCTGGCGATAGATGCCCAGGTTCTGGCGCTTCTTGTTCGGTCCCTTCGTGATCACGAGGCCCCAGGTGATGAGGGGCGCGATATCGCCCGGCCAGCAGTGCTGGATCGGCAGGCGCGCCAGATCGACGTCCTGGCCTTCCCAGACGATCTCCTGGCACGGGGCGCCCTTCACTTCCTTGGGCGCCATGTCCCACACGGCCTTGACGAGCGAGCCGAGGTCCATGATGTCCCGGAAGCCCTTGGGCGGCTCCGGCTCCTTGAGGCGCGCCAGCACATGGCCGATCTTGCGCAGCTCGCCCACGTCGTCGGCCCCCATGCCCAGCGCCACGCGGCGCGGCGTGCCGAACAGGTTGGCCAGGACGGGCATGGAATACGGCGCGCCGTCCGGGCCGACCGGCCGTTCGAACAGCAGCGCCGGTCCGCCGGCGCGCAGGACGCGGTCGCACACCTCGGTCATTTCAAGATTCGGTGAAATAGGCGCGGATACGCGCTTGAAGTCATCCATTTCTTGCAACTTAGCAATAAAATCCCGTAAATCAGAGTAGTTCATCGAATTTTTAATTCTTTTTTACATCTTTTGAGGTGTGCTAACAATCGCCGGCAAGTGGTTGATTTGCCAAAGAATTGATGAGCTCCAGGGCGTTCTTTAGATCTAAAAGTAATAGAACGATTGAGTGCTAGTATTGACTTGATATAAACGAGCTTCTACAATCCGGCGTACAAATTGAGACGGGCCCGTCCAGCACGTGATTTTAGCCGGTCTCATTCTTTCACGGGGTCGGGGCCCCAGCGACATTTTAGGAGTGTTTTCACTGGGCGTCTGCCCAACCAACCCCGAGACAGTTGTTAGCCACTGGGCGCCTCCACTGCAGCGCGGCCCAGCTGAAGCAAGCAATGACGGCGTTCCTCGACCGCTACGGGCGGCGACGGACGGTTTTCTGATGCACGGCATGAGTACGCTCGAACGCTGCGCCCACGCGCTGCGCCGGGACCGCTTTTTCCGCGACAAAGGAGAGACGATGATCCATCGCTTCATCGGCACGAGCGCAAGGCTCGTCCAACAGATGGCCAGCCAGCCAGTCACGTGGTCTTCCGTGATCAAAGCGGCACGCGGTTTAATTACTACCGCACAACATACCCTGACCGTTTTCGGTCTTTCTGCAGTTGCAATGATTGCCCTGCTGTACAGCCGCCCCGATTTTGCGAAACGGGTGTCGGATTTCTTGAGCCCGCATCAGAGCGCACCGGCGCAGGTTGCGGCCAGTCCAGCGCTCCAGCTCGTTGCGGCGCGCGGCGCGGACGCCGTCGAGATCGCCAACAGCGACGACAAGGCGCAAAACCATCCGACCCGTCAGCAGAAGTACGTGACGGACTGGCTGTCGCGCCGCTACCGCGTGGCCGGCGACGCCGCCAATATGCTCGTCTCGACCGCCTACAGCACGGCGCACGAGATCAAGCTGGATCCGCTGCTGATCCTGGCCGTGATGGCCATCGAGTCGGGCCTGAATCCGTTCGCGGAAAGCCCGATGGGCGCGCAGGGCCTGATGCAGGTGATGTCCAAGGTCCACAGCGACAAGTTCGAGGAAGTCGGCGGCTCGCAGGCCGCCCTGAATCCGGTTGCCAACATCCGTGTCGGCGCCCTGATCCTGAAGGACTACGTGAACCGCACCGGCTCGGTCGAAGGCGCCCTGAAGAGCTATGTCGGCGCCGGCGCGGCCGATGACGATTCCGGCTACGGCTCCAAGGTCCTGACCGAATACAAGCGCCTGAAGCAGGTCGCCAGCGGCAAGAACGTGCCGATCTACTTCCCGCCGGCCTCGGCACCGGCGCCGACGACGCTGGCCCAGAAGTCGCTCAGCGCGCCGGCCAAGCCGGACAGCGCCGCGGTCGACGCGGCCCACGGCAGCAGCGAGAGCGGCGAAACGGTCGCCGGACTCTGAGTCCTACCCTTTCCTGGTCGAAAGCCACTGTCGGCGAGAGCTGGCGGTGGCTTTCTTTTTGCGAGGCACCGCTTGCTTTGCCGTGGCACCGCTTGCTTTGCCGTGGCTCCGCTTGCTTTGCCGTGGCTCCGCTTGCTTTGCCGTGGCTCCGCTTGCTTTGCCGTGGCTCCGCTTGCTTTGCCGTGGCTCCGCTTGCTTTGCCATGGCACCGCTTGCTTTGCTGTGGCACCGCTTACCCTGCCGTCGCCCCCGCGAAGGCGGGGGCCCAATTTTGCTGCCGCTGCCGACACAGCCGCCATTGCGGCTCCGGCAACACCACTTGGGTCCCCGCCTTCGCGGGGACGACGTTGCATTTTGCTGCCGTTGCCGTTGCCGTTGCCGTTGCCGTTGCCGTTGCCGCTGCCGCTGCCGCTACCGCTGCCGCTGCGGACACATTGGCCACGATGGCTCCGGTAACACCATTGCCCCCGCCTTCGCGGCGACGACGTTCGACGGCAGTCACATAAAAAAAGCCGCCCCGGTTCCCCGGGACGGCCTTCTAATATATAGCTAGCAGGAAACAGCTCAGCGCCGCGCGTCCGCCGTCACCTCATCCGGCCGCAGCTTGCCCGCCAGGCGGTCGAGCACGCCGTTCACGTACTTGTGGCCGTCGATGCCGCCGAAGGACTTGGTCAGTTCCACGGCCTCGTTGATCACGACGCGGTACGGGATCTCGATCTGGTTCTTCAGCTCGTACGCACCGAGCAGCAGCACGGCGTGTTCGATCGGCGACAATTCCGCGATCGGACGGTCGACGGTCGGCGCAATCACGTCGCGCAGCTCGACCGACTGGGCGATCGCACCGTGCAGCAGTTCCGTGAAGTACTCGCCGTCGGCCTTGTCGAAGCCGTGCGCGCTGCGGATGTTGGTGACGACCGTAGCGGCCGGCTCATTGTTCAGCAGCCATTGATACAGCCCCTGAAGCGCGAACTCGCGCGCGCGGTGGCGCGGCGTGCGGTTCTTGTTGGGGTTGGCGTGCGCGTTCTTGTCAGTCATGGTTTTACTCTTCTTCGGCTTGCAGCTCTTCGAGGCCCAGCAGCAGGTTGGCCATCTCGACCGCAACGCGTGCCGCATCGGTCCCCTTCTCGGCCATGCGGGCTTCCGCCTGCTCGTCGTTCTCGGTGGTCAGCACGGCGTTGGCGATCGGCATGCCGTAATCCAGGCCGATGCGGGTGATGCCGGCGCCCGATTCGTTCGACACGAGTTCGAAGTGGTAGGTTTCGCCGCGGATGACGGCGCCCAGCGCGATCAGGGAATCGAACTGCTGCGTCTCGGCCATCTTCTGCAGGGCCAGCGGGATTTCCAGCGCGCCCGGCACGGTCACGTGCAGGATGTCTTCGTCGGCCACGCCGAGGTGTTTCAGTTCCGCCAGGCAGGCCGACAGCAGGCCATGGCCGACGTCGGCATTGAAACGTGCCTGCACGATACCGATGCGCAAGCCTTCACCTGCCATATTGCTTTCAAAAGTTCCTACCGTCATGGCTATGCCTCTTGTTCTCTTGCTTCGTTAATTAATGGGTCAATGTTACCGCGTTACCTATGCCGTGCGTAACGCGTTATGCCTTGGTTTCACATCCGGGCTTGGCCAGGTAGCCGGTCACTTCGAGGTCGAAGCCGGTCATGGACGGCATCTTGCGCGGGTTGGCCAGCAGCTTCATCTTGCGTACGCCGAGCTGGCGCAGGATCTGCGCGCCGATGCCGTAGGTGCGCAGGTCCAGGTTGGCCGCGCGGCCGACCGGGCGAGCCGGCTTGTCCTCGAACTGGGCGAACAGTTCGTCGGCCGTCTCGGCGCAGTCGAGCAGCACGATCACGCCCGACTCCGACGCCTTCACGGCCTGCATCGCGGCCGCCATGTTCCACGAGTGCGACGTCGAGCTACTGTCGAGCAGGTCGAGAATCGATACCGGCTGGTGCACGCGCACGAGGGCCTCGCGGTCTTCCTGCGGAGCGCCGTGCACGAGCGCCAGGTGCGCCGAGCCGCTCGGCTTGTCGCGGAAGGCGACCAGCTTGAACTCGCCGTGCACGGTCGACAGCGCACGTTCCGCCACGCGCTCGACGAGCGTCTCGTTCTGGCTGCGGTAATGGATCAGGTCGGCAATGGTGCCAATTTTGAGGCCGTGTTCCTGCGCGAATTCCAGCAGGTCCGGCAGGCGTGCCATCGTGCCGTCTTCCTTGATGATCTCGCAGATGACGGACGCCGGCGTCAGGCCCGCCATCTCGGTCAGGTCGCAGCCGGCCTCGGTGTGGCCGGCGCGCATCAGCACGCCGCCCTTGACGGCGCGCAGCGGGAAGATGTGGCCCGGCTGGACGAGGTCTTCCGGTTTCGCGTCCTTCGCGACCGCGACCTGGATGGTGCGGGCGCGGTCGGCCGCCGAGATGCCGGTCGTGACGCCTTCGGCCGCCTCGATCGAGACGGTGAAGTTGGTGCCGAACGACGTGCCGTTACGGCTCGTCATCATCGGCAGTTCGAGACGGTCGCAGATCTCCTGGGACAGCGTCAGGCAGACGAGGCCGCGCGCGTGGCGGATCATGAAGTTGATCGCCTCGGGCGTGACGTGTTCGGCGGCGAGCACCAGGTCGCCCTCGTTCTCGCGGTCTTCCTCGTCGACCAAAATGACCATGCGCCCGGCGCGCAGTTCGTCAACGATTTCCTGGGTGGTGGAGATGGGCATGTGGATTCCTCGATTACGGACCGGCTGGTGCGGAAATCCGCTATTTTAAAGGATTTGCCAGCCCTCGACCGGATCGCCGCCGGGCCGCCGCCCCGTCTAGAGTCCCGCTACCACTATCGCCCCATTGTTTCGTTGCATAATGACAACGAGACACTCGATCGGTCCTGCGTTACATCATGCTCATTTACAAGTGTGACGCCGGTCGGGCAAGGTAGAATGATTTTTTCTGTGTGAGGACGTCGTCACATGCTGATCCGTATCGCCCGTATTTCTTTCCTCGTCGCCGCCCTGCTCGTGCAGGGCCTGGCGCCGGGCGCGCCCCTGCGGCTGGACGATCCGCTGCCGGTCGGGGCCCAGGTCAAGGTCGGCAAACTCGACAATGGCCTGACCTATTACGTCCAGCGCAACCGCATGCCCGAGCACAAGCTGGAACTGCGCCTCGTCGTCAAGGCCGGCTCCATCCTCGAGGACGACGACCAGCAGGGCCTGGCCCACTTCACCGAGCACATGGCCTTCAACGGCTCGCGCCACTTCAAGAAGCACGAACTGGTCTCGTACCTGCAGTCGATCGGCGTGAAGTTCGGCGCCGACCTGAACGCCTACACGTCGTTCGACGAGACCGTCTACATCCTGCCCGTGCCGTCCGACCGCAAGGAAGACCTGGACAAGGCCTTCCTCGTGCTGGAAGACTGGGCCCATGGCCTGACGCTGACGGATGCCGACATCGACAAGGAGCGCGACATCATCCTCGAGGAAGCGCGCCTCGGCAAGGGCGCGGGCGACCGCATCCAGAAAGTGCTGATGCCCAAGATTTATAACGGCTCGCGCTATGCCGACCGCCTGCCGATCGGCCAGGAAGACGTCATCCGCAGCTTTAAGCCGGACACGCTGCGCCGCTTCTACCGCGACTGGTACCGCCCGGACCTGATGGCTGTCGTCGCGGTCGGCGACATCGATCCGGCGAAGGCCGAACAAATGATCCGGCGCCATTTCGCCAGTCTCAAGAACCCGGCCCACGAGCGCCCGCGCGAGTACGCGAAGATCCCGGCGCGCACGGACAACGAAGCGCTCGTCGTCACCGACAAGGAAGCGGGCCCGGCGTCGATCCTGATCCGCTACCCGGTCCGCCCGTTCCACGAGCGCGAGACGCTGCGCGGCTACCGCGAGCAACTGGTCGAAGCCCTGTTCGCCGGCATGCTCAACCAGCGCTTGCAGGAATTGTCGCAAGAGCCCTCCCCGCCCTTCATCGGGGCCAGCAGCGCGCTCTCGCGCCTGACCCCGCGCTACCGTTCCTACAATGCGATGGCCGCGCTCGGCATGAGCGGCGCCACCGTCGCGATCGACGCGCTCGTGCAGGAAAACGAGCGCGCGCGCCGCTTCGGCTTCACGGCGGCCGAACTCGACCGCATGAAGAAGACGATGATGCGCACCTACGAACGCGCCTGGAACGAACGGGACAAAACCGATTCCGCCGTCCACGCCGCCGAATTGATGCGCAACTTCCTCGAAGGCGAATCGATCCCCGGCATCGATGCGGAATACCGCTACGTGAAGGAACTCGCGCCCGGCATCACGCTCGACGAAATCAATGCCTATGCGGCCAGGACCATCCCGGCCGACTCCGGCAAGCTCGTGATCTACACGGGCTCGACCAAGGCCGACGGCGACGCCCCGATCCCGACCGGCGACCAGCTGCTGGCGGCCATCACGGCTGCCGAAAAGCGCGACGTGCACCCGCACGACGAAAAGGCCGTGGCCGCGCACCTGATGGAACACCCGCCGGCACCCGGCAAGATCGTCGACGAAAGCCGCGACGCGTCGCTCGGCCTGACCCGGCTGACGCTGTCGAACGGCGTCAAGGTGATCCTCAAGCCGACCAGGTTCCGCAACGACCAGGTCCTGATGAGCGCCGCCCGCTTCGGCGGCCAGAGCCTGTTCGACGACAAGGACATGTTCAGCGCCCGCTACGCCGACACGATCGTCGCCGCCATGGGCCTGAAGGATTTCTCGCCGCTCGACATGCGCAAGATCCTGGCCGGCAAGGCCGCGTCCGTGAGCGCGGGCCTGGGCAACAACACGGACGTGGTCGCGGGCACCGCCGGCGCCACCGACGTCGAGACGATGCTGCAGATGGTGTGGCTCAAGTTCGCCGGCGTGCGCCGCGACGAGGATTTATACAAATCCTTCATCGGCAAGCAGATGGAACTGGCGCGCAACCGCCTGTCGCAGCCGGGCGCGCTGTTCGGCGACACCGTGCTGGCGACGCTGTACAACAACAACCCGCGCGCACCGCGTGCGCTGCGCCCCGAGGACATCACGAAGATCGACCTCGACCGCGCCATCGCCATCTACCGCCAGCGCTTTTCCAGCGCCAAGGACCTGACGTTCATCTTCGTCGGCAGCTTCGACGTGGCCGCCATCAAGCCGCTCGTGGCCACCTACCTCGGCAGCCTGCCGACGCCGGACATCCCGACGGCCTACCGCGACCTCGGCATCCGCCCCGTGTCGGGCGTCGTCAAGCGCGAAGTCAAGAGCGGCTCGGAAGACCGCAGCACCGTGTCGCTGACCTTCACGGGCCCGACCGACGTCACGGAACTCGAGGAACTGCGCCTGTCCGCGCTGACGGAGGTGATGAACATCCGCATCATCGACGTGCTGCGCGAAAAGCTGGGCCTGATCTACGGCGGGGGCATGGAAGGCTCGATGACGCGCATTCCGTACAGCCACTACACGATCGGCGTCACCCTGCCCACCGGCCCCGACAACGTCGACAAGGTCTTGAGCGCGACCTTCGCCGAAATCGAGCGCATGCGCACGGCGGGACCGTCGCAGGCCGACCTGGACAAGGTCAAGACGAACTGGCTGCAAACGTATCGCAAGTCGCTGCAGGAGAACACCTACTGGCTGGCCGCCCTGCAGACGTCGCTGACGGAAGGCACCGATCCGGGCACCATCCTCACGTTCGACAAGGAAGTGCAGAACCTGACCGTGGACGACGTGAAGCGGGCCGCGCAGCGTTACCTGAACACGGGGAATTACGTGCAGGTGGTGTTGAACCCGGAAGCGAAGGCCGCGGCCGCCCAGGCCAAGAACGACACCGACAAGACACCGAGGTCGTAGGGCATTCGAGGCCGGGGCCTCAAATGCAACGTGCCCGCGGGTGACGTATATCGTATGCGAACGTCGCGCGTGGGCACAGGGTGCCCACCCAACGTAGTCGTTACACCGCCATCGGCATTATCGTACCGTGATCATTTCAGGTATTTGTTGAACCACGCAATCTCGCGCGCCCGCAGGTCGCGGTGGTTCTCCGGCTTGCGGAACGCGTGTCCCTCGCCGTCATACACGAGCAACGTGGTCGGCACACCCATCGCACGCAGGCCGTGCCAGAACTCGAACGACTGCGCCGGCGGGCACTCGACGTCGCGCTCCCCCACATAGACCAGCGTCGGCGTGCGCGCCGCCTTGATCGATTCGATGGGCGATGCCGCGCGGTAGATCGCCGGATCGTCGTACATCGTCGCGCCGAAATACGGCACCATCCACTGGTCGATGCCGTTCTGGCCGTAATAGCTGATCCAGTTGGCGATGCCGGCGCCGGCCACCGCGGCCTTGAAACGCTCGCTGTGCGTGACGCCCCACATCGTCATGAAGCCGCCGTAGGAATGGCCCGCCAGCCCGAGGCGGTTGCCGTCGATGGGCGCCTGTGCGATGGCAGCGTCGACGCCGGCCAGGATGTCGCGCCAGTCGCCGCCGCCGAAGTCGCGCTTGTTCGCCCGCGTGAACGCCGCGCCCTGGCCATAGCTGCCGCGCGGATTCGGCATGAAGACGAAATAACCTTCCTTCACCAGCTCGCGCACGAGCGGGTTGCCGCTGTCCCCGCCCGACACGTAACGCGGCGTCACGGCCGCCGCGGGGCCGCCGTGCACCTGCACGATCATCGGATACTTGCGGCCCGCGGCGACGTCGCGCGGCCCCACCAGCCAGCCCTGCACGTTGAAGCCTTCATTGGTCCAGCCGACGCTGCGCGCCGCCACCTGTGGGGCGAAGCCGTCGTTGTCGCGGGTGACGGGCACCAGTTCCGGCAGGCGTCCGGCGACGATGCGCGGCGCGTGCTCGAAGTCCTCCGTCACCGACGCGGCCACGCGGCCGTCCGCGCTGAACACGAAGTGCCCGTCGCGATTGGCCGTTGCGCCCACCGGCGCCTGCCATAGCATGCGCGTCGCGCGCGCGTCCGGGTCGATCGCCGCGATGCCGGCATCGCTGCCCGCGAGCACGGAGGCGAGCAACGCCTTGCCGCGCCACGTGATGCCGTTGAAGGTGCCTTTGTAGTCCGGCGTCACGTCGACCGGCTCGCCGCCTGCCAGAGGCACCGTGTACACGTCGCCGCCGACCGAGCCGAAGTCGCTCATCAGGCCGCCGATGAACGCCACCGTGCGGCCGTCCGGCGACACGTGCGGCATGTTCATCTGCATCTTCGGCGCCGCGATCACGCGCAGGCGACCGCTGGCCGCGTCGACGTGGCCCAGCGTGGCGATCCACCAGTTGTTGTCGCCATTGCCCTGCGCGCTCGTGACGACGAAGCCCTTGCCGTCCGGCGTCCAGTCATATTCATAAACGAAGGTATCGGCCGGCGACACGAGACGGTAGTCGCCGCCGGCGACCGGGACGATGGCGATGCGCTGCTCGTCCTCTTGCTGCGCGAGGCCGATCTCGCCGATCTGGCGCGCGCCCGCTTCGACGGCGCCCGTCAGTTTCTTCGCGCCGACCGTCGCCAGGAAGGCGACCTGGCGCCCGTCCGGCGACCAGCGCACGCTGCCGGCGACGCCCTTGACGGTGGCGAGCGGCGTCATCCGGCCGTCGCGCAGCAGCACGACGGTGGCCGTGCCGGCCCTGGGATCGGTGACGATCGCGGCCAGCGTCTTCTGGTCCGGCGACCAGGCCAGCGTGTCGAGCCGGCATTGCGCGCAATCGGACTTTTGCCACGTCGATGCGATCCTGCCCGTGGCGGTGTCGCGCACGACGACCCGCGGCCCCGTCTTCGACTCGCCCTCCACCGCCTCGACGGCCGCGATGCGTTCACCGCCCGGCGTCATCGCGAGCGTGCGGTAGGTGCGCATGCCGGCCGGGTCGGCCTGTGCGAGCCCCGCAGCAGCGAATGACACAGCCAATGAGGTGATCAACGCCGCGCCGCGCGCGCAGGCCTTGCCATGCTTGTGAAGATCCAGCGTCATCGTCTCGTCCTTGTTATCGTTGTGGATTCCAACGTAAAGACGAAGACGCGAATGACCCGCCTACGCTGGAGCAAATGCCAGCGAGAAGTCTACGCCAACTATGCCAGCGTTGGCATCCCTGTTTTTGCGGCGGGACCGCAAACTTACGCCTTGGCGGCGCTGAGCATGCGCTCGACGTAGCGCGCGATTACGTTCAAAAGCGTCACAACCCGCATGGTTACTGAGATTCGCGCGAGCCGCATGTGAAATACCGTCAGATATACCGTAAATGGTTGAGCTCGCGCCTGCGGTTACCGCTGTCGCACTAAACGATTGGTTTATCTGTCGAATGCTGCCAAGGCTACACGAGTTAAGAACTGGAGCACCGAAAAACCTGCGGTCCCTCAGACACGCGAAGGGCAGGCAAGCGATGTCTAGGTCGCTCGATACTTGCGCTCCAAATCTCCCGCAAAGTTATTTTGTTGTAAAAATATCTATATTTTATGATAAAATATTGCTGCTGAGCTACTTTTTCACCGAACGGTACAGCCAGTGAAGCACGGCCATCGTTAGCACCCCTTGAGCGCACTACTCTCGCGCTACCCGAAACAATTCCCCATTTAGCTGTTTCGCCCTCTGACGGGATGGCGTGGCCGTGCACGTCCTAACTTAACCATTGGAGTCATTATGACCACATCTATTCCTACCAGCGTTACCTCGACCGCAGCAGGATTTCAGCCGGCATTCAAACCTGTTACGACCAAGGATAGGCATGCTTGCGCCCTTGCCGCAGTCGCCATGCTTGCGTCCACGACGCTCGACGATGTTTGGCAAAAAGCGGAAGAGCTCGGCCTCCCGAAAAGTGGCCCATATGTGCATGTGCTCGACGGTGACTTCCTGGCGAAGTTGCTTGCCCAATACTCATGGGTCGCGACGGTGTGGAAAGAGTGCGAAAAGCCGTCGCAACTTCCTGACTTGTGCATCGTTATGGTGGACTACGACCCCGAATGGGAAGTAGGCCGTTACGGCGTTTTTCATCGCGCCAAGGGCAGCCACGATGCGAAATTTGTGGAATATGTGATCGATCCAACCGCTAGCGCGGATCGTCTTGTGAGGACTGATCTAAACGTGCTTGTTCCGAGCTGGTACATCGGTGTGCATCCAATGGGGAAAACGTCAAGCACTACAGCGAAGAAGTGACCATTAAGGCAAGGCTCAGCTGTCAGCGGCGTTAACTGCTGGCTATCGGACTCGTCGACTTCGATATTCTCCCCCTCTCTCGAACACATGCAAACCGGACGGCCAGACCGTCCGGTTTGCTTTTATGCGTCCAACAAATATCCAATCATGACCAAATCTACTCAAGCCAACAATGGGGATCATTGCCGTTTTGCGTCAGCGCGCAGCGTTCCACTGTTTCCGCTCGGCCAAACGGTTGCAACTCCCGGCGCTCTAGGGAGCCGCTGATCAATTCATCCGCCGCAGGTGCCACAGGCCTGCCCATCTGCGATAATTTCAACCCATCCAACGCTGTCGTGTCGATCATGCAAAAGAGCTTCTCGGACCTTGAATACGCAAACAAGAAGAAGCTGACGCGGCGCGACCGCTTTCTTGCGGAGATCGAAAAGATCACGCCGTGGGAGCCGC
>NZ_JAXOFN010000016.1:0-153392 GCF_034420155.1 Massilia luteola
GCGCCGAAATCGCCCTTGAGCGTCTTGGTGCTATGGCCGTTACGGGTGTTGGCGGTGCTGTTGGTCACCTCGCCGCTTTTGTCGTGGCCCAGGTGATCGGTCATCTCGACTTCCAGCGCGCGCTCGACCAGCATCTTGGTGAGCTGCTTGAGCAGGCCATTTTCGCCAATCAGGTCCTCCGGCTTCTGATAGTTCGCCAGCAGGCTGTCGGCCAGTTTGAGCAGTTCCGGATCGGGCTTGGCACGCTTGTTACGCTTTACAACGGTCATTGTTTCTCCTAGTGGCGGCAGTGTCCTGCCAAATGACCGTTTACACAATATTATTTACACCCTCCGAACTTTGGGCCCAAGGCGCGCGCCTGCATATCACTTAGCACAGCGCCTTTGCAACAATGGATAGCATGGGCAAGTCTTGTTGCTCCAAGACTGATGGCGCCCGACGCGCTACGATGGATACCCTGATCCGACGGAAGGGCTGTCGCGCGATCTTCCAACACCTTCTCAAGCACGGCGTAATCGAGCCGAAGGCGTTCAAGCATGTCGGGATCTGGCCACACGGCCGTTTCGCCCGCCAGGCGCACCAATTCCAGTAGAGCAAACCAACGGCATAACGCACGCGCGCCAATGATAAGTGGCGCGACCTGGGAATCGCGGCGCATGTGTGCGCCAAGTGAAAAGAAGACGTCGAGGAAGCGATCTTCCACATCGTCAAGATGGGTCGAACCTACTAACGCTGCGACGCCGCTGGTGCCACGCCGGTCACGGATACGGAGCTCGGAAATCAGCGAAAGCAACTGCTGACGCAGGGCTAATTCTGTTTGCTCCTGCATCGGCGTGGTGATTACGCGGTTACGCAAGCATTCAATCCCGCGCGGCGTCAACGAAAATTCAATTGTGCTGCCCCTGCTTTGAACTGCAAACAAGCCCGCCAGCGCCAGAAAGGCCGCCTCGTGCAGCGCGATTGCGCGCAGGGCAAAGCGACTGGAGTCGATATCGAGCCTAGGCATTGCCCCGGAGTTAGATACATCGCTCCCGGCAGCAGCAGCGTGCCGGCGTATCCAAGCGGCATCATCCCGCAATACTTCCTCAAGGAGCACAACCTGAGCCTTGAGGATTTCGTCGGGCATCAATGGCAATGCTCGCGGTCCAATTGCTTTGGCCTGCTTAAAGACCTCAGTAGAGTCATCGATTTGAGAAACTGGCAGTGAGCCAGCCCAATCTCTCCGCGTGCTAGCCACTGTGCGATAGGCCAAGGCCAATTGTGGCAGGTCTTTGTCCACGCGGTTACAGCTCTCCTCGCTGAAGGGCCGGCGCAAAAACGCCTTTAAGGAGTTCCACTCAGGCCGCACTAGCAGGGGCGGAGCCATATGGATCAGCATGACGACTGCACCGAGTAAGCGGGTAAAAACCTACGTGCGCTGACACCTGTGGTACGCGAGCGACGACAAGTATAAATTACGTAGAACAATTGGTTCGATTCCATATTGATCTGAAGATGAGAAGTAGCAATTCTATACATCCAGCGGAAGCTCGTAAGTGCACTCTCCTTGCTCGCCTCGATTATGACCTCGCATCTGCCGACAGCGACATCATGCTGGATATGTGGCGTAAGCTCAAGACTATCCGCGGCACTCATGTCCAGAGCACAGGTGCGAACCGAATTTGTGCTCGATGCACCGGAACAGGCGCTGTACGCGCGCAAACCGGGACGAAACACGCTGGGCCGTCATAGCAACTGCGGTTCTCAATACGTGTCGATAAAGTACAGTGAGCGGCTGGAAGAAGCCGGCGTCGAGCCGTCCGTGGGAAGCAAAGGGGACAGCTATGACAATGCAATGGCCGAGACCATCAACGGGCTTTACAAGGTTGAGTTGATCCACCGCCGCGCTCTTTGGAAAATGCGCAACGCCACCGAACTGGCTACGTTGGAATGGTGGCTTGGTTTAACCACCACCGGCTCAAACCACTCGGCTATATACCGCCAGCAGACGCTGAGGCAAACTATTAGAAGCAACTGAGCAGTCAAGCCTTCCCGGCATGACTCACACTAATCGGACTCCACGAAATCCGGGCGGTTCAGTTCTGAACCAGTCCTCAAGGGACTGTGTAGAGTGAATCGTGAGGCGAGGACGTGAGTCGAACACGTCTGAACGGCTTTGCAAGCCGTCGCATAACCGCTTTGCTACCTCGCCGAAGAAGATGGTACGTGTAGCGCTGCGTTCCTGCCTGCGCTGCATCAAGTAATCTCGCGCCCGTGCACGGCACCAAGCGGCGGAATCCCGGTCAAACGGTCATGTACCTTCGAAAGGAACCCGCACGCCATGAACATTCTGTCCGAGATCCCGCCGAGCGAGCAGCGGCGCGAAGCCAGCACGTGGCAGGGCGGGCCGCGGCCGCGCTATCCCGAGGCCAGCGTCGAGCACGCCCACGTCGACCTGGCGCTGAACGCCGCGCTGGGCCGCGTGACCGGCTACGTCTCGCCGGCCGCGCTGGCCGGCGCCTGGTTCGACTGGGCCAGCCACCTGCTGCTGTCGCCCGCCAAGCAGATGGAGCTGGGCGTGCAGGCCGTGAGCAACATGCAGCGCTGGCTGCAGTACAGCACCAGCGCCATGTTCGGCACGCCGGCCGAGCCCGTCCAACCGCTGGCGCAGGACAAGCGTTTCGACGATCCGCTATGGCATGCGTGGCCCTGGAACCCGCTCAGCCAGGGCTTCCTGCTGTCGCAACAATGGTGGCACCGCGCCACCAGCGGCGTGCGCGGGGTGTCGTCGCACCACGGCGACGTCGTCACCTTCGTCGCCCGGCAATTGCTGGACGGCGTCGCGCCGTCGAACTTCATCGCCACCAACCCGGTGGCGCAGCAGGTCACGTTCGCCAGCGGCGGCCAGAACCTCGTCCATGGCCTGGTCCGCGCGGGCACCGACACGCGTCGCGCGCTGGCG
Source organism: Massilia luteola (assembly GCF_034420155.1). Lineage (NCBI taxonomy): Bacteria > Pseudomonadati > Pseudomonadota > Betaproteobacteria > Burkholderiales > Oxalobacteraceae > Massilia > Massilia luteola. The sequence continues at coordinate 2,942 of NZ_JAXOFN010000016.1, forward strand.
GGCACGACGGCGCCCGTCAGCTACCGCCCGGGACGCGACGTCGCCGTCACGCCCGGCAAGGTCGTCATGGACAACCACCTCGTCGAGCTGCTGCGCTACGATCCCGTCACGCCGCAGGTCCACGCGGTGCCGCTGCTGATCGTGCCCGCGTGGATCATGAAGTACTACATCCTCGACCTCTCGCCGCAGAACTCGCTCGTCCGCTACCTCGTCGGGCACGGCCATACGGTCTACATGATCTCCTGGAAGAATCCGCAGGCCGACGACCGCGACCTGTCGCTGGAGGATTACCGCCGCCACGGCGTGATGGACGCACTGGACACGGTCGTGCGCGAGACCGGCGCGCCCCAGGTCAATGCGTGCGGCTATTGCCTGGGCGGCACGCTGCTGGCGATCGCCGCCGCGGCGATGGCGCGCGACGGCGACGAGCGGCTGGCCAGCATGACCCTGCTGGCCGCCCAGGTCGACTTCACGGAGCCGGGCGAGCTGTCGCTGTTCATCGACGAGAGCCAGGTCAGCTTTCTCGAAGCCGTGATGTGGCAGCAGGGCTATCTGGACACGCGCCAGATGGCCGGCGCCTTCCAGCTGCTGCGCTCGAACGACCTGATCTGGTCGCGCCGCCTGCGCCACTACCTGCTCGACATTCCCGACAAGGACAACGACCTCGCCTCGTGGAATGCGGACGCGACGCGCATGCCGTTCCGCATGCATTCGCAATACCTGCGCAACCTGTTTTTGCAGAACAGCCTGGCCAGCGCGCGCTACGTCGTCGATGGGCGCCCCGTGTCGCTGACCGACATCCACGTCCCCATCCTCGCGGTCGGCACCATGACCGACCACGTGGCGCCGTGGCGTTCCGTCTACAAGATCATTCCATTGAGCGACACGCAGGTGACGTTCCTGCTGACGTCGGGCGGCCACAACGTGGGGGTCGTATCGCCGCCGGGCAAGCCGGGCCGCAGCTACCAGATGAGTACGCACGAACACGACGGACCCTATGTCGATCCCGACAGCTGGCAATCCGAAACCCGCGTACGTGAAGGCAGCTGGTGGCCGGCGTGGGAGCACTGGCTGGCGCGGCTCGCCGGTCCGTGGGCGGCGCCGCCGCCCGAGGGCCGCAGCTTGCGCGACGCCCCTGGCCACTATGTGCTGCAGCCATGAGCCTGGCCGACCCGCGCTTCGGCTGCGCACCTCGTCGCTACGCCCGTTCCGCCATGGGCGCGGGCGGGGCGGGCGTCAGTCCGGCAAGACGATGTTTGCCGTTCCCGGACAGACGTTGCGCGCAAACTCGCGCGAAAAATCGATGCAGCCGCCGTCGGCATAAATGCCGCGGCCATCGCGCAGGCGCGACATGCGTGCGACGACCGTTGCCAGCGCGGCAGGGTTGGCCGCCGTGTCCGCCACCTTCGCGTCGACGATCGCCTCGTTCATGCGCAGGTCGCCCTCCGCATCGACATAGGTGCCGTGGCGCCAGTGATACATTTCGAGGCACTTGGCGACGAGGCTGTAGGGCCGGTCGCGCTGCCAGAAATTGCTGAACAGGCCGTTGCCGAGGTAAATCACCCACGAACCTTCATAGCCCGACGCGTCCGACGACAGCGCATCCGGATTCCGGAACCAGACGCGATCGCCCGGCACATAATAGCGCGGCGGCAGCGGCGCTTCGAGGGAGCCGTACTCGACCAGGAACACGTCGTGGAAGGCGCCCGACTGGATGGCACTCGTTTCCCACTGGCGCTGCAGGGCCGCCAGCAGCGGCGGATTGACCCGTTCGAGTTCGCGGGCAATCCCGAGCAGCATCACGTATTCGCTCGCGCGGTAGCAGGAAAACGCGTACATCTGTCCATTGCCGGCGTCGGGCTGGGTGGCGAGCGTGAGCGCCTCGATCAACGGCTGTCCAGGCAGGATCGTGAAACCGCGGTCCTCGTCATACGTCCAGTGGCTCTGCGGGCGGTTCGCTTCGGCCGTGCCGAACGCGAGCTGCGTGGCACGCGCCGCCACGACGATGTTGCGGCGGATCGCGACGGCCGACAGGAACTCGGCGGCGCTCGCAAAACGCAGCGTGCGCGGCGCGGCGAGCAGCGCCAGCACGATTTCGCGTTCGAGGTGGACGAGGTTCGCGGCCGTGTCGAGGCCGAGGTCGCGGCACAGGTTCAGCGTGTCGCCGTCGTCGACGAGGGCGTGCGCGGTCTCCGCCGACAGCGCGAATCCGCGGCCGGGGCCCGTGGGTGCGAGATACGGCAGTAAAGCGAGCTCATCCAGTTTGTCCTGCACTTGGCGGTGCTGCACGGGATCATCCGGGATGAGATCAAGGCCACCTGTTTGCGGCGGGGCGAGTTCCGGGAACGCGGCTAACTTCACGGGGCAACGGCCTATAAAAAAGGACGAGAAAAAGGGCAAGAAATGCTTCCCATACGCAACAATCACGGTACGCCGCGAAACTGAGGCGAAAATTAAGATGTGCACCGCGAACATTACAGTTTGGAAAGGCTGAGCCTGTCTTGCGCCTCCTCATCACTTTTGACCTGCCTCAAACGGGCCCGTTTCCCTCCCCCAGCAGCGCCGCCAGCACGGCGCGATCCGTCTCGCGGTTCAGCAGAAGGCGCGCCTGTTCAGGCGTGACGAGGTGGACGGCCTGCGATTCCCACCCCATCCGGGCCGGATGGCCGCCGATCCGGCGGGCGACATAGAAGCGCGTGAACGTCTGCGTGCGGGCAAAGTCGCCGAGCCAGGCCGTCAGTTCCACGTGCAGGCCGGATTCTTCCCATACCTCGCGGATGGCGGTCGCCCGCAGCGTCAGCCCCGGTTCGACGCGCCCCTTGGGAAACGTGGCCGTGTAGCCGCCGAACGCGTTCGACGGCGCGACGAGCCAGAGCCGGCCGTCCGCCTCGCGCACGACGGCGCCCGCAGCCGCGTGCTTGTCGGCCGGAAGCGCGAAGGGCGGCTCGTCGAACGCCGGCGCGGCGCCCGCGCGGCGGCAGGCGTCGTCGACGGTCGACCGCGCGCACGTGGCCAGAGGTACATCGCCGAGCATGCCGTCGCACACGCTGCCGGGCACGAAGGTCAGCGCGGCCAGCGGATCGGCCAGGCCGTCGAGGTTCGCTTCGCACGACGGCGCGTGCAGGCGCACCTTGCGACCGTCGTCGTCCGGTTGCGGATGCCAGGTCCAGGTCTCGTTCATCTCCGTGTAAATCGTCGTTACGATGGCGCCGACTATAGCAGCGCGGCCGCGTAAACATGGCGCGCATCATCCAATCGTACGGCGGTCTCATCCGCAATCGGCCAGAATGGCGGACGAGGCGACGCGATGCCCGCGCTACCGCCGTTGCCTCGCCCTTCATATTGACTCAGCGAGGAATACATTGCTTCTGCCACCAATCCGATGCGCCGCACCCGGCGCCAGACAAAAAATCGCTCACATCCCGGTGCCCGGACGTGAATAGGCGCGACGAGAGCGTGCTGCATGAAGGCACGCGCGCGCCCGCCGAACCGCCGAAGCCCTGCGCCACCGAGTTCGACAGCATCGCCCTCGTGCTGCAGGGCGGCGGCGCGCTCGGCGCCTACCAGGCCGGCGTGTACGAGCGGCTGCTGGAAGCGGGTGTCGAGCCCACCTGGGTGTCCGGCATTTCGATCGGCGCCATCAACAGCGCGATCATCGCCGGCAACGCGCGCCAGGACCGCGTGGCGCGGCTGCGCGATTTCTGGGAACTGGTCAGCGCGGCCGGCGGCGGCATCGCCGGCGACGCCTGGACCGGCGTGCCGCTCGTCGACACGCTGCATGCATGGGTCAACCAACTCGCGGCTGGCCGCGTGCTCGTGCAGGGCGTGCCCGGCTTCTTCGAGCCGCGCCTGCCGCCGCCGTTCCTGACGTGGCCCGGCGCCGGCGCGACCAGTTTCTACGACACGGCGCCGCTGCGCGCGACGCTGGAACGCCTCGTCGACTTCGACCGCATCAACGCGCGCGAGACGCGCCTGTCGATCGGCGCCGTCAACGTCAGGACCGGCAACTTCGCCTACTTCGACAACGCGAGCGACCGCATCGGCCCCGAACACGTCATGGCCAGCGGCGCGCTGCCGCCCGGCTTCGACGCGGTCGAGATCGACGGCGAGCGCTATTGGGACGGCGGCATGGTGTCGAACACGCCGCTCGACTGGGTGCTGTCGGCGCGCTCGCGCCTGCACACGCTCGTGTTCCAGGTCGACCTGTGGAGCGCGCGCGGCGAGGTGCCCAACGACCTCGCCGGCGTCGCCACGCGCATGAAGGAGATCCAGTATTCGAGCCGCACGCGCAACGCCACCGACGCGTTCCGCCGTACCGAGAAGCTGCGCACGGCGTTCAACGAACTGCTGGCGCAAATGCCGCCGGCGCTGGCCGCCACGCCGCAGGCGAAGCTGCTGGCGGAAGCGTCCGACCGCGCGCTCTACAACATCGTCGAACTGGTGTACCGCTCGCCGACCTACGAAGGCCAGTACAAGGACTTCGAATTCTCGCGCCGGACCATGACGGAACACTGGCAGGCCGGCTACGCGGACGCCACGAAGACGCTGGCCCACGAGGAAATCTTCAGGCTGCCGCGCCTCGAGGACAACCCGGCCGTCCACGATTTCCTGACGGCGCCCGTCCACCCCATCCCCCTCCCCTCTTCCGACAAGGACAACCATGAACATGCAGGATAAAGTCGCCGTCGTCACCGGCGCCGCCAGCGGCATCGGCAAGGAAATCGCCAGGACCTATTTCGACCACGGCGCGAAGGTCGCCATCGCCGACCTCAATCTCGCCGCGGCCGAAGCCGTGGCGCGCGAATTCGATCCGTCCGGCGCGCGCGTCATCGCCGTCGCGATGGACGTGACCAACGAGGAGCAGGTCGATGCCGGCATCGCCCTCGTCGCGGACAAGCTCGGCGGCATCGACGTGCTGGTGTCGAACGCCGGCATCCAGATCGTCGCGCCGGTCGATGAATTCAAGTTCTCGGACTGGAAGAAGATGCTCGCGATCCACCTCGACGGCGCCTTCCTCACGACGCGGGCCTGCCTGAAGCGGATGTATGCGCAGGGCCGCGGCGGCACCGTCATCTACATGGGGTCCGTGCACTCGAAGGAAGCGTCGGTGCTGAAGGCGCCGTACGTCACGGCCAAGCATGGCCTCGTCGGGCTGGCCAAGGTCGTCGCCAAGGAAGGCGCGGCGCACGGCGTGCGCGCCAACGTGATCTGCCCCGGCTTCGTGCGCACGCCGCTCGTCGAAAAGCAGATCCCGGAGCAAGCGAAGGAACTCGGGATCAGCGAAGACGACGTCGTCAAGAAAGTGATGCTGAAGGAGACGGTCGACGGCGAATTCACGACCGTCGAGGATGTCGCGCACACGGCGCTGTTCCTCGCGACGTTCCCGTCGAACGCGCTGACGGGCCAGTCGATCGTCGTCAGCCACGGGTGGTTCATGCAATGACCGCGTCAGCCGTGCGCCCGTTCAAATTCGTTGTGAATATACTTTCCACCAAAACGAGTTACCCAGAAAAAACGAGCTGGCATTCCTGGCGGGCGCGCGGTCATGGATAATGGTGTTCGGTCTTCCCGTAGAAAATTCATCAAGTTCACCGTGATCTCCGGCGTCGGTGTCTGGCTGGCGCCGTTGCACGGCGACGCCCTCTCCGCGCTGTTCGAGGAAAACATCCTCACGCCGGTGAAGCCGGATGGCGCCGCCGGTCCGGCACGTTTCCGGATCGACGGCACGGCAAAGGTGACGGGCAAGAAGGTATTTGCCTACGATATCCGCGCGCGCAACATGCCGCACTGGCCGCAACGGCAGGCCCACGCGTTCTTCGTGCGCGCCACGCGTACCGATCGCCTGTTTACCGGCATCGATCTCGCCCTGCTCGACCCCGACCTCAAGCCGGACCGCGTCGTGACCGCGGAAGATCTCGCGCGCGACGGCTTGCGCTTTCCCGATTTCTACGGCGACGATATGCTGCTCCCGGCGGGCAAGCAGGCGGCCTATCTGGGCCATGCGGTCGCGATCCTGATCTATCACGATTTCAACCGTTTTCGCTTCGCCAAGAACAAGGTGCAATTCCAGGACCGGGTCGTCGTGTACGGCGATCCGGTCGCGCCGCAGCAGCGCGACCCGTGGGGCGCATTCCGTTATGTGCGCGTGGGCGGCAGCACGCCCTATGACGACGATGCGTTTTCCAGTCTCAAGAACAGCCCGCTTTTTCCCTCCGAAAAAAAGGTACCGCGCAAGACCGATGTGACCCTGAAGGACCAGGGGCCGGACGGCATTGCCTACGGCGAGCGGATCGCGCAGGAACTGGCGGCGCCGCCGGGCGACTGGCTGATCCTGAAACGCGACTACTTTTCGCAGTCGACCGATACGTCCGCCCTCGAACCGGACAACGCGAACGGCTGGTACGACGCCGCGACGCAATCGCTGCATCTCGTGCTGGCCACGCAGTCCCCGCAGGAAGTGATGACCGCGGCGGTCGACATGGTGAAGAAAAGCCGGTTTCCGCTGAAGCAGCTGTTCATCCATCCCTGCTATACGGTCGGCTATGGTTCCAAGGACCATTGCAACGTCCCGTATTACGGCCTGGTCGCGGCATTGTACGGGGACGGCAACCCGGTCCGTTTCGCCAACGACCGCTTCGAGCATTTTCAGACGGCGCTCAAGCGGCACAGCTTCAGGATGCATTACGAGATCGCCGTCGACCGGAAAACGGGCCTGTTCCAGACCCTCAGGACGGATTTCGAAGCCAACGGCGGCGGGCGCGCGAATTTCTCGCCGTCGGTCGCCATGGTCGCCGCGACCGCCGCGCAATCGATCTATTATTTTCCGAAGAACGACTGCACGACGACGGCCGTCTGCTCGCGCGCCGTCGACGCCGGCTCGGCGCGCGGGTACGGCACGCTGCAAAGCATGAATGCGACCGAAATGGCGGTCGATGAAATCGCCCAGATGCTGGGCATCGACGCCATCGAGCTGCGCCTGAAGAACGTGCTGAAATCGGGCATGAAGAACACGCAGGGCGCCGTTCCCGCGGGCGCCGTGCGTGCCGACGAGGTGCTGGAACGGGCGCGCCTGCATCCGCTGTGGACCGGGCGGGCGAAGCGCAAGCAGGCCTATGAGGTCGCCCATCCGGGCCAGCGCTACGGCGTGGGTTTCGCCTGCGTGCAAAAAGATTTCGGCACCGGCGCCGAAGCGATCTTCGCGCGCGTGGAATTGTCGCCCGAAGGACGCATCGCGCTGCATCACATCGGTGTCGATATCGGCACCGGCATGGCGACGTCCCAGGCCGTCGTGTGCGCCCGCTGGCTGGGGCGGCCGGCAGACAGCGTGCGCACGGCCGTCACCGAGTGGGACGAGCTGCCGCTGACGACCAGCGGCGACACCTACCTGATCAAGCAGGCGGAGCAGGACAAGTTCGCCAGGGACCCGATGTGGACGCCCGCGGCCGTATCGCCGTCCAGCGCATCGAACTCGGCGTACTTCTTCTCGCACGGCACGAGCGAGACGGCCAGGGTCGTGTTCGAACACGGGATCTGGCCGGCCGCGATGGCCATCTGGTCGGGCGGCTACGCCGGCGGACAGGCGGCGTCGTACGTCGTGCGGCGCGCGGATGCGCGCTGGGAAAACGGCAAGCTCACCGCCAACGGCATGGAACCGTTGTCGCTCGAGCAGCTGGCGAAGAAGGCGCACGAACTCCAGCTGGTGACGGCCGCCGTCGGCCACGCGTTCAACCGCTGGCAATGGGCCGAGGCGGATTTCGACGTGCATGGGGAAACCGTGCGCCGTCCGCTCGACGGCCTCGCGGTGCGCTACGGCGGCGCCGACACATTCACCGTCATCGGGCGGCGCAACGTCTTCTTTCCGGCCGCGCAGCGCAACAACGCCGGCGTGACCTATTACAGCGCGATCGGCACGCTCGTCGAGCTCGCGGTCGGCCGGTCCGACGGCGCGATCGAACTCCTGTCGCATCATTCGATCATGGAATGCGGCAACCAGATCGTGCCGCAACTGGTGTCCGGCCAGCTGCAGGGCGGACTGGCGATGGGCATCGGCCACGCGCTGCACGAATACCTGCCGCTGTACGAGGACGGTCCCGGCAACGGCACCTGGAATTTCAACCGCTACCACCTGCCGCGCGCGAGCGACGTCGCGGTGTGGAAGCAGTCCGGCGAGGTCCTGCCGCCCCTGTCGGCAACCGACCCGTCGAAAGGCATCGCGGAAGTGGTCATGATTCCCGTCGTCGCGGCCATCGCGAACGGAATCGCACATGCGGTCGGCCACCGGTTCACGGAACTGCCCATCACGGCGGAGAAGATTCAAGGAGTACTGTCATGAGCCTGACCATGCGGCCACTCGCGCTGACGATCAACGGCAAGGCGTTCGGACCGGTCGACGTGCCTGAAGGCCTGATGATGGTGGACTTCCTGCACGAGTATGCCGATCTGACCGGGTCGCGTTTCGGCTGCGGCATCGGCGTCTGCCATGCCTGCGTCGTGATCCTGGACGGCGCCAGGGGCAGCGAGGAAATCCGCACCTGCATCACGGGCGCGCATTTCTTCAACGGCAAGACCATCCGCACGGTGGAAGGCCATGCCAAATACGACGAGCATGGCGAGGTCGTCGAACTGTCGGCCATCCAGCAGAAATTCCTGGAACACTACAGCTTCCAGTGCGGCTACTGCACACCCGGTTTCGTCAACGGCGCGACGGTGCTGGTCGAACGGCTCAAGCGCGAACCGGTCGCGCGCGACCAGGTCGAGCAGACCATCTCGGCGGCGCTGAACCCGCACATCTGCCGCTGTACCGGCTACGTGCGCTATTACGAAGCCGTGAAGGACGTGATCCTGTCGACGCCCGGCCTGGTGAAGGCCGGATCGTGAAGACGGTGCGCACGACGGCGGCGCTCTGCCTCGCGGCGCTCGCCGCGGCGGGCTGCGCCCGGCAGCCCGACCGCGCGCCGGCCGCCACCACGGCCGCCAGCGCCGCCACGCCCGCGCAGCTCGGCCGGGGCAAATACCTGGCCGCGGCGGCGGACTGCGTCGCGTGCCACACCGCGCCGGGCGGGGCGCCGTTCGCCGGCGGCGTAGCGCTGAAGACGAATTTCGGCACCATCTACGGCACCAACATCACGCCCGATCCCGACACCGGCATCGGGCGCTGGAGCAGCGACGATTTTTACCAGGCGCTGACCGCGGGCAAATCGCCGCACGGCCACCTGTATCCCGCGATGCCCTACACGTCGTACCGGGGCATGACGCGCGCCGACAGCGACGCCATCTACGGCTACCTGATGCACCTGGCGCCGGTCAAGCTGGCCAACCGCCAGAACGACCTGCACTTTCCGTTCAACCTGCGCTTCGGCCTCGTGTTCTGGAACATGCTGTTCCTGAAGGATACCCTGCCCGCCAGTTCGCACGGCCAGTCGGCGGACTGGGTGCGCGGACGCTACCTGGCGAACGTCCTCGGCCACTGCAACGAATGCCATACGCCGCGCGGCAGGCTGGGACAACTGGATCTCGACCGGCCGCTCGCCGGCTTCGCGCTGACGCGCTGGTTCTCGTCGAACATCACCCCGGCCGCCCTGGCGGAACGGGGCTGGACCGCCGGCGGCCTGCAGGCCTTCCTGAAGACGGGCGTGGCGCCGCAGGGTTCCGCGTTCGGCGACATGTATGAAGTCGTCAACCTGAGCACGCGCCACCTGGACGATGCCGACATCAAGGCGCTGACCGTCTACCTGCTGGGCGAGCCGCCCCCCGCCGCGCCGGCGCGCCGCCAGGTGGCCGTGGACCAGGGCAAGGTCGATGCCGGGCGCCGCATCTACCTGAACGTGTGCGCCGGCTGCCATGCCGTCGACGGCGCGGGCAGGCCGCACACGGCCGTGGCCATGCGCGGCAATACGACGGTGCGCGAGGCGAATGCGCACAACCTCATCGTCACCATCCTCGACGGCCTGCCGGAACAAAAACTGGGCGGACTGGAAAACATGCAGCCGATGCCCGGTTTCGCGCAGGGCATGAGCGACGCCGACGTGGCCGCCCTCGTCAACTACCTGCGCGCCACGTGGGGCGACCTGCCCGCCGACGTCACGCCGGACCGGGTCGCGGTGCTGCGCCACCCCTGACGCGCGGGGACCGTCAGCGCGGCCCGCGCGGCCCATCCAGCGGGCGGTAGTTCACGTCCTGCGCCTGCAGCCGGTCCAGCGCGGCCGGCATCGCCCGTTCGAAGCGGCCGTAATCCTTGCGGGATGCGGGCGTCCACAAGACTTCCGCCAGCGCCAGCAGGCGCGGCCAGGCCATGTATTCGACGTCGCGCGGCGTCGCCATGTACTCCGTCCACAACTGCGCCTGGCTGCCCAGCACATGGCCCGCCTGGGCCGGCGGCAGCGCGGCCGGCAGCGGGTCGTACGCGTACACGCGCGCGAGCGTCGTCACGTCGCGCACGCCCATCGGCTCGCGGAAGCCCGGGCTGCCCGGCGCGGCCTGGTAAAAGTCGAAATAGGTCTCGCGCTCCGGCGTCATGACGACGTCGTGCCCGGCGCCGGCCGCCTTGATGCCGCCCGCCTCGCCGCGCCAGCTCATCACGGTCGCACCCGGTGCGAGGCCGCCGTCGAGGATCTCGTCCCAGCCGACCAGCCGGCGTCCATGCTGCGTCAGGTAGGCATCCATGCGGCCGATGAACCAGCTCTGCAAGCCATGCAGGGCCGGATGCGCGACCGGCTTGCCCTGCGCGTCGCGGTAGTCCTGCAGGTCGTGCAAGGTGGCCGTCGCGGGCACGAGCCCTACCTGCTTCATGCGCGCCAGCGCGGCCGGCGAATGCGCCCATTCCGTCTTCGGGCACTCGTCGCCGCCCACGTGCACATACGGTCCCGGAAACAGGTCCATCACCTCGTCCAGCACGTTCTGCAGGAAGGCGATGGTGCCGTCCTCCACGTTGAACACCTGGGGGATCACGCCCCAGTCGCGGCCCACTTCCAGCTGGCGGCCAGGATCGTTGCCCAGCGCCGGATACGCGGCGATGGCGGCCAGCGCATGGCCCGGCATCTCGATTTCGGGCACGATCGTCACGTGGCGCGCGGCCGCCCACGCGACCACTTCGCGGATGTCGTCCTGCGTATAAAAGCCGCCGTGCGGCTTGCCGTCGTAGCGTGGGGGCGAGTACGCGACCATGCTCTCGCGCCGCCACGCGCCGACCTGGGTCAGGCGCGGATAGCGCTTGATCTCGATGCGCCAGCCCTGGTCGTCCGTCAGGTGCCAGTGGAAGACGTTCATCTTGTGCTGGGCCAGCAGCTCGATGTGCTTCATGACGAATGCCTTGGGCATGAAGTGGCGCGCCACGTCCAGGTGGCTGCCGCGCCACGAGAACCGCGGCGCGTCCTCGATCGACACGGCCGGCAGCGCCCATGTGCGCCGCACCGGCGCCTGCCGGTAGATATCCGCCGGCAGCAGCTGGCGCAGGGTCTGGACGCCGTAGAACAGGCCGGCGGGCTGCGCGGCCGAGATGGTGACACCGCCGGCGTCGCTCACGAGGCGGTAGCCTTCCGCGCCCGTGCCGGCCTTCGGATCGAGGCGCAGGCGGATCGCGTTCGCGCCGTCGTGCGCGCCGACGGGCAGCGCGAAGCCGGTGGCCGGGCGCAGGTAGTCGCGCAGCATCGCCGCCTCGGGCAGCGCCGCGCCGCTCGCGACGATCCGGGTCGCCGGCGTCAGCACGTACTCGCCGGTCCCGCGCTGCAGGTGCGCGGGACGCGGCACGATGTCCGGTGCCGCATCCTGCGCATGCGCGGCGCCGATCAGGCAACAACAGGACAGGACGGTGAACATGCGCATGCCAGACCTCGACGATGAATGAATGGGTGGAATCACAGCCGCGCCCAGCTGCCCTTGTACAGCACGGGGCCGGTCGGCCCGTTCGGATCGGGCGAACCGCCTTTCGGCTCCAGGCTGATCGCGAGCAGCGCCACGTCCGGACCGGTGGCGCGCGCGTCGAGCGTCAGGTCGGTGCTGCGGTTGCCGGGCAGGATGCCGAGCGAGCGCGGCTTGCCGGCCTGCGTGATCGCCCACAGTTGCAGCGTGCGGTCGGCGGGCACGTGGACGTCGGCGGCGACGCGCACCTGGAGCTTGCCGCGGCGCGTGTCGGCCGTGACGACGAGCGCCGTATGCGACTGGGCGTCGGACAGCGCCGCGATCTGCTGCGGCGCGGCGGCTTCGTTCAGCGCGGTCATGCGCACGGCCAGCACGAGCAGGGCGGCACTCGCGGCCAGCGCCAGCACGCCCCATGGCCGCGCCGCGGCGGTGCGCCAGAACTGCCACCACGGCGCGGACGACGCGGACGGCGCGGGCGCGGGGTGGAGGCGGCGCTCGATGCCCGCCCATACGCGCGCCGGCGGCGTCACCGGGCGTTCCAGCTCGGCCAGCGTCGCGAGCCGGCCCTGCCAGTCGGCGACCCGGGCGCGCAGCCGGCGGTCGTCGCGCAGCCACGTTTCGAAACGGCGCCGCGCGCCGCCGCGCAAGGTGCCCAGCGCGTATTCGGCCGCGAGCTTGTCGGCCAGGGCCGGATTGTCCCCGATGTTCATGCAGCCTCCCGTTTGGCCAGGCATTCGCGCAGCCGCTCGAGGCCGCGCCGGATCCACGTCTTGACCGTGCCGATGGGCAGGTCGAGGCGCCCCGCCACTTCGCTGTGCGACAGGTCGTGCAGATACGCCATGCCGATCGCCTGGCGCTGGCGGCCCGCGAGCGTGTCCATGCAATCGGCCAGCGCCCGTGCGTCGCGCGACGCCTGCGCCAGCTCGTACGGTCCGGCGGCCGTGTCGGCGCGGACATCGGCATCGTCGAGTTCCACCTGCACGTCGGCGCCGCCCGTGCGCGCGCGGCGCAGGATGTCCAGCGCCTTGTTGCGCACGATCGTCACCATCCACGTGAGCGGCGCCGCCAGGTGCGGCTGGTAGCCGGACGCCGCGTGCCAGATCGCGACGAAGGCGTCCTGCACGGCGTCCTCCGCCAGCTCGTCCTTGCGCAGGACGCGCAGCGCGACGCCGAACAGTTTCGCGGACGTGGCGTCGTACAGGGCGCGGAACGCCTTGCGGTCCTGCAGCGCCACGGCGGCAAGCAGGTGGTACAGGCGGTCGTTCTGGTCGGTCTCCTCGCTCACGGCGCCCTTTTCATTGATTTAATGAAAACATTGTAGCGCGACAAGCCACTGACGGGGTGCCGATTACAAGCGTGCGGTGTCCATGCCCTCATATACGCGGCGGCGCCGGCGCCGGATTCAGCGATTCACAGTTTTTCGCCGCAGTGAGCGATCCCGTGGTCGTCGTAGACCGCGTACACGGCCGCCAGGATGTTTTCCAGCTCGGGCGAGCGGTCCATGTGGCGCACCGAAAAGAAGATCGGCGACACCGCGTGCGGCTCGTCCAGCGGGCGGTACACGACGTTCCGGTGATGCATGCCCTGCACGCTTTCCGGCACGATGGCGATGCCCTGCCCGGCCGCGACGAGTCCCATCGCGATCTGCAGCTCGCGCACTTCGGTCACGTGTTCCGGCGTCAGGTTCACGTCGCTGAACGCGGCCAGCACCTGGTCGGCGAAGCTCGGGCGCGGCGCTTTCGGGTAGACGAGCAGCGCTTCGTGGACCAGTTCCGTCAGGCGCAGGCCGCCCTCCCCGGCGGCGAGGCGGTGGCCGGGGAACAGCGCCACCACCATTGGCTCCTCGCGCAGCCGGATGCGGCGGATGCTCGGGTCCGCGCTCTTGAGGCGCCCGAAGCCCACGTCGATGCGGCCTTCCTTGAGGGCCTTCAGTTGTTCCACCGTGGTCATCTCGTGCAGCGCGATGTCGACCTCGGGATGGCGCTCGCGGTAGCGGCGGATGATGTCCGGCAGCAGGCCGTACAGGGTCGAGGCGACGAAGCCGACCGACAGCGTGCGTTCCAGCTTGCCGATGCGCTGGGTCATCGTGCGCAGGTCGCGCACCTGGGCGAGCAGCGTCCTGGCGTGGGCGAGGAAAAACGCGCCGGCCTCGGTCAGGCGCAGCGGCCGCACGCCTTTTTCGATCAGGACCACGCCCAGGTCTTCCTCCAGCTGCTGGATCTGCCGGCTCAGCGGCGGCTGGGCGATGTGCAGGCGCTCGGCCGCCCGGGTGAAATTCCGCTCTTCCGCCACGGCGACGAAGTAACGCAGGTGCCGCAATTCCATTTCAATACCTTTCGGGTATGGACTTGATACCACAACAGTGTTGGACGCCCGTTATTCGCAGGAATATCGTGGCATCACTCCACCGAATTATACGCACCGAATATGATCCAAACTATCGACACCTTCCTGCTCGACGTCCCGACGATCCGGCCCCACAAGCTGTCCGTCGCGACGATGAACACGCAGACCCTGGTCCTGGTGCGCATCCGCTGCGCCGACGGCATCCAGGGCTGGGGCGAGGCCACCACCATCGGCGGCCTGAATTACGGCGACGAGAGCCCGGAAAGCATCAAGGTCAATATCGACACCCACATCGCCCCGCTGCTGCTCGGCATGGACGCCGGCGCCCCGGCGAAAGCGATGGCGAAGGTGCGCCGGACCATCCAGGGCAACCGCTTCGCCAAGTGCGCGCTCGAGACGGCCCTGCTGGACGCGCAGGCGCGCCGCCTCGACGTGCCGCTGTCCGAGCTGCTGGGCGGGCGCGTGCGCGACACGCTGCCGGTGGCCTGGACGCTGGCCAGCGGCGACACGGCGCGCGACATCGCCGAAGCGGAGCACATGCTGGACATCCGCCGCCACCGCATATTCAAGCTCAAGATCGGCCTGCGCGAGGTCGACGCCGACGTCGCGCACGTCCTCGCGATCAAGCGCGCGCTGGGCGACCGGGCCAGCGTGCGCGTGGACGTCAACCAGGCCTGGAGCGAAGCCGACGCCGTGCGCGCCATCGCCAGGCTGCAGGGCGGCGCGATCGACCTGGTCGAGCAACCCGTCAAGGCCCGCAACACGGCCGCGCTGGCGCGGCTCACGCGCCGCTTCGACGTCGCCATCATGGCCGACGAGGCGTTGCACGGCCCGGACGACGCCATGCTGCTCGCCCGCATGGACGCCGCCGGCGTGTACGCCGTCAAGATCACGCAGTCCGGCGGCCTGCTGCCGGCCCTCGACGTGGCCGCCGTCGCGCGGCTGGCCGGCATCGGCCTGTACGGCGGCACGATGCTCGAAGGCGGCATCGGCACGGCGGCCACCGCCCACGTGTGCTCGACGTTCGCCGACCTCGCGTGGGACACGGAATTGTTCGGGCCCCTGCTGCTGACCGAGGAAGTGCTGAGCGAGCCGCTCGTGTACCGCGACTTCGCGCTGCAGGTGCCGACCGGTCCGGGCCTGGGCGTCGACATCGACACCGACAAATTGCGCCGCCTGCGGCGCCAATGACACCACGGAGACCACCATGCTGTTCCACGTACGAATGAACGTCCACCTGCCCGCGTCGCTGGCGCCGTCCGACGCGGCGGCCCTCAAGCAGGCCGAGAAAGACCTCGCCCAGCGCCTGCAGCGCGAGGGCAAATGGCGCCACCTGTGGCGCATCGCCGGGCAGTACGCCAACGTCAGCATCTTCGACGTCGCCGGCGCCGACGAACTGCACGCGCTGCTCACGTCCCTGCCGCTGTTCCCCTACATGCAGGTCGACGTGATGCCGCTGTGCCGCCACCCGTCGTCCATCCGCGACGACGACCGCTGACCACCCACCACAAGGAGACAGAAATGAACCACGCAGACATCGAACGACTGGCCCACAGCTGGGTCGTGGACGCCGCCGACCGCCCCGCCGACCCGCGCGTGCAGCAGGTCGTGCTGCGCCTGGTGGGCGATTTGTGCAAGGCCATCGAGGACCTCGACGTCACGCCGACCGAATTCTGGCACGGCGTGTCTTACCTGGCCGCCGCCGGCGCCACGGGCGAACTCGGGCTGCTGGCCGCGGGCCTCGGCCTGGAGCGCTTCCTCGACGTCCGCGCCGACGAAGCCGAACAGAACGCCGGCCTGGCGGGCGGCACCCCGCGCACCATCGAAGGCCCGCTGTACGTGGCCGGTGCGCCCGAAAGCGTCGGCTTCGCCCGGCTGGACGACGGCACCGAAACGGAGCGCGGCGACGTCCTGTTCATGCAGGGCACCGTGTTCGACCAGGACGGCCGCCCGCTGCCGGGCGCGAAGGTCGAGGTGTGGCACGCGAACCTGCTCGGCAACTACTCGTTCTTCGACCGCACCCAGTCCGACTTCAACCTGCGCCGCACGATCGTGACCGACGAGAATGGCCGCTACCGCTTCCGCTCGATCATCCCGGTCGGCTACGGCTGCCCGCCGGACGGCACGACGCAGCAATTGCTGGACCTGCTGGGCCGCCACGGCCGCCGCCCCGCGCACATCCACTTCTTCGTGAGCCACCCGGGCCGGCGCAAGCTGACCACGCAGATCAACATCGACGGCGACGACTACCTGTGGGACGACTTCGCGTTCGCCAGCCGCGCCGGCCTCGTGCCGCCCGTGCAGCGCATCGACGACCCGGCCCGCATCGACGCCCTGCGCCTGGACAAGCCGTACGCGTCGATCGACTTCGACTTCCACCTGTACCGCGACACGGACGCCGCCCCGGCCACGCTGGTCGACCGTCCGCGCGCCGCCGCCTGAGGACACGCCATGATTCCCATCGTTCCGGTCGGCGCATGCAAGCCGACGAGCCTCGACGACTACATGATCGAGGACGCCGCGACGGGCGACCACCGCCTGCACCGCAGCGCCTTCACCGACGAGGTCCTGTTCGACCTCGAGATGAAGCATATCTTCGAAGGCAACTGGGTCTACCTGGCGCACGAGAGCCAGGTCGCCGACGTCAACGACTATTACACGACGCACATCGGCCGCCAGCCGGTGTTCATCGCCCGCAACCGCAACGGTGAACTGAACGCGTTCATCAATGCGTGCAGCCACCGCGGCGCCCAGCTGTGCCGCCACAAGCGCGGCAACAAGGCGACCTATACCTGCCCGTTCCACGGCTGGACCTTCAACAACAGCGGCAAGCTGCTGAAGGTGAAGGACCCGGAAGGCGCCGGCTATCCGGACTGCTTCAACAAGGAAGGTTCGCACGACCTGAAGAAACTGGCACGCTTCGGCAACTACCGCGGCTTCCTGTTCGGCAGCCTGAATCCGGACGTCGAGCCGCTGGAAGCCTTCCTCGGCGAGGCCGGCAAGATCATCGACATGATCGTCGACCAGTCCCCGGGCGGCCTGGAAGTGCTGCGCGGCGCGTCGACCTATACGTTCGACGGCAACTGGAAACTGCAGGCCGAGAACGGCGCCGACGGCTATCACGTGACGGCCGTGCACTGGAATTACGCGGCCACGACGAACCGCCGCAAGGAAGAACACGCGGCCGGCGCCGACAATATCCGCGCGATGGATGCCGGCAACTGGGGCCGCCAGGGCGGCGGCTTCTACGCCTTCGAGCACGGGCACATGCTGCTGTGGTCGGAGTGGGCCAATCCCGAGGACCGCCCGAACTTCGCGCGCCACGCCGAGTACGCCGAGCGCTACGGCCGCGCGACGGCCGACTGGATGGTGGGCCGCTCGCGCAACCTGTGCCTGTATCCGAACGTGTACCTGATGGACCAGTTCAGCTCCCAGATCCGCGTGCTGCGTCCGCTCGCGGTGGACAAGACCGAGGTGACGATCTACTGCATCGCGCCCAGGGACGAATCGGCCGAGGCGCGCGCCCACCGCATCCGCCAGTACGAAGACTTCTTCAACGTCAGCGGCATGGCGACGCCGGACGACCTGGAAGAATTCCGCGCCTGCCAGCAGGGCTACAACGGCGCGGCCATGCAGTGGAACGATATGTGCCGCGGCGCGAAGCACTGGGTCCAGGGCGCGGACGCGGCGGCGCAGGCCATCGGCCTCGCCCCCGTGCTGAGCGGCGTGCGCACCGAGGACGAGGGCCTGTACACCATCCAGCACCGCTACTGGCTGGACGTGATGAAGCGGGCGCTGGCCGCACAGGGAGGCGCGACATGAGCACGGTGACGATGCAGGACATCCAGGCCTTCCTGTACCGCGAAGCGCGCCTGCTCGACGACGAACAGTGGGACGACTGGCTCGCCTGCTACGACGCGGCCGCGCGCTTCTGGATGCCGTCCTGGGACGACGACGGCACGCTGGTCGCCGACCCGGAGCGCGAGATCTCGCTGATCTATTACGCGAGCCGCCAGGGCCTGGAAGACCGCGTGTTCCGCATCAGGACGGAGCGCTCCAGCGCGACCATTCCGGACACGCGCACGAGCCACAACATCGCCAACGTGGAACTGGAACGGGTCGACGGCGCGCTGCACACGGTGCGCTTCAACTGGCACACGCTGAGCCACCGCTACCACACGACCCACAGCTATTTCGGCATGTCGCGCTACGTGATCGACTTTTCCGGTCCGGCGCCCTGCATCCTGGACAAGTACGTCGTCCTGAAGAACGACTACATCAGCCAGGTGATCGACATTTATCACATCTAAAGGAGCCGGTCATGAGCCATACGATCGCACTGCAGTTCGAGGACGGCGTCACGCGCTTCATCGGCTGCAACCCCAACGAAAAGCTGTCCGACGCGGCCTACCGCCAGAAGGTCAACATTCCCCTCGATTGCCGCGACGGCGCCTGCGGCACGTGCCGCGGGCTGTGCGAATCCGGCAGCTACGACATGCCCGCCGACGGCTATATCGAGGATGCCCTCGACGCCCAGGACGCCGCGGCCGGCCACGTGCTGGCCTGCCAGATGCGTCCGACCTCCGACTGCGTCGTGCGCATCCCGGCCACGTCGGCCGCGTGCAAGACCGGTGTCGGCGACTCCGCCGGCAAGGTCGCCGCGGTCGCGCAGCTGTCGCCGTCGACGATCGCGTTCTCCGTCGCGCTCGACGCGCCGGCGCAGCTGGACTTCCTCCCCGGCCAGTACGTCAACGTGCGCGTGCCCGGCACGGACCAGACCCGGTCGTACTCGTTCAGCTCCGCGCCCGGCGCGGCACATGCCGGCTTCGTCGTGCGCAACGTGCCGGACGGCGCGATGAGCACATGGTTGACCAAGCACGCGCAGCGGGGGGAGCCGGTCGCGTTCTCCGGCCCGTACGGCAGCTTCTACCTGCGGCCCGTGCAACGCCCCGTGCTGATGCTGGCGGGCGGCACCGGCATCGCGCCGTTCCTGTCCATGCTCGACGTGCTGGCCGCGCGCGGCTTCGCGCATCCGGTCCGCCTCGTGTACGCGGTCACCCACGACCACGACCTCGTCGAACTGGACCGCCTGGACCGCATCGCGGCCGCGCATCCGCAGTTCCAGTACGTGACGTGCGTGGCGCATGCGGCCAGCAATCATCCGCGCAAGGGTTACGCCACAGCGCACGTCGAGCCGGGCTGGATGCACGGCGGCGACGTCGACGTCTACCTGTGCGGCCCCGTGCCGATGGTCGACGCCGTGCGCACCTGGCTGGACGACGTCGGCATCGCGCCGCACGGCTTTTACTTCGAGAAGTTCGCCGCGGCCAGCACGACCGGAGGTGCCGCATGATCCATCCCGACCGCTTCGAGGACCAGGTCATGATCGTCACCGGCGCGGCCCAGGGCATTGGACGCGGCGTGGCGCTGGCCGCCGCGCGCGAAGGCGCACGGCTCGTGCTGGCGGACCGCGCGCCGCTCGTCCACGAGGTCGCGCAGGAAGCCGCCGCCTGCGGCGCGCAGGTCGTCGCCATCGAGGCCGATCTCGAAACGTGGGCCGGCGCCGCCGCGCTGGCGGCCCGCGCCCTCGCCGACCATGGCCGCATCGACATCCTCGTCAACAACGTCGGCGGCACGATCTGGGCCAAGCCCTACCAGGACTACGAGGAGGCGCAGATCGAGGCCGAAATCCGCCGTTCGCTGTTCCCGACCCTGTGGTGCTGCCGCGCCGTGCTGCCGGCGATGATCGCGGCCAGGGCCGGCGCCATCGTCAACGTGTCGTCGGTGGCCACGCGCGGCATCCACCGCGTGCCCTATTCGGCGGCGAAAGGCGGCGTCAACGCGCTGACGGCGAGCCTCGCGTTCGAACATGCGCAGGACGGCATCCGCGTCAACGCCGTCGCCACGGGCGGGACGGACGCCCCGCCGCGCAAGGTGCCGCGCAATCCGCAGCCTTTGAACGCACGGGAACAGGTGTGGTACCAGGGCATCGTCGACCAGACCCTGGCATCGAGCTTCATGCACCGCTACGGCACCGTCGACGAGCAGGTCGCCGCGATCCTGTTCCTCGCGTCAAGCGAAGCGTCGTACGTCACCGGCACAGTGCTGCCGGTGGGCGGCGGCGACCAGGGGTGATGCCATGCGCTTCGTACAAGTGGATGACGTGCGCCTGCATTACCGGGCCGACGGCGATCCGGCGCGGCCCTGCGTCGTGCTCTCGAATTCCCTCGGCACCGACCTCGCCATGTGGGAGCCGCAGGCGGCGATCCTGGCCCGCGATTTTTACGTGCTGCGCTACGACGCGCGCGGCCACGGCCGGTCGGGACGCGGCACCGCGCCCGTGACGCTGCAACGCCTGGGACTCGACGTGACCGGCCTGCTCGACACGTTGGGCATCGCGCGAGCGCACTTCTGCGGGATCTCGATGGGCGGCATGACCGGCCAGTGGCTGGGCATCCACCGGCCGCACCGGATCGCCGGCCTGGTGCTCGCGAATACGGCCGCCCGCATCGGCACCGAATCAGGCTGGACGGCGCGCGCCGAACAGGTGCGGCGCGCGGGGATGGACGGGGTGGCCGACGGCGCGGCCGCGCGCTGGTTCACGCACGGCTTCATCGAGCGCGAGCGCCCGCTGGTGGACCGCCTCGTCGCGACCCTGCGCGCACAGGATGCCGAAGGCTACGCGGCCTGCTGCGACGCGCTGGCACTGGCCGACCTGCGGCCGGACCTCGCCCAGGTCCGCGCGCCGACGCTCGTCATCGCCGGTGCCGCCGACCCCGTGACGACGGTGGCCGACGGCGAACGGCTGGCGGCGGCGATCGCCGGGGCGCAGCTGGCCGTCGTGCCGGCGTCGCACATCTCGAACCTGGAAGCGGCGCCGGCGTTCACCGACCACCTGCGGCGCTTCCTGGCCGGATGCGTCAGTGCGCGACCAGCGACTTCACCAGCTTCACGCGCTTGATCTCGCCCACGATGAACACATAGCTGAAGATCGTGACGGCCGCGTTCGCGCCCACGTACACGAGCGCGCCCGCGAACGAACCGGTGCCCTGCAGGATGTAGCCGATGACGATCGGCGTCGTGATGCCCGCGATGTTGCCGAAGGTGTTGAACAGCGCGCCCGAGAGGCCGCCCGCTTCCTTCGGCGACGTGTCGGCCACGACGGCCCAGCCCAGCGCGCCGACGCCCTTGCCGAAGAAGGCCAGCGCCATCACGGCCACGACGAACATGTCCTGCTCGATGTAGTTACAGGCGATCATGCTCATCGACAGCAGCATGCCGGCCACGATCGGCACCTTGCGCGACATCGACAGCGAGAAGCCGGCCTTCGCCAGGCGATCCGAGATCGTGCCGCCCACGACGCCGCCGAGGAAGCCGGCGATGGCGGGCACCGAGGCGACGAAGCCCGCCTTCAGGATCGTCATGTGGCGCTCCTGCACGAGGTACACGGGGAACCACGTGAGGAAGAAGTAGGTCAGCGTGTTGATGCAGTACTGGCCGATGTACACGCCCAGCAGCATGCGGTTGCCCAGCAGTTCCTTGACGCAGGCGATCGTGTCGACGGCCGGCGGCTGGGCGCTGCGCTGCGCGCCGTCCAGGTCGACGAGCGCCCCGCCCTCCTCGATGTATTTCAGTTCGCCGGCGCTCACGGACGGATGGTCCTTGGGGCCGTAGATCGTCTTGAGCCAGACGAAGGCCATCACGATGCCCAGGCCCCCCATCACGACGAACACGCTCTGCCAACCGTAGCTGTGGACCAGCCAGCCCATGATCGGTGCGAACAGCACGGTCGCGAAATACTGGGCCGAGTTGAACAGCGCGGACGCGAGTCCCCGTTCATGCGTGGGGAACCAGGCCGACGTGATGCGGCTGTTGCCGGGGAACGAAGGCGCCTCGGCCGCGCCGACGACGAAGCGCAGCGCGAACAGGGTGCCCACGGCGGCGGCGCCCGTCATGAAGCCGACGGCGCCCGTCAGCATCGTGAACAGCGACCACAGGAAGATGCTGAAGAAGTACGTGATCTTCGAACCGAAGCGGTCGAGCAGCCAGCCGCCCGGCAGCTGCGCCATCACGTACGACCAGGCGAACGCGGAAAACACGAAGCCCATTTCGACGGGCGACAGGCCGAGGGCCTTGCGGATCTCGGGTCCCGCGATCGAGATCGAGGCGCGGTCCGCATAATTGATCGTCGTGACGATGAACAGGATCGCGAGAATGGTCCAGCGCGTGCGCGACGCGAGTTTGGTCGCGGCGGCCGGCATGGCGGCGGTCGTTGTGTGCTCCATGGTTTCCTCCAAGGTTGTGGGGTGCGTCCGCCGCGGTCAGAACGTGTGGCGAATGCCCAGGTCGTAGCCGGTGTTGCCCGAGCCCGACTCCGAATTGTTGGCGACGGTGTAGCCGGCGCCGTTCTTGTTATTGATGTGCGCGTAGGCCGCGTACAGGCCCGTACGTTTCGTCAGCTCGTACAGGTAGCCGATGCCCCACGAGGTGGCGTCCTGGTTGAAATGGGTGCGGTCGTCCTTGTGCATCGTCGAGAACATCAGCGTGCCCGGACCGACCGGCGCCCGGAAGCCCAGCAGCATATCGCGGCCGTCGATGGACGGCGTCGGCTTCACGCCGCCGTACGGGTTGTTGGCATTGCCCAGCGTGGCGCTGTTGAAGCCCTTGTCGATGCCGTACGCCGCATACAGCCTGACCCATTTGAAGTCGTAGTTCGCGCCCAGCAGCGTGTTGCGACCCAGTTCATGGTTCGTGCCGGTCGCCGCGACGTCCGTGTTCTTGCTGTTGTACGCGAGGCGCACCGTGAGCGGTCCCGCGGCATAGCCGATCGCGCCGCCGAACTGGCGCCCCGCCGCCAATGCGGTCTGCTCGCCCGCGCTGTACGCGAGGTCGACGTTCACGCCGTTCACCCTGGGTGATGCGTAGGTGACCGTATTGCTGGCGCGGACGTTCGTGCCGTTGTCGGGGAAGAGGTTCTTCGCCGTGCCCGCGTAACCGGTGCCGAACGGATCGGCCACGGCGGCCAGGGTCGTGTGGTACGGCGTGTACTGGCGGCCGAGGGCGACCGATCCGGCCTTCGTCCTGAGGCCGACGAACGCCTGGCGGTTGAAGATCGTGCCGGCCGCGTCGACCTCGCCGGTATCGATCCTGGCGCCCGTCTCCAGCGTGAAGAACGCGGCCAGGCCGTCGCCCAGTTCCTCGGTGCCGCGGAAGCCGATGCGCGACGCCGAGGCGGCGCCGCTCGTCACCTTCGTGACATGACCGGCGCTGCCGCCGTTTTCGCCCACGAGGGCGGCGTCGACGATGCCGTAGAGGGTGACGTTCGTCTGGGCGTGCGCCCCCGCGCCCGCGGCCAGGCCGAGGGCGATCAGTGCTGCTTTTTTCAAGGTGTCTCCTTGGTTTGTGGGTATTTTTTTGGTCGCGCGGACGCTCAGGTCACGGGCGCCGGGTTGAACAGCGTGAGCGCGTTATGCAGCTTCCACTGCTCGGCCCACGTCTTTTTGCGGCCGCTCGCCACGTCGAGCAGGAAGTGGAACAGCTCCCAGCCGACGTCCGCGATCGTCGCCTCGCCGGTCGCGATGCGGCCGGCGTTGATGTCCATGAGGTCGTGCCAGCGGCGCGCCAGGTCGTCGCGCGTCGCCACTTTCACTACCGGGACGGCGGCCAACCCGTACGGCGTGCCGCGCCCCGTCGTGAACACGTGCAGGTTCATGCCGGCCGCGAGCTGCAGGGTGCCGCAGATGAAATCGCTGGCCGGCGTGGCCGCGTAGATCAGGCCCTTCTGCTGGAGTTTTTCGCCCGGCGCCAGCACGCCCGCGATGGGCGCCGTGCCGGACTTGATGATGGAACCCATCGCCTTTTCGGTGATGTTGGCGAGGCCGCCCTTCTTGTTGCCGGGCGTCGTGTTCGCGCTGCGGTCGACGCCGCCGCGCTTGAGGTACTCGTCGTACCACGCCATCTCGCGGATCATCGCCTGCGCGACACCGTCGTCGGCGGCGCGCGCCGTCAACTTGTCGATGCCGTCGCGGACTTCCGTCGTTTCCGAAAACATGACGGCGGCGCCAGCCCGCACGAGCAGGTCGCTCGCATAGCCGACGGCCGGATTCGCGGTCACGCCGGAAAACGCGTCGCTGCCGCCGCACTGCACGCCGACCACCAGTTCCGACGCCGGCACGGTCTCGCGCCGGCGCAGGTCCAGTGCGGCCAGGTGCGTCTCGGCCGTGCGCATGATGGAGTCGATCATGTCGCCGAAGCCGACGTGCGCCGCGTCCTGCAGGCACACGACGTCCGGTTCCTGCTGCGCGTTCCGGATCGCGATCGACCCCGGTGGGAACATGCGCATCGGCTGCAGCTTTTCGCAGCCCAGACTGACGACCATCACGCGTCCGCCGAAGTTGGGGTTCCGGGCGATGTTGCGCAGGGTACGGATCGGGATCTCGGCGCCGGGCGCGTCGATGGCGACGCCGCAGCCGTACGTGTGCTCGATGGCGACGACGTCGTCCACGTTCGGGTATTTCGGCAGCAGCTCTTTCTTGATGCGCTCGACGGCGAATTCGACGACGCCGGACACGCACTGCACCGTCTCGCTGATGGCGAGGATGTTGCGCGTGCCGACCGAGCCGTCCGGATTGCGGAAGCCCTCGAACGTGAAACCTTCCAGCGGCGCGAGCGGCGCGCGGTCGCGCACCGGTTGCGGCAGGTCGTCCAGGCCGCGCGCGGCCGGCATGCCGACCAGCGATTCCTCGATCCACGTGCCGCGTGCGATGGGTTGCAACGCGTACCCGATCGTCACGTCGTAGCGGATGATCGGCTCGCCCAGGGCGATGTCGCGCAGCGCCACCTTGTGCCCTTCCGGCACGCGCGTCTTCAATGTCAGGCCATCGGGAAAGACGGTGCCTTCCGGCAGGCCGCCGGCGTTGACGACGATGGCGACGTTGTCGTTCTCGTGCATGCGGATGGTGCGGGGGGTGGTCATCATCGTCTCCAAATCTACGGGCGCTGCGTTCTTCATGATTGCGCAATCATTTCGATCCCGAAAAAACGGCCGCTGCATTTCCGGACGTTCGGGACCGGCCGTGCATCCACATCACGCACAAATGACACCGCAATCATTTTGATCTTAAAAATATGGCCGTTCAGTCTCCGGCCATCGCTTTTCCAGTCGCGCAAGAGTGAGCAAAATCACCATCCTTGACCGACGTTTGGTATGATACCGCAATCATCCGTGAACGCAAGCGTTTTGTGGTCGGATGTCGTACAACTGATCATTTACCCAACAGACCCGCGCATGACCGAGCCGCTCGACCACGACCGCAACAACGACGACGACACGTTCCCGGAACGGCCGAAAAGCATCACGCTCAAGGACGTCGCGCGGCTGGCCGGCCTGTCGCCCATCACCGTGTCGCGCGCGCTGCACAACCCCAAGCTCGTGAAGCCGGACACGATCGCGCGCGCGAAGGAAGCGGCAGCCGCGATGGGCTATATCCCGAACATGCTGGCCGGCAGCCTGACGACGAAGCGCAGCCAGCTCATCGCGGCCATCGTGCCGCAGCTGTCCAACTCGATGTTCGCCGAGATGGTGCAGGGCCTGAACGACGAATTGTCGGCGCACGGCTACCAGTTGCTGCTGTCCGTCTCGAACTATTCGCAGCAGAAGGAAGAAGACCTGCTGACGGCGATCCTGTCGCGCCAGCCCGACGGCATCGTCCTCACCGGCATCCAGCACCACGCCAGCGTGCGCAAGAAGCTGCTGGCCACCGGCGTGCCCGTGGTGGAAGCGTGGGACCTGACGCCCTCCCCCATCGACATCGCCATCGGCTTTTCGCAGGAACGGATCGGCGAAAAGGTCGCGCAGTATTTACTGGGCAAAGGGTATAAACGATTTGCATCGATCTGCGCCCGCGACGAACGCGCCAACCGGCGCCGCCAGGCGCTCGAGGCGGAGCTGCGGCGCCACGGCGTGGTGCCCGTCGCCACGCACATGGCGACGCCGCCGACCGTCCTCAATCTCGGCCGCGAGGGCCTGCGCGCGATCCTGGCCGGCGGCCACGATCCGGAAGTCGTCGTGTGCAGTTCGGACGTGCTGGCCCAGGGCGCCCTGATCGAGGCGGCCGCGCAAGGCATCGCCGTGCCCGGTTCGCTCGGCATCATGGGCTTCGGCGACTTCGATTTCGCCGCGTTCACCCATCCCCCCATTTCCTCCGTCCACATCGACAAGCGGGCCATCGGCGCGCAGGCGGCGAAAGCGCTGATCGCCAAGATCGAAGGCCGTCCGCTGGCGGGCAAGGTCGTCGACGTGGGCTTCGAGCTGGTCGAGCGGGCGACGACGCGGACCGTCGGCTGACGAAGCGGCATCGACGCAACGTTTTTCGCAAAATTTCCAAGAAGAAATAGTCAGCACGAACGAGGCGTGCGATGATGCCCCGCCGCAAGGTCGAGCCCGGCCTTCAGCGTTCCCCTTTTTGCAAACTCAACCATGAAAAACATTACGATCCGCTTCAGCCTGATGGCGTCGCTGGGCCTGTTCGCCGTCATGCTCGTGATCGGCGCCGGCCTGGGCGTGTTCACCCTGCAACGCTCGAACAACGCGCTCGCGCTCGCGTACGGCCTGAATACCGACACGCAGGCGATCAACGACATCTACAAGGACACGACGCGCACCCGCTCGGCGCTGGTGCGCGCCTACACCGACTTCAAGGAAAACGGCAAGGCCACGTCCGCCAGCAGCGGGCTGGACAGTGCCGCGACGAGCCAGGGCCGCTCGGCCACGGCCTTGCAGGCATTCGTCGCGCGCCTGCCTCCCGCCGCCACCGATGTGCAATTGCGCAAGGAACTGGGCGACGCCGCGGCCCGCCTCGTCGGCACGCTCGACCGCGCCATCGACGCGCTGCATCATGACGACGCCGCGCAATACACGAAGATCAACGTCGAGCAGCTGACGTCGCAGGGCGCCGCCTTTTCCGCGCTGCTCGAGAAATTCCAGAAGCAGCAGACGGCGCTCAGCGAGCGGCTGATGGCGGAGCGTGCGCGCGAATACACGACGGTGCTGTGGCTCGTCGCGCTCGGCTGCGCGGCGGCGCTGGCGCTCGTCGCCGCCATGCACCTCTTCCTCAAGCGCGTCGTGATCGCCCCGATCGGCGAGGCCGTGACGCTCCTCGACCGCGTCGCCCAGGGCGACCTGACCGCGCACGCTGCCGCGCGGGGCGACAACGAAATCGGCCGCCTGATGGGCGGGATCGCGCGCATGCAGGAGAGCCTGACCGCGATGGTGTGCACCGTGCGCAGCGGCGCCCAGGCGATCGGCGCGACGGCGCATGAAGTGTCGCTCGGGAATGCCGACCTGTCGGCCCGCACCGAGCAGCAGGCGGGGTCGCTGGAAGAAACGGCGTCGTCGATGGAAGAGCTCACCAGCACCGTCCAGCAGACGGCCGGCAACGCGGCGCAGGCGCGCCAGCTGGTGCAGACGGCATCCACGATGGCGACGACGGGCGCCGTCGTGATGGAGCGGATGGTCGAGACGATGGCCGCCATCGACAGCTCGTCGCGCCGCGTCGTCGACATCATCGCCGTGATCGACGGCATCGCGTTCCAGACGAACATCCTGGCCCTGAACGCCGCCGTCGAAGCGGCGCGCGCGGGCGAACAGGGGCGCGGTTTCGCGGTCGTCGCCGGCGAAGTGCGCACCCTCGCCCAGCGCAGCGCCACGGCCGCGCGCGAAATCAAGGCCTTGATCAACGATTCGGCCGACAAGGTCGTCTCCGGCACCCACCTGGTCAGGGAAGCGGGCGATTCGATGCAGGCGATGGTCCACAGCGTGCAGCGCGTGTCCGGCATCGTCGTCGAGATCGCGGAAGCGAGCCGCGAGCAGAGCCTGGGCATCGAGCAGATCAACGGCGCCATCGCGAACATGGACGAGATGACGCAGCGTAACGCGGCGCTCGTCGAGGAATCGGCCGCCGCGGCCGAGGCGTTGAACGTCGAGGCCGGCAACCTGCTCACGACCGTCAGCCTGTTCAAGCTGCCGCCGGCCGTCGCGACCACACCGCACCTGCCTGCGGCCCGGCGCGCGCCAGCACGCCTGCCGGCGACGTTCGGCGGCTAGTTGTACGATCTCATGTCGTTTTAACATGCCCATCCGGGCAGCCCGATGTTGCCCGGATTCGCATTTCTCCCTGTAGATTCGGGCTGAACGGCGACAGCGACGCATCGACGTTGAAAAAATTCTTGCGACACCTCGTCTTTAGTTGTACGATGACTGACAAGTAAAGCCACTCTTCCTCATCCTCCACTGGAGCTACCATGAATCCGCAAGAACTCAAGCAAGTGATGTCGTCCGGCCTGCTGTCCTTCCCCATCACCGACTTCGATGCCGAAGGCAATTTCCGCAAAAACACCTACATCGAGCGCCTGGAATGGCTCGCCCCGTACGGCGCCACCGCCCTGTTCGCGGCCGGCGGCACCGGCGAATTCTTTTCGCTGACGCACGACGAATACGCGCAAGTGATCAAGACCGCCGTCGACACCTGCGCCGGCAAGGTGCCCATCCTGGCCGGCGCCGGCGGCCCGACCCGCAGCGCCATCGCCTTCGCCCAGGAAGCCGAACGCCTCGGCGCCAAGGGCGTGCTGCTGCTGCCGCACTACCTGACCGAAGCGAGCCAGGACGGCCTCGTCGCCCACGTGGAACAGGTCTGCAAATCGGTGAACATCGGCGTGGTCGTGTACAACCGCGCGCAATGCCGCCTCACCCCGGAGTCGCTGGAAAAGCTGGCCGACCGCTGCCCGAACCTGATCGGCTTCAAGGACGGCATCGGCGACATCGAACTGATGGTCTCGATCTGGCGCCGCATGGGCGACCGCTTCAGCTACCTGGGCGGCCTGCCGACGGCGGAAGTCTATGCCGCGGCCTATAAGGCGCTGGGCGTGCCCGTGTACTCGTCGGCCGTGTTCAACTTCATGCCGCAACTGGCGATGGATTTCTACCACGCGGTCGCCAAGGATGACCACGCGACGACCAACCGCCTGCTGGATGAATTCTTCCTGCCCTACCTGGCGATCCGCAACCGCAAGGCCGGCTATGCCGTGTCGATCGTCAAGGCCGGCGCCCGCCTGGTCGGCCACGACGGCGGCCCGGTGCGCGCACCGCTGACCGACCTGACGGAAGAAGAACACGCGATGCTGGACAAGCTGATCAAGGCGCAGAACGTGCGCTGATCCGGCGCCGCGCGCGGACGAAAAATGACGGCCGCGGCCGTCATTTTTTTCGCCCGCATCGATGCTCGCAGCCGACGTCGTCGCCGCCGCGGTCAGCGCAGGCCGGCGGCCACGCGTCGCGCGCACGGCGCCGGAACGCGCCGGCATGGCCGCGCTGTCAGCGCACCGGCGCGATCGCGGCGGCGGGCGACGCCAGTTGCAGGGCCACCACCGTGTCCATGTCGTCGCGCGCGTCCGGCGCCACGGCGATCTCGACGCCGCGCGCGGACTGCGCGACGCTTGCCGCACCGCCGCCCAGCACGGACGCGCGCACGACGCGGGCGGGGATCGCGGGCAGCGTCAGCGTGGCGCCGTTCCAGTGCAGCACGTGGACGTAGATCGTGTTGCCGCGGTAGGTGGATGCGCCCCAGCTGCCCGGCAGGAACGGGCCGCCGCGGGTGCCGTAGATGCTGTCGCCATGCTTGCCGAGCCAGGCGCCGATCTCGCGCAGCCGGTCCGCCTGGGCCGCGTCGATGCGCCCGTCGGGACCGGGCCCCACGTTCAGCAACAGATTGCCGTCCCGGCCAGCGACGTTCGCCAGCAGCCGGATGTAATGCGCGAGGGGTTTCGGCTGCATGCCCGGCTGGTAACCCCAGGCGCCGGCAATCGTCGTGCACAGCTCCCACGGGTGCGTGTTGTCGAAGTCGCCCAGCGCGCCCTCGCCTTCGCGCGCATGAAAATCTTCCGGCATGTCGGCGCGGCCGTTGATGACGACGTCCGGCTGCAGGCGCCGCAGCATCGCGTACACCTTGTCGTGCTGCCAGTCGAAGCCGCCGCCGTAATGCCGGCCCGGCGCCCGCTTCTTCCACTCCGCGCCGGCCCAGTCGCCGCCGAAGTTCAGCCAGTCGGTCTCGCCGCCGTCGAACCACAACACGTCGATCTTGCCGTAGTTGGACAGGAGTTCGCGCATCTGGCGGTGGTACTGGGCGCGCATCGCTTCCGCGCTGTCGCGCTGCAGGTCGGGGAAGAAGAAGCCGGGATAGCGCCAGTCCAGCGGCGAGTAGTACAACCCCACGCCCATCCCGGCCTTGCGCGCGGCCTTCACGTAGTCCGCGACGAAATCGCGGCGAGCGGCCGTCTTCGTGCTGGAGAACGGGTTGTCGCCGTCGTCGAACATCGCGAAGCCGTCATGGTGGCGCGACGTGAACACCATGTATTTCATGCCGGCGGACTTCGCCAGCTGGGCCCACGCGTCCGCGTCGAACCCCTCCGGCTTGAACCGGTCGGCCAGTTTTGCGTATTCACCGGTCGGGATCTGTTCATTCCATTGCACCCACTCGCCTCGGCCGGGAATGGCGTACAGGCCCCAGTGGATGAACATGCCGAAGCGGGCCTGGCGCCACCAGCCGATGCGCGCGGCCGGATCGCCCGCCGCGGCCTGGCCGGGCGCGGGCGCCTCTTGCGCCGCGGCGGCGCCCGGTGCGCCGCACAGGGCGGCGGCCAGCAGCAGGCTGGCGCGCAGGGAAAAGATCGTCATGCCGGTGTCTCCCGATGTGTGATTGTCCATGATGGCGTTAGTGCGCATTGTCCGAACGGCAACCTGCCGGCGCAATTACAAAATTGCCGAACGCAAGTAACGAAATTTGTGACGTAGCGCGCACGCACGCGAAACAACATGTTTGGGATCAATATTTTGATTTCTGCAATACAATCTCGCAAACCGCTCAAGTATGCCACTCCCATGCCCAGATCCACCATGTCGCTGTCTCCATTGCATACCATCCTGGCCGGATGCGCCGCCGCGCTGCTGGTCGCGCAAGGCGCCTCGGCCGACGAACCGCTCCAGTCGCGGGACATGGCGGAACTGACCCTGGAAGAGCTGGCGAATATCCAGGTCACGTCGGTGTCCCGGCGGTCGGAATCGCTGTCCGACGCGGCCGCATCCATCTTCGTCATCACCGGCAACGACATCCGCCGCTCCGGCGCGACATCGCTGCCGGAAGCGCTGCGGCTCGCGCCCAACCTGCAAGTCGCGCGCGTGGATGCCCGCAACTATGCCGTCACGGCGCGCGGCTTTTCCAGCCCGTTCGAAAACAAGCTGCTCGTCCTCATCGATGGCCGCACGGTGTATTCGCCGCTGTTTTCCGGCGTGTTCTGGGACGTGCAGGACGTGGTGCTGGACGACGTCGAGCGCATCGAGGTCATCAGCGGTCCGGGCGCCACGCTGTGGGGCGCGAACGCCGTCAACGGCGTCATCAACATCATCACGAAGCCGGCCGCGGCGACGCAGGGCGTGCTGCTCTCCACGACGCTCGGCAAGGATGCGCGCGACGGCGCGGTGCGCTACGGCGGCAGCCTGGGCGGCGACGGCCATTACCGCGCGTACGCCAAGCATGCCGAGAACGACGATACCCACACGGCCACGGGCGCCACGGTCCCGACCGGGTGGCACCGCGACCAGGCCGGATTCCGTACCGACTGGGGCGACACGGCGCGCGGCCTGACCGTCCAGGGCGACGTCTACGACGCACGGCTGCGCCAGGCCGGCACGCAGGACATCCGGGTGGGCGGCGCCAACCTGCTGGGCCGCGTCTCCCGCACGTTCGCGGACGGCTCGTCGGGCACCGTCCAGCTGTACTGGGACCATACGGAGCGCGACCAGCCGCTCGCCTTCCACGAACGCCTCGACACGTTCGACCTGCAGCTGCAGCACGCCGTGCACCTGGCCGGGAATCACCACGTCGTCTGGGGCGGCGGCTATCGCCTCGGCCACGACCGCGTCGAGAACGGCGTCCGGTTCGGCTTCCTGCCCGGCACGCTGAACCTGCACTGGGCCAATCTGTTCGCGCAGGACGAGATCGCGCTGCGGGACGACCTGCGCCTGACGGCAGGCCTCAAAGTCGAGGACAACAATTACACCGGCGTCGAAGTGCTGCCGACCTTGCGCGTTGCATGGAATCCGCGCCCGGCGGCGCTCGTGTGGAGTTCGCTGTCGCGCGCGGTGCGCTCACCCTCGCGCATCGACCGCGATTTCTACAGCCCGACGACGCCGTCGGTCGTCAACGGCGTGCCGCAGTACGGCGTGGCGGGCGGTCCCGACTTCGCCTCCGAGACGGCCAATGTGTTCGAACTGGGCTACCGCGCGCAACCTCACCGGGCGCTCTCGTATTCGGCGACGCTGTTCTTCAGCCGCTACGACGGGCTGCGCACGCTGGAACCGAACCCGCACGGCACGGGCGTCGTGTTCGAGAACCTCGCGGACGGCCTGACGCGCGGCATCGAGGCGTGGGCCAGCTGGCAGGTGGCGGATGCATGGCGCCTGTCCGGCGGCGGCGTGGTGCAGCGCGTCGGCACGTCGCTGCAGCCGGGCAGCCGCGACCTGTCGGGCGCGACGGGCCTATCCACGGCCGACCCGACCCATTACTGGTCCGTGCGTTCGTCGTACGACCTGGGCAACGGACACGAGTTCGACGTCACGCTGCGCCACGTGGGGGCGCTCCCGCAGCCGGCCGTACCCGCGTACACGGCGGTCGACGCCCGCTACGGCTGGCACATCGGACCCGACCTCGAATTGTCGCTCATCGGACAGAACCTGTTCGATCCGCGCCATGCGGAATTCGGCGCGCCGGCGACGCGCAGCGAATACGAACGCGCCCTCGCCGTACGCCTCGTGTGGACGCCCTGAGCGCCCGGTTCGCCATGTGTTAAGCAAACAATCCACAGGGGTGCGATCATAGCGGCTTGCGCACAGCGCGACCGAATATAAATATCCACCACTGAACACAGGAAACGACGCTTCCATGACGACTTCCAGCTATCCCGACACCCGCCTCCTCATCGCCAACGAATGGGTCGAAGCCACCGGCGGCAAGACGATCCCGGTCGTGAATCCGGCCACCGGCCAGGCGATCGGCACGGTCGCCCATGCCGCCATCGCCGACCTGGACCGCGCCCTCGCCGCCGCCCAGAAAGGCTTCGAAGCCTGGCGCTTCGTGCCCGCCGCGGAACGCGCCGCCACGATGCGCCGCGCGGCCAACCTGCTGCGCGAACGCGCCGGCGACATCGCCCGCCTGCTGACCCAGGAACAAGGCAAACCGCTGGCCGAGGCGAAGATGGAAGCCATGGCCGGCGCCGAGATCATCGACTGGTTCGCGGCCGAGGGCATGCGCGTGTACGGCCGCATCGTGCCGGCGCGTAATCCGCAGGCGCAGCAGCTCGTGCTGAAGGAGCCGGTCGGCCCCGTCGCCGCGTTCACGCCGTGGAACTTCCCGATCAACCAGGTCGTGCGCAAGCTGGCCGCCGCGCTGGCCACCGGCTGCTCGTTCCTGTGCAAGGCACCGGAAGAGACCCCGGCCTCGCCCGCCGCGCTGTTCCAGTGCTTCGTCGATGCCGGCGTGCCGGCCGGCGTCGTGGGCCTCGTGTTCGGCGATCCGGCCGAGATCTCGGGCTACCTGATCCCGCACCCGGTCATCCGCAAGGTCACGTTCACGGGTTCGACCCCGGTCGGCAAGCAGCTGGCCGCGCTGGCCGGCGCGCACATGAAGCGCGTGACGATGGAACTGGGCGGCCATGCGCCGGTGATCGTCGCCGAGGACGCGGACGTGGCGCTGGCCGTGCGCGCGGCCGGTGCGGCCAAGTTCCGCAACGCGGGCCAGGTCTGCATCTCGCCGACCCGCTTCCTCGTGCACAACGCGGTCAAGGACGAATTCACGCGCGCGTTCGTGGCGCACGCCGAAGGACTGAAAATGGGCGACGGCCTGGCCGAAGGCACCACGCTGGGTCCCCTCGCCAACGCGCGCCGTGTGACGGCGATGACGCAGGTCGTCGAAGATGCGCAGGCCCGCGGCGCCATCGTCGCCACCGGCGGCAAGCGCGTGGGCGGCGCCGGCAACTTCTTTGCGCCGACCATCCTCGCCGACGTCCCGCTGGACGCGTCCATCTTCAACGACGAGCCGTTCGGCCCGGTCGCCGGCATCCGCGGCTTCGACAGCCTGGAAGACGCGATCGCGGAAGCGAACCGCCTGCCGTACGGCCTGGCCGGCTATGCCTTCACGCGCTCGATCAAGAATGCGCACCTGCTGATGAACCGTGTGGAAGTCGGCATGCTGTGGATTAACCAGCCGGCCACGCCGAGCGCCGAGCTGCCGTTCGGCGGCATCAAGGATTCGGGCTACGGTTCGGAAGGCGGCCCGGAGGCGCTGGAGTCGTACCTGAACACGAAGGCCGTGTCGATGGTCGGCGTCTAAGCGCCTGTCCGGTCGGGTGGACACGCCGTGTCCACCACGTGCCGGCGTGACGCAGGCGTGCGCACCAAATGTCCCCGCCGCCGCTGCCGGGCGTTCAGGCCCTGCCCTACGCCGCGTCCAGCACGACGCGGTTACGCCCGTCGTGCTTGGCGCGATACAGCGCCGTGTCGGCCGTCGACAGCATCGTGCCGACCGGCGTCCCCGGGGCGCTCCAGCACCCCAGGCCGATGCTGACGGTGGCGCGCAGGCGCGTGCCGTCGGCCAGCGCCACCGTGTGCGCGGCAAACGCGTCGCAGATGCGCTGGGCGATGGCGCGGGCGTCGTCCACGGCGCAGCCGGGCAGCAGCACGGCGAACTCTTCCCCGCCCAGCCGGCCCAGCACGTCGCCGCTGCGCAGACATCCCGCCGCCAGGCGCGCGAAGCCGATCAGGACTTCGTCACCCGCCGCGTGGCCGTAGGTGTCGTTGACCTTCTTGAAGAAATCGATATCCATCATCAGCACGGCTGCCGGCCACCGCGCCGGCGCGACCAGCACGTTGTCCGCGCGCGCCATGAAGCCGCCGCGGTTCAGCACCTGCGTCAGCGGATCGTGCGAGGCGGCGTGCTGCAGGCGCGCCAGCAGCTCATTGCGCGCGACCATCACGCTCGCCACGGCCAGCGGCGCCAGCGCCGTCAACGTCACGCCGACGCGCAGCGACATGATCGCTTGCGGGGTATCGACCGGGGCGCCGATCACGAGGACGCCGCTGGCGATGGCGAGCAAGGTCCACATCGAAAACAGCAGCGTGATGCCGGCCGTGGCGAACAGGCTGTACGTCAATGCGCACCACAGCATCGCGGGAATCGGAAAGGCGATCACGCCCGGTCCGCCCAACTGGGTCTCCAACCACAGGCTGCCCGCGAAGGCGGCCAGCGGCGCGACCTGTTCGGGGCGCCAGCTGCGCCAGTCGCTGCGGCGCCTGGGGCCGATCATCCGGCGCAGCAGGTCCGGCATGGTCAGCAGCACCGGCAGGATGGCGATGTAATTGACGAGCTCCGTCGAAAACCAGAACGTGAAGCCGTAGGCCGGCGTGCCGCCGAACAGCGCGGGATGGATGAAGAGACCGCCCACCCCGGCCGCCGCCGCCGCGCTCATGGCCACCGGCACGAAGCGCAGCATCGAGCGCGGGTGGCGCAGGCCGCGCACGTCGTCGCTCATGCGCGCGAGCAGCAGATAGCACACCGACACGCCCATCATATTGGTCGACGTGAGCATGAGCGTCTTCGGCCAGCCGTGGTCCATGTACAGGTCGGCCACGATATAGCCGGCTACGGCGCACAGCCAGTGGGCCGGCCGGGGCGGATGGCCGCGCCGCAGCAGCAGACCGACGAGGACGGCGTTCGTGGGCCAGAATGCCGCCAGCACGCCCGGCGGCGCCGTGTAGATGCCGAAGATGGAACAGACGACCACGATCGCGCCGACGAGCAGCGCGTCTTTCAGGTCGAGGCCGGCGCCCGGTGGGTGTGTTTCAAGTGGTGGTTGCACGGCTGGGACGACGGGTGGATCGGTAGAAGCGACTCCGGCAGATTAGCACAGTTCCATATGGAAACTATTGGTTCTTCGGTGAAACGTATTCGAAACGCAACGCGCATCTGCCGCCGCCCCGCATGGCCGGCGGCAGCCGTGGCGTCACTGGTGTCTTGTTATGGCTTGCCGACGCCGATGCCGCGTCCCGCCGTGCTCATGTAGATCACACCGAACGTATTCATGTCGCCCGCCACGAAATGGCCGTTGCCGGACCGCCGTACTGGTGTGCGCTGTCGTTGATGCGCGTCCAGGTCTGTCCCGTATCCGAAGAGCAAGAATCCCCGAAACATATCCGATGAATTTGACCGCACAGGGTGGTGTAACGATGCCTGGACAAATTGTTCAGGCACCTGGCACCTTTCATAAAGGCGTGGCTGCGCCCCGCGCCTCCAGCACTCGGTCGATCAGGCCGTATTCCGCGCCCTCGGCCGCGGACATGTAGCGGTCGCGGTCCGTATCCTTCTCGATCCGCGCGAGCGTCTGCCCCGTGCGCTCGGCCAGGAGGGTGTTCAGGCGATGCCGCTGGTACAGCATCTCGCGCGCCTGGATGTCGATGTCGGCCGCCACGCCCTGCGAGCCGCCGTGCGGCTGGTGGATCATGATGCGGGCGTTGGGCAAGGCGTAGCGCTTGCCGGGCGCGCCGGCGGCCAGCAGGAACGAGCCCATGCTGGCGGCGAATCCGGTGCACAGCGTGGACACATCGGGCTTCACGAACTGCATCGTGTCGTAGACGGCCATGCCCGCGTACACGGACCCGCCCGGCGAGTTGATGTACAGTGCGATGTCCTTGTCCGGATTGTCCGACTCGAGGAACAGCAGCTGCGCGACGATCAGGTTGGCGGATTGCTCCGTCACCTCGCCGACGAGGAAGATCACCCGCTCCTTGAGCAGGCACGAGTAAATGTCGAAGGCGCGTTCGCCGCGTCCTGTCTGTTCGATGACGGTGGGCACGAGGCCGAGGCCTTGGGGGAAACGCGATGTCATGATGGTCCTTTCGTGGCAAGTCGAATCGCAAAATGGATTCGCTGCCCGCATGACGCTCGCCGCGCACCGCCGTGTGACGGCAAAAAAATAAATCGCCGCCGTGTCACATCCGGCCGCCGCCGCGCGTCAAGTGGCACCACCACCGCAACGAGGAGAATAGCGATGCCATGTATCACCGATACCGACGTCACCGATACCGACGGCGCCCTGTTCGAACGACTGCGCCCGCGCCTGAAAGCGATCAGCGTGCGGATCGTCGGCAGCGAGGCGGACGCCGAGGACGTCGTGCAGGACTGTTTTCTCAAATGGCATGGCGCGGACCGCGACGCACTGGCGACGCCGGCGGCCTGGCTGACGACCGTCGTGCGGCACCAGTCGATCGACCGCCTGCGCCAGCGCGTGCGCGACGCGGCGGCGGCGCAGGCCGCGCTGGAACTGGTGCCCGCCGCGGCGCCCGCGCCGCCGGAAGACGGCCTGCTGCGGCGCGCGGCACTGGCCGGGGCGCTCGCCCGCCTGCTGGCCTGCCTGTCGCCTGCCGAGCGCCTGGCGTTCGTGCTGCACGACGTATTCGACTGCGGCCATGCCGACATCGCGGCGGCACTCGGCCTGAGTCCGGCGAACGCGCGCCAGCACCTGTCGCGCGCGCGCCGGCGCCTGCGCGCGCACGCGGACCAGACGCCGCCTGACGAGAAGCTGTGCCGCGAGCTGATCCGGCGCTTCCATGCCGCGCTGGACGGCCGCGACGTCCCCGCGATGATGACCTTGCTCAGCGACACGCAGCCGATGGCCGTGCGCGCGGGCACGCGGGCGTGTGCCAACGATGCGGTCTATGCCGTGCTGGCTGCGGCTTAGTGCGGCTGCCAGGGCCGCCACACGGAGGCATGCGGAAGTCTGCTATCGGGCCGTGCGGTCAATCGGTTGTGACTGCCGATACGTTTTTCTCGCATGGCGAGATGCGATGCGGGGATAAATGGCCGGGTTCGGCCAAAAGCAGACAATAGATAAACCAGGAATGAAAAAATATCTACTTTATGGGTATCTTGGGGTGATGTTCACCTGCCTCCTTGGCGCAGGAAATTTGACAGAAACATACCAAAAGCCTGTAGTTGCCCTCGGAGTGTTTCTTTTCGGCATTTTTTTGACAATAGGAATGGCTTTCGTTTGGCGTAAAAAAGCTCCCTTGCAAGGACGCGGGCTGAACGTTGAGTTTTCGAAACACCCGATCGTCTACGGCATTTGGCTGCTCGTGGTCGGTGGCTTCGGACTTGCCATGGTCGCTGCTGCAATGACCTTTACGATTTCGCATGCGTTCGGGATCGTTCTCGTCCCCTGGCTAAATTAACTGTAGAGCGTCACTATCAGTTAAGCCCGCCAGCGGACGAACATCGCCCGCATTGCGGGCGTTTCATTTCAGGCGGCGCCGGGCTTCGTACGCTTGCGCAGGCGGCCCATCAGGCCCAGGCCGGCCGCCACCAGCGCCAGGCTGGCCGGTTCCGGCACGCTCCCTGGCACGGGGGCTGGCACGACTTCCTGGAAGCCCGAGCTACCCGATTCGAGCAGCGCCAGCAGGCCCGGATCGATCTGGCCCAGTTCGACGCTGCCCGACTGGATGGCGTGGGATCGCGGCAGCTCGCCCGGCTGCGCAAACAGATACGTGCTGAACTCGCGGCCCGACAAGGTATAGCTGGCCGAGCCCGTGTCAAAACCGAAATACAGGTAGATATCCCCATGGTAGTCGCCGATGTTCTCGGACCAGGCGTCAAAGCTGGTCGGGCCGCCATTGGTCGTGATCGAAGCCGACGTCACGTTCGAGTCGAAGGCGGGGATATAGTTTTGGTAGCCGGTTTGAAAGTCGTAGAACGCGATGGCCTGGTTGGTCGTGTTCTGGACGAACCAGCCGGTCAGCGGCAGGCCGTCGTCGAACGTCACGTTCTTGAAATCGTACTGGATAAAGGCGGCCGACGCCGACATCGACACG
The DNA here is from genome assembly GCF_034420155.1 of Massilia luteola. NCBI lineage: Bacteria > Pseudomonadati > Pseudomonadota > Betaproteobacteria > Burkholderiales > Oxalobacteraceae > Massilia > Massilia luteola. The sequence goes on from NZ_JAXOFN010000016.1 coordinate 42,111, forward strand.
CAACCGGCAAACGCGAGAACGAGCAATTTTTTGAGCATGGTTGACTCCGTGGTTGGGGAGCCAGAAGCGACGCAAGAACCGTGCCGCAAAAAAATCCGCAAATAATCAACCACCTAATCGGCAAAAACGGTAGCAGGTGCGGATATCTGTAAAAACCGTCGACATTCCTATTGCATGGCAGCTGCGCCGGCGCCCCAATTACCCCATTTTTTATTCGTCCAGCGGCAGCGTACAATCGCGACCACTTCACTTCTGATCATTTCATTTTTTACGGATGAAAGAAAAGTGATTCGATTTGCCTTGAACGCATCAGTTCTTACACTTGAATGATCCGGACCGTCTTCCGCGCTGAATGTCTGCAATGGGCCCGGTTCCGGTCGGTCGTGATCGTTCGAGACTTTCCGCTCATGCAACCTGCCATGTCCGGTTTATAAATCCTCTAGAACGCGTCAAATACCGGACCGTCGCAAAAGGAATGCTGGCCTGGTTCGTAAGTGCGGCGATGGCGGGATCCGTTATTTCAATGACGATCGCAGCGACGGATCATTTGATGCGGTAGCCTGAGACATCGGACGGTACGCAATGGGGTCGAGTGTCTGAAAAAACTCTACTTCATCATTCTTCCGAAAACACTGAGGTTCATAGCACACAGAGTCCGGTCGCTCGAATCGGAAAGCAGTTTTCCGTCTGCGCCGCGACGAAATCCGGCAGCGCTTCCGAGTAACTATGGCAGTAGCACCCATCGTAATGCAATTCCTGCCACTGGCGCACCATCCCCACGCAACCGCTGTTCGACAAGATCACCTTGACGGGACAGCCGTGCTGGACCGCCATCCGGACGTGCTTGAAGGGCACCTCGAAAAACCTCGGCTGACCTGACGCCGGCTGGGTAAAATCCGGACATCGAACCCAGCCAGCGAGTGTCGTCATGATGAAACCCCGGATCAGCCTTTTTGCCGAGCAGGAGCGCGAAGACCCGCGAGCAAAAATAGGCGATCCTTTGGTAGGCCTGGCCAAACACGTCGATTTCGACGCACTGGCCGCTCGCATTGATGCAGCCGCGCCGAGGCCTTCTCGTGCCAAGGGTGGTCGTCCGCCTTACCCGACAGTGCTGATGATCAAGATCCTGGTGCTGCAACAGTTGTACAACCTGGCCGACGACGCCCTGGAGCACCAATTGCTGGACCGCCGCAGTTTCCTGCGTTTTCTCGACCTGACCGAGAGCAGCAGCATCCCCGACGCCAAGACGATCTGGCTGTTCCGTGACCGACTGGCCCAGGCCGGCGTGGGCAATCAGGTATTCGAGCAAGTCCAGCAACAACTGCTGTCGCAAGGTTATTTGGCGCGCCGCGGGCAAATCGTCGACGCCTCGCTGGTGCAAGCGCCGATCCAGCGCAACAAGCGAGAGGAAGCCGGGACGGTCAAGGAAGGCACGATGCCGCTGGGTTGGAAACCACACAAGCGCGCGCAAAAAGATGTCGATGCGAAGTGGACCAAAAAGCACGGCAGGAATCACTTCGGCTACAAGCTGCACGCCAGCGTCGACAAGCGCTGCAAGCTGATCCGCAAGATCGCCCCCGAGCAATACTAGCCGCGACATCTATGCCGATCGCGGCTACCCCAGCATTGAAAGGGAAATGAGGTTGAAGCAAGCCGGCTGGCGCGTGCACATCCAGCGACGAGGCCACGCGACCAAAGGTATTTCCGAGACACAGAAACAGCGTAACCGCGGTATCGCTACGCCGCGTGCTCGTGTCGAGCATGTGTTTGGCGCCTTGGCCCAAATGGGCGGCAAACTGGTGCGTTGTCTGGGGATCGTACGCACCACATTCGTCCTGCAGCTAAAGGCCGCCGGTTATAACCTCAAGCGCCTCGTCTTTTTGAAGGAACACGGCGTAGCACCGTTCTGAACCAGCAGTTTGGCAGCCTGCGGCTGCCAAACTGACCTCATCCAAGTTCACGTAACTATCGACATCCCGACGACGCGCCGGCATGGCGACGCCGAATCAAGCCTGAGATTGCCTCGCTCATGCCGACAATCGGGTTATTCGAGGTGACCTTCAGGGCCGCTTGGTCATCGCTCCAACGGCGTCGGCCACTCTTTCGGGAAGAGACAAATTCGGTATCAAGGGCTCCAGCGCAATCCATAGCTCTTTGCCAACTCTTCGCCTGCATGCCCCCTACGAAAACCCCGGCATTGCCTCACGTCCAATTGGGTTAGCGACTCTAAGCGGCTAAAACCGTTTCGACGTCTGGGAGCCGCGAGGGCCCGCACTTCAAGTAGCAACAATAATGAACCGAAAAATCCATCTAACATTACATTTTGGAAATGTTACATTTTGGTAGAATTTTAAGCGATGTTGCGAATTAGAATTATTGACAGTTCGGCAAACTGAAAGCAGTCGAAAGAAGATATTAACTAGCCAGATGCATCTTACTCCGCGATTGGCGTTATTAAAAAATCCGGAGGGAGGCTAACTATCGATAGTCAGTTTGGAGGGGAATTTTCTATTAGAAACTTCGCTAAAGAACTTACAAAAAAAGTTCAACGCGAAAAATTTTTATGCGGCGTACGCCGGATGGAAGAAAGATTTACCGTTAATATACCCGAACAAGTATCGGTCGTTTCCCTACCAGAAAATGTTTCCTATGAATACGCATCCATAAAATATAATTCTAGCTATCAAAAATTAGGCAACAAAGTATTAATATCGAGAATTCTCCAGAATGATACTCCTCGACTGGAGTGCAGCAATAACAATACCTTTGATTTGAAACGATTGGCAAATTATGTTCAAGCTGATCTTGAAAAACCTTTTCAATATCGATTTGTAGTAAACGAATAGTATTGTTTGTGCATATAGATAATTGTTTGGTTTCGTGTGAGATTTGCCGTGTCGAAACCAACCTTTGTTTTGTGCAAGAGCTATGCTGGAGGACTTTAGGGGCACCTCGAAAAACCTCGGCTGACCTGACGACGGCTGGGTAAAATCTTGACATCGAACCAGCCAGCGAGCGTCGTCATGATGAAACCCCGGATCTGCCTTTTTGCCGAGCAGGAGCGCGAAGACCGGCGAGCAAAAATAGGCGATCCTTTGGTAGGCCTGGCCGAACACGTCGATTTCGACGCACTGGCCGCTCGCATTGATGCAGCCGCGCCGACGCCTTCTCGTGCCAAGGGTGGTCGTCCGCCTTACCCGACAGTGCTGATGATCAAGAATCGGGTTATTCGAGGTGCCCTTAAGTCTATCGTTTCGAGTCAAATTTCGCCAGATTTAATAATGCGCCAGATCTTGATAACTAGAAAAGGGGTAATTATAGAAAGCGAAATAAATTGGAAAATTAAACTACTCATCTCAGTGTCAGTCGTGCCGCAAGTAGATTGATTTGGATCATAACTAGAGTATGAGACCTGTAATGAAGCCCCAAGCTTCGCATTGGCACAAGCGCCAAACCCGCAAGTCGAAGCCGATTCAGTACCTACGTAACGTTCTTTTCCAACAAAATACTCATATTCTATCAATCCATGGTTAGAGCAGTTCGTTGAAATTACATGGGCAATGACGGACTGCTTTGTTCGCTCTATCGTCGATATTCGATTATATTTTTCAAGAATAACAAAAAAAGGAAAAAATAATCCTAATAAACATACAACGGCGAGGATATACCGACCCTTAGCTGATAAGTATAATTTGGTGGTCATAAATCAACTGAAACGCAAATTTAAAAATCACAAAGAAGTTCACGAAATATAAGACTATATCACACTTAAGGAAGTGCTGATTTAATCGGTTTTTTGCTGCCACGCCGATCGTAAGTCGTTGATTTATAAAAAAATTTATTATCGCGCAGTTAATAAATCAGTCGCTCCTTAGCAAAGAGTTGTGAATAGCGCTGGTGGCCTTGATACCGAATTTGTCGCCTCCCAAAATGGTGTCCGACTCCGTTCGATCGATGACCAAGCGGCCCTGAACGACATCTTGTATGTCCTATAGACAGGCATTCCTTGGGATGCGTTGCCGCTAGAACTGGGCTTTGCCAGCGGAATGATGTGTTGGCGCCGACTACATGAATGGCAGCCTGCCGGGGTTTGCGCGAAGCGACATCTGGCCATGTTGTAAAGGCTGCGCGAGTACGACCAAATTGATTGGAGTCATGCCAATATTGATGGGGCGGCGTAGCCAGCCCCAGGGACCAGGAAACTGGCCCCAACCTGACTGACCGAGGAAAACTCGGCAGCAAACGTCATATCGCCGTTGCAGGAAATCAGTGCCGTCATCGGCCTGTCGAGCACGTCGTGCTGGAACCGGATCAAGCGGATGAGCAACAACAGCCTGCTGCAGACCTATACGGTCAAGGTCGACGTCGAGCTCCTCGGCTACCAGAACACCGTCATCGTGCAGGTCACGCTCGACAACAACAGCGAGGAAACGTTGTACGAATTCGGGCGCGCGCCGCAGGAGATACCGGAAGTGCTGGAAGAACCGCTGATCTCGGGCGACTATGACTATTTCATCTGCATCGCCGTCAACAACACGAAGGATTACGAACGCATGCTGCGCGAAAAGCTGTACAAGATCCACGACACCCGCCACAGCAAGTCGAATCTCGTGTTACGCACGCTGAAGCGCGTCGATACGCCGCTGGACTGATCCGGCCCTGCGTCCCTCTATCACGAACACAAACGCGGCGTAGCGACGATGCGCAAGTGCCCCCCCCTGTTCCGATTGAGCTGACGCAATCCTGCCCCCGCCATCTGTCCCGATACTTGATGCATCCCGCATACAACCGCATCGAGCAAAGGGCGTGACGAGAGGCCAACATGAAGCGTGAAAACCGGCGTCCGCCGCGAGCGCGGCTCATGAGAGTCAAGAGTCCGAGTGAAATTCTCGCGACATTGGATGAAGAAGGAAAACTCGATGGCCTGCCGTTCATGCCCGAAATGGTGGCGTATTGCGGATCCTGCATCCGCGTGCTTCGAAGCGCGCGCCGGACGTGTGTCGTCGGCCATGGCTTTCGCGAAATGAAAGACGCTGTCTTTCTACAGGACGCCCGCTGCGACGGCAGTTTTCACGACCAGTGCCACCGTGCCTGCCTGCTGTTCTGGAAACAGGGTTGGCTGGCGCCGGCAGAGTCGGCTCCCGTCGCCCAGCCCGCGGCCGACTGGCCAGCGCACGATGCCGCGGCGGCGGCGCGGCTGCGGCGCCTGCCCACGCGCGACGGCGCGCGCTACGTGTGCCAGTCGACGGCGCTCGAATCGGCGACGACGGCCCTCCATCGCTGGGACGTCCGTCCCCTGCTCCGCGAAATCCTCGCGCGCGAGTTGTCGCTGTCCGACTTCGTCCGCATCCTCTTCCGCACCTTGTGGCGACGGGCGGGCGGCGGCAAGCAGGTCCAACTCATCGGCGTCCCGGGACCGAAGAGCCGCGGCAGCCTGAACTTGCGGCAGGACGAATGGGGCGCCATCAAACCCATTGATGAGCTCCGGCGCAACCTCGATGAAAAAGGAAGGAATTGCGGACTGACCTTTCCCCCGACCATGCATCATGCGATCGGCGGCCGTTACCGGGTCGCCTTCCCGGTCCGTCAAATCATCCTCGAGAAAACGGGCATGATGATAAGACTCGACAATACCGTCGCACTCGACGGTTTGCTGTGCGAAGGCATCGACGTGGCGAAGTGTCCGCGCGCGGAATTTTTATATTGCCGCGAAAGCTGGCTGAGGCGCGATGCGGCGCCGGCCGATCGCCCTGGCGCGAACCGCGGCTGACGCGTCCCGCGAGGCGTGCCGCGAAGGCGCTTGCTGCGGCGCTATAATGGGCTCATCATTTCCGGCCGAACCCGCTCGCGTGCCCTGAACACATGCATTACGCCCTCGCGCCCCGCACGCTCTTCTTCAGTCATTATTTCTACACCGGCCTGCGGATCGCCGCCGGCGTCGTCGGCCTGACGGGCCTGGTGTACCACTTCGCCGACCTGCCGACCGCGATGGCGGTGGCGATCGGCGCGCTGTGCACCAGCATGATGGACCTGCCGAGCCCGTTGCGCCACAAGTTCAACGAGATGCTGGCGGGGGTGCTGACGTCCTCGCTGGTGGCGCTGCTGGTCGGCCTGTGTTCGCCCGTGCAATGGCTGCTGCGCACCGTCATCGTCCTCGTGTCTTTTCTGGCCAGCATGATGACGGTGTACGGCAGGAAGGCGATGCCGCTGCAGTTCGTCGCCCTGTTCGTGATGATGCTGTCGAGCGGCGCGGCCGCCACGCCGCTGCAGGCGTTGCGTCAGGGCGCGCTGTTTTTTGCCGGCGGCGCCGGCTACATGGCGTATGCGATGGCCGTCGTGTGGATCCTGCGGCGGCGCCTCAAGCAGCAGGTGCTGGCCGAAGCGCTGTACGAACTGGCGAGCTACACCTGCATCAAGGCCGGCTGCTACGACATGGCCAACTTCCTGCCGGCGCAGATGGAAAAGCTCGTGCGCCAGCAAAGCGCGCTGGCCGAGCGGCAGCAGGCCTCGCGCGACCTGGTCCTGCGCGGCAAGCCGAAAGCGGCCGAGGCCGTCCTGGTGCAAGTGCACTACGCCATGTTCGACCTGTATGAACTGGTGCTGTCGACGCATACCGATTACGCCCTGCTGCGCCAGCATTTCGCCGGCGGCCCCGTGCTGCCGCTACTGGGCGACCTGATCGGCAAGGCGGCGCGCGACATCGAATCCGTCGCCTATGCGATGACGCGCAACCGGCCCTCGCATGCCGCCGTCGACTACGGCGACCCGTTGCGCGCGCTCGACGCGGCCCTGCGCGCCCTGCCCCCGGCCGACAGCGACGACTTCAATGCGCAGGCGGTATTGCGCGCCACCTCCAACAAGATCCGCGACATGATCGCGATGATCGCGCGGCTGCATGAGGCCAGCGCGGCGACCCATGGCACGCTGCCGATGGCGGCCGGCGCGGACCTGACGCCGTTCCTGACCCAGCAGCGCTACAGCATCGGCATCGTGCTGTCGCACCTGCGCTGGACGTCGCCGACGTTCCGCTTCGCGCTGCGGGTGGCCATGGCGATTTCGGTGGGCCTGCTGTCGGCTGAATGGCTGCCCTACAAGTCGCACGGCTACTGGACGGCGCTGACCATCGCCGTGATCCTCAAGCCGAACTTCAGCATGACCCGCAAGCGCCGCACCGACCGCCTGATCGGCACGCTGGTCGGCTGCTTGTTGACGGCCGTGATCCTGCATGTCGTCCACGCGCCGGCCGTGCTGATCGGCGTCCTGTTCGTGGCGACTGCGGCCGGCCCCACGTTCCTGTCCATCAAGTACCGCTACACGGCCATCGCCGCCAGCATGCAGGCCCTGCTGCTGATCGGGCTGACGGTGCCGCACGGCGCCGGCGCCATCGAGGAGCGCCTGCTGGACACGGTGCTCGGCACGCTGATCGCCACCTTCTTCAGCTACGTGCTGCCGAGCTGGGAATACCAGGACCTGCCGCGCCTGGTAGATGCGGTGGTCGATGCCAGCCGCACCTACCTCGATGCCGCCGCCGACCTGCTGCAGGGGCGCGCGGTCGACGACTTCCGCTACCGGATCAACCGCAAGCGCTTCATGGACAGCCTGGGAAATCTCAGCGCCGCGCTCGGGCGCATGCTCGACGAACCGGCGGCCCAGCAGCGCGCTCCCGCCGAACTGAACCGCTTTACGGTGCAGAACTACCTGCTGATGGCCCATATGGCGGCGCTGCGCCTGCTGCTGCTGCGCTACGCGGCGAATATGCCGCGCGCGGAGGTCGAGGCCGCGCTCGACGGCGCGTTCGCCAAGGTCAGGAGCAACCTCGGGGCCCCGCCGCCGGCGGACACCGCGGCGCCGGACGGCCGCACCGTCTGGATCGCGGCCTGGCCCGGCTGGGCGCCGCTGCAGCGACGGCTGCGCCTGCTGCAGCAGGATGCCGCGCTGGTGGCGCTCAGCAGTGCCGCGATCGACGGCGTGCTGGGCCGGGATGCCCATCGCCCCGCCTCAAAAACCGCGCGCACCGAATGGAACTAAAGGTCGCCGAATCCGCTCTGTGAGTCATGATCCTGGCGCGGACACGCGGTCATGAACACCATCAAGATATTGGCTGGAAAACGAATCGCCGTACTCTCGGCCGACGGGTGCGAGCAGGCGGAACTGAAGACCCCGGTGGCGGCCCTCACCGAAGCGGGCGCCGACGTGACGCTCGTGTCGCTGCGGCGCGGGCGGATACGCGGGATGCACATGCACCAGCCCGGCGAGCTCGTCCGCGTCGACCAGACCATCGACGACGCCCAGGCGTCCGACTACGACGGCCTCTTCATCCCCGGCGGCTACGTCAGCCCCGACATCCTGCGGCAGTCGGCGCCGGTGCGTGCGTTCGTGCGGCAATGCGATGCGGCAGGCAAGCCGATCGCCCTGCTGTCCCAGGCGGCGCTGGTGCTCGTCTCGGCCGGACTCGCCACGCGCCGCATCCTGACGTCATGGCCCGGCGTGCGAGACGACGTCGTGAACGCGGGCGCGACCTGGCTGAACCAGGACGTCGTGCGCGATGCCCACGTGTTGTCGGGCCGCGGCACGCAGGACATGGCCGCGTTCGTACAGGCGCTAGTCCCGTTCTTCGCGGGCGAGCCCGCGGCGGCGCCGACGGCCGGCGCGCAATCGGACCCGGCGCAGGACAAGCCGCTGGAACAGCCGAACCAGTCGCTGCGCTGGCTCGCGGCGCCGTCGTTCGGCACGATGCTCAGCCTGGCGCTGCTGGGTGTCGGCGTCGTGGCGGCCCAGCGCGTCCGGCACAGGCACGCGGCCGCCGGCGCGCCCGTCGAACCGCACGGGATCGCCGCCGCGCCACCGGAGGCTAGTGCTCCCGCACCAGATTGAATTGCCTCGCCTGCCGCTTGTACGCGGCGACCGCTTGCCGGATGTAGCGGGTCAGCGCGTCCCCCGTGAGCGCGAGGGGATACAGCCCGCTCTGCGCGCGCATCCGTGCGAATTCCGGTGCGGACTCGACGCGGTCGAAGGCCTGGACCCAGCGGCGATAATCGGCTTCCGACACGTCCGGCCCCATCCAGATGCCGCGGATCAGCGGCCAGACCACATCGAAACCCTGCTCGCGCGCCGTCGGCACGGTGGCCAGCGCGCCGGGCAGGCGGCGGTCGGACAACACGGCCAGCACGCGCGCCTTGCCGGAGCCGGTGTACAGGCCCGTCTCGGACACGTCGCTCGATACCACCTGGACATAGCCCGCCTGCATCGCGACGAATTCCTCGCCGCCGCCTTCCAGCGCGACGAAGCGCAGGTGGAGCGGGTCGATCCCGGCCTGGCGCGCCAGCAGCGCCATCTTCATCCAGTCCTGGCTGCCGATGGTGCCGGACATGCCGATCACGATCTTCTCGGGGTCGCGCCGCAACGCGTCCATCAGGTCGTGCAGCGAGCGGTACGGCGAGTCGCCGGGCACGGCGATGACGCCATAGTCGATGCCGAGTCCGGCGACCCAGCGGACATCGTCGGGCGTGGCCTTGCCGAACTTGCCCTGGGCCAGGTTCAGCAACGAACCGCCGGAAAACGCGACGAGGGTGTCCGGCTCGCCACGGCGCTGCGACACGATCGTGTGCCACGCCACCGCGCCGATGCCGCCCGGCATATAGCTCAGCTTCAGCGCGGGCGCGCCCGGTTTGCCCTGCAAGGCCTTCTGGGCCAGCTTGCAGGTCAGGTCCATCGCGCCGCCCGGCTTCGACGGGACGAGGCATTCGGCCTCGGCCGGCTGCTTCGCCGTTGCCGGCGCCGCCAGCAGCAGCGCGGCGAACAGCGGCAGGAAGATGCGGTGTGCGTTCATGGGTCCCATCATACTCGCCGGTACGTGTGCGTCGGCGGATTCGTCAGTGCAGCTGCGACATCAGCAACAGGGTCAGCGTGACCGTGATCGCGCCGCCGATCCGCGTGGCGATCTGCGCGAACGGCATCAGCTGCATGCGCTCGGCCGCGGTCAGGATCGCGACGTCGCCCGTACCGCCCTGGCCGCTGTGGCAGGCATTGATGATCGCCGCTTCGATCGGATACATATTCATCTTGCGGCCGACGAAGAAGCCGGTCGCGATCAGGCTGGCCACCGTCGAGAAGATGATGACGAGGTTGACGACGTTGAATGCCGACACGAGCTTGTCCCAGGGCGTCATCGACGCGCCGATCGCGAACAGCAGCGGATACGTGACCGCGGTGGAAAAGAACTTGTAGACGATGTACGAGCTCTGCTGCAACTGCGGCGACACGAGGCGCGACAGCTTGAACATCACGGCCACGAACAGCATCGCCACCGGTGCCGGGAAGGCGAACAGGCGGAAGCACATCATGCCGACCATGTACAGCGAAATGGACGTGATGCCGGCCGCCGCGATATTGCCGATGTCGAAATTGCCGGACACCGCCTCGGTCTGCGGTTTCAGGTCGCCGTCGTCGTTCGGCTGCAGGCGGCCGTTGCCGGTCAGGTGGGGACGCTTCTTGCCGAGCGAATTCAGCATGCCGGACAGCAGGATCGCCGTCAGGCTGCCCAGCATCACGGGCGGCAGGACCTCGGCAAAGATATGGCCCTGTTCCTGTCCCAGGATGCCCGCGTAACCGATCGATAGCGGAATCGCGCCTTCACCGACGCCGCCCGCCATGATCGGCGCGACGAGGTAGAAGAAGGTGTGGTACGGACCGAGGCCCAGCACGGTGCCGACGGTGGTGCCGACGATGCCCGCCACGACCGAGCCGATGGCCAGCGGCACGAAGATCTTGAGGAAGCCCTTGATGAGCACCGCCCGGTCCATGCTCAGGATGCTGCCGACGATGATCGACGAGATGAACAGGTACAGGAAATTGGTCGATTTGGTGAAGTCGACGACGTTCTTCAGGACCGGCGTCGGCAGCAGCTTGCTGAACGCCAGGTAGGACGGGATGAACGTGGCGAAAATCGCCGCGGCGCCGATGTTGCGGAAGAACGGCAGGCGCTTGCCCAGCTCGGCGCAGGAAAAGCCGCCGACGGTCAGGATCGCGATCGACACGCAGATATCGTTCGGCACCTTGCCGGTCGCGACGAAGCCGCCGATCAGTGCCAGCAGCAGCAGATAGACCGGCAGCGGCACGATGCCGATGCGGACCTGCGCGATCCGGCGGCAGGCGCCCGCGAAGGAGGTGGCGGCCGGCTTGGCGTCGTCGTGCGCCGGCGTGTAGGTCGTCGTAGTCGTATTCATGGTGTGCTCCTCTTCTTGGCTCAGGCGCCGGCATTCCCGGCAGGTAGATATGGAATGCGGTGATACGGATGATCAGCCTGGTGAATGGAGCCCACTATAGCGACGCAACCCTTCAATTACCTTTCAGCCGGCGGGCGCGGCATAATGTGGACATGTTCCCATCCGTTTCCCTCGACGTCAGCGCCGCCATCAAGACTCTCCTGCTCACGCTCGACCTGCTCGGCACCTTCGTGTTCGCGCTCTCCGGCGCCGTGGCCGGCGTGCGCCGGCGGCTCGACCTGTTCGGCGTGCTGGTGCTGTCGTTCGTCGCCGCCAACTCGGGCGGCATCGTGCGCGACGTCCTGATCGGCGCGGCGCCGCCGGCGGCGATCCGCGACTGGCGCTATCTCGCCGCGTCGCTGCTCGCCGGCGTGCTGATCTTCTTCTGGTATCCGGGCATCAAGCGCCTGCGCAGCCCGGTGCTGGTGTTCGACGCGGCCGGCCTGGCCCTGTTCTGCGTGGCGGGCGCGCAGAAAGCCCTCGTGTTCGGCCTGTCGCCCGTGATGGCCGCGCTGCTCGGGATGCTGACCGGCGTCGGCGGCGGCGTCGCGCGCGACGTACTGCTGTCCGAGATCCCGGCCGTGCTGCGCTCGGACATCTACGCCGTCGCCGCGCTGGCCGGGGCAGCCGTGATGGTGACGGGCGACGCGCTGGGCCTGCCCGGCCCCGCGAGCGCCTGCGCCGGCGCGGCCCTCTGTTTCGGGCTGCGGCTGGCGGCCATCCAGCTCGACTGGCACCTCCCCGTCGCGCGCGCGGCGCGCCACGCGGCGGACGATGCCGAGGCGGCCGGGCGCCGCGACGAGCGCTAGCCGGCGCCCACTTACCCGAAAGATGCGCCACGGCCAGGGTTCACGACGCATTTCTGTGTACCGGCAGCAACGGAAGCGGTATTTCTCGAAACGGCGCACGTTCGTTCCGCCGATCTGACGTTTACGTCTTATGTCTTATATAAGAGTGAGGTACAATATCGGTCAGCACAGGCGAGTCACCCGCTTTCCTGATTTTCACAACGACTGAAAGAGCTTTTCATGTTAGCTGCATACCGCACCCACGTCGCCGAGCGCGCCGCCCTCGGCATCCCCCCGCTGCCCCTGTCGGCGGCCCAGACCACGGACCTGGTCGAACTCCTGAAGAATCCGCCGGCGGGCGAAGAAGCCTTCCTCGTGGACCTGGTCACGAACCGCGTGCCGGCCGGCGTGGATGACGCCGCCAAGGTCAAGGCCGCTTTCCTGAACAATGTGGCCAAGGGCCTGGAAACAAGCCCGCTGGTCTCGCGCGAACTGGCGACGCGCCTGCTGGGCACCATGCTCGGCGGCTTCAACATCAAGCCGATGATCGACCTGCTGGACGATCCGGTCGTGGGCAGCGTGGCCGCCGCGGGCCTGAAGAAAACCCTGCTGATGTTCGACTATTTCCATGACGTCAAGGAACTGGCCGACAAGGGCAGCGCCAACGCCAAGGAAGTGCTGCAGTCCTGGGCCGATGCCGAGTGGTTCACGTCGCGCCCGGCCGTGCCGGACAGCCTGACGCTGACCGTATTCAAGGTCTCCGGCGAGACCAACACCGACGACCTGTCGCCCGCCCCGGACGCCACCACCCGCCCCGACATCCCGCTGCACGCGCTGGCCATGCTGAAGAACGCGCGTCCCGGCATCGAACCGCAGGAACCCGGCAAGATCGGCCCGATCGCGCAGATCGAGGCGCTGAAGGCCAAGGGCAACCTGGTCGCCTACGTCGGCGACGTGGTCGGCACCGGTTCGTCCCGTAAATCCGCCACCAACTCGGTGCTGTGGTTCACCGGCGAAGACATCCCGTTCATCCCCAACAAGCGCTTCGGCGGCGTGTGCCTGGGCACCAAGATCGCCCCGATCTTCTACAACACCATGGAAGACGCCGGCGCCCTGCCGATCGAACTGGACGTCTCGGGCATGGAGATGGGCGACGTCATCGAACTGCGCCCGTACGAAGGCCGCGCCCTGAAGAACGGTGAAGTCATCGCCGAGTTCAAGGTCAAGTCCGACGTGCTGTTCGACGAAGTGCGCGCCGGCGGCCGCATTCCGCTGATCATCGGCCGCGGCCTCACCGCCAAGGCGCGCGAGTCGCTGGGCCTGGCCCCGTCGGCGCTGTTCCGCCTGCCGCAGAACCCGGTCGATTCCGGCCGCGGCTTCTCGCTGGCGCAGAAGATGGTCGGCCGCGCCTGCGGCCTGCCGGAAGGCCACGGCATCCGTCCGGGCACGTACTGCGAACCGCGCATGACCACCGTCGGCTCCCAGGACACCACCGGCCCGATGACCCGCGACGAGCTGAAGGACCTGGCCTGCCTGGGCTTCTCGGCCGACCTCGTGATGCAATCGTTCTGCCACACGGCCGCCTATCCGAAACTGGTGGACGTCAAGATGCACAAGGAACTGCCGGCGTTCATCGAGAACCGCGGCGGCGTCGCGCTGCGTCCGGGCGACGGCGTGATCCACTCGTGGCTGAACCGCCTGCTGCTGCCGGACACCGTCGGCACCGGCGGCGACTCGCACACCCGCTTCCCGATCGGCATTTCGTTCCCGGCCGGCTCGGGCCTGGTCGCCTTCGCCGCCGCCACCGGCGTGATGCCGCTGGATATGCCGGAATCGGTGCTGGTCCGCTTCAAGGGCGAGATGCAGCCTGGCGTCACCTTGCGCGACCTGGTCAACGCGATCCCGCTGTACGCGATCCAGCAAGGCCTGCTGACCGTCGACAAGAAGGGCAAGAAGAACATCTTCTCCGGCCGCATCCTGGAAATCGAAGGATTGCCGAACCTGAAGGTCGAGCAGGCGTTCGAACTGTCCGACGCGTCGGCCGAGCGCTCCGCCGCCGGCTGCACGGTCCACCTGGACAAGGCACCGATCATCGAGTACATGAACTCGAACATCACGCTGATGAAGTGGATGATCGCCAGCGGCTACCTGGACCGCCGCACCCTGGAACGCCGCATCAAGGCGATGGAAGCCTGGCTGGCCAAGCCGGACCTGCTCGCGCCGGACGCGGACGCCGAGTACGCCGCCGTCATCGAGATCGACCTGGCCGACATCCATGAACCGATCGTCGCCTGCCCGAACGATCCGGACGACGTCAAGACGCTGTCCGACGTCGCCGGCGACAAGATCGACGACGTGTTCGTCGGCTCGTGCATGACCAATATCGGTCACTTCCGCGCCGCCTCGAAGCTCCTGGAAGGCAAGACCGACATCCCGGTCCGCCTGTGGGTCGCGCCGCCGACCAAGATGGACCAGCAGGTGCTGACCGCCGAAGGCCACTACGGCACGCTGGGCCGCACCGGCGCGCGCATGGAAATGCCGGGCTGCTCGCTGTGCATGGGTAACCAGGCGCAGATCCGCAAGGGTGCGACCGTGATGTCGACGTCGACGCGCAACTTCCCGAACCGCCTCGGCATCGACACCCGCGTGTACCTGGGCTCGGCCGAACTGGCCGCGGTCTGCTCGACCCTGGGCAAGATCCCGACCCGCGAGGAGTACATGGCGCACACCGGCGTGCTTGCCCAGAACGCCGACCAGATCTACCGCTACATGAACTTCGACCAGATCGCCGAGTTCCGCGACGTGGCGGATTCCGTGACTGTCTGAGACTGAGCCTTCGGGCGTGCGAGGGCCGGGTCCTGTACCATACGGGGCCCGGCCCTTTTTACGTCGTCTCTCCTTTGAACAGCACCCCTCCTTTCGGCTTCCGCCGCGACCTGCACCGCTGGCGGCAACTCGTCACGCCCGCCTGGGTGGCGGGACTGGTCGACGGCGCCGGCATCGCCGCGCCACCCGCCGGCGAATGGCGCCTGTTCGAAACGGGATGCGGCGCCGGCGGCGCGTTCGCCGCCGGCCATATTCCGGGCGCCGGCTACCTCGACACGGCATGGTTCGAACACGGCCCGCTGTGGAACAAGGTGCCCGACGCCGCGCTGGAACGGCTGCTGATCGCCCATGGCATCCGCCACGACGTCACTGTCGTCCTGTACGGACGCAACCTCCTCGCGGCCGCGCGCGTGGCGCATCTGCTGCTGTATGCCGGCGTCGCCGACGTGCGCCTGCTCGATGGCGGTTTCGCGGCGTGGCGGCGGGCCGGGCTGCCGCTCGAACCGGGACCGCCGCGCCGTTATCCGGCCGCGGACGATTTCGGCACGGCGCTGCCCGCGCGTCCCGACTACCTGGTCGACATGGCCCGGGTACGCAACCTGCTGGCGCGCGGTGACGCCACGCTGGTCAGCATCCGCACGTGGCACGAATTCGTCGGCACGACGTCCGGCTACAGCTACATCGATGCGCGCGGCGACATTCCAGGTGCGCTGTGGGGCCGCGCGGGCATCGAGGGCGACGTCAACAGCATGGCCGCGTTTCATCGGGCCGATGGCCGCATGAAGCCCGCACAGGACATCCGCGCCATGTGGCGGAGCGCCGGGATCCATGCCGGCCGGCCCGCGGTGTTTTATTGCGGCACCGGCTGGCGCGCATCGCTGGCGTTCTTCTACGCCTGGCTGATGAACTGGGAGCGCATCGCCGTGTACGACGGCGGCTGGTGCGAATGGAGCCGCGACGGCGCCAACCCGGTCGTGTGCAGGGCCGGTTGCCATGCCGCCGGCGCGCCGCCGGACGGCGCCGCACAAGCCATACCGGCCTGAAAAAAGCAACGCGGAGTTATCGATACCAAAAAAGCATTGTCGGCACAGCCGAGGTGGCATAGAATCGCCGAAAGTTATCGATAACCAATCGACGGCCCGTCACGCACTCCCCGCGATGCCTGCCGCGCCCCGCCGATAAACCCTGTTCCACCACCATCACGACCATGCTTAAACCAATTTCCTGCCGCCTGCTCGCCATCGACGAGGGACGCCAACAGTTGTCCCTCATCGACACGGCCACCGACACCTTTCACTGGACACTCGACCTGTCCCCCTACCCGCTCGCGCGCGACCTGCAACGGCTCGACGCGCGGCGCGTGCTGGTCGGCTACGACCGCGGCTTCTTCGAACTGGACATCGAATCCGGCCGGGTCCTGGCGGCCTGCGCGCGCTGGACGGACGTCACGGCCGTCCGCCGCCGGCCCGACGGCAGCACGCTGGTGACGGGCTGGAACCTGGACGGCACGGGCGGCGTCAACGTGCTGACGCTGGACCGCGACCTGCATCTCGCGGCCATCGCGCGCCGCGACGGCGATTACGTGCGCCTGATGCGGACGACGCCGGACGGCACCTATCTGCTGTGCACCAACGACCACATCCTCGAGACGGGGCCGGACCTGTCGGAACGGCGCCGCTTCGCCGCGCCGGGCTTCGAGCACGCGTGGAAGGCCGAGCGACTGGAGGACGGCACGACCCTCGTGGCGGCGGGTTATGGGGCGTTCATGGTGGCGTTCGACGCGGCGGGCAACGTCGTGCATCGCTTCGGCGATGCGGCCCAGGTGCCGGCGGAAGTCGATCCGTTTTTCTATGCGAGCTTCGAGCAATTGCCAAATGGCCACCTGCTGGTCGCGAACTGGCAGGGCCATGGGCCGGACAACGGCCACAAGGGACGACAGCTGCTCGAGTTCGACGCCGGGCGCCAACTGATCGGCGCCTGGTCGGCGCCGCAGCGTATTTCGTCGCTGCAGGGCATTCTGGTCGTGTAGCGGCTCGTCAACGATACTCGCCTGCGTTGCGGCCCTGCAGTTGCTGGGGAGGCCGCAACGCCAGGCAACAAAAAACCCGCTGTCTCGATGAGAACAGCGGGTTTTTTGATGTTCCTGAATGTTCAGGAACGGTGTTCTGGCGGAGGCGGTGGGATTCGAACCCACGATACAGGTTTAAGCCCGTATGCTTCCTTAGCAGGGAAGTGCCTTCGGCCACTCGGCCACGCCTCCAGTCAGCTTCAACGTTTATGCGTCAGCGCTGAGTGCACGCATATTAATGGCCACACCTCGTTTGGTCAAGGAAGCACGGCCATTTTTTTGAAAAAAGTTAAGCTTGTTCCAGGTTAAAAGCCTTATGCAGCGAGCGGACGGCAAGCTCCATGTATTTCTCGTCGATCAAGACCGAAATCTTGATTTCCGACGTCGAGATCATCTGGATGTTGATGCCCTCTTCCGACAGCGTGCGGAACATCTGCGACGCGACGCCCACGTGGCTGCGCATGCCCACGCCCACGGCCGACACCTTCGAGACCTTGGCATCGCCCAGGATCCGCGCGGCGCCGATTTCGGCCTGGATGCTTTCCAGCACGCCCATCGCGCGCTGGTAATCGTTGCGCGACACGGTGAAGGTGAAATCGGTTTTACCGTCGACCGACTGATTCTGTATGATCATGTCGACCTCGATGTTCGCTTCCGAGATCGGACCGAGGATGTGGTAGGCGACGCCCGGCTTGTCCGGCACGCCCAGGACGGTGATTTTGGCTTCATCGCGGTGGAAGGCGATGCCCGAGATGACGGCTTGTTCCATGTTGCTTTCTTCCTCAAACGAAATCAGGGTACCCGAGTTGGCTTCTTCTTCGAGCGGCATCAGGGGGTCGGTCAGCGACGACAGCACGCGCGTCGGCACGCGGTAGTTGCCGGCGAATTCCACGGAGCGCGTCTGCAGGACTTTCGAGCCCAGCGACGCCAGTTCCAGCATTTCCTCGAACGTGATCTGGGACAGGCGGCGCGCTTCGCTCACGACGCGCGGGTCGGTCGTGTAGACGCCGTCGACGTCGGTGTAGATCAGGCATTCGTCGGCCTTCAGCGCGGCCGCGATGGCGACGGCGGAGGTGTCCGAACCGCCACGGCCCAGCGTCGAGATATTGCCATCCTCATCCATGCCCTGGAAACCGGTGATGATCACGATTCTGCCGGCATCCAGGTCGGCGCGCACGCGGGTGTCGTCGATCGACTGGATGCGGGCCTTCGTGAAGGCCGAATCGGTCTTGATGCCCACCTGCCAGCCCGTGTAGGACACGGCATCCTTGCCGCGCGCCAGCAGGGCCATCGCCAGCAGGCCCACGGACACCTGTTCGCCGGTCGATGCAATCATGTCCAGCTCGCGCGGGTCCGGCTGCGACATGATCTCTTTCGCCAGGCCGATCAGACGGTTGGTTTCACCGGACATTGCCGACGGGACAACGACGACTCTGTGGCCGGCGTCGTGCCATTTGGCGACGCGGGCCGCGACGTTTTTAATGCGTTCCGTCGAACCCATCGACGTACCGCCGTATTTGTGGACTATTAAGGCCATGACTGAAGGGATTTCCGCTTGTAAAAAATCAAATGAGCCTTTTACTCTACATGCTGCGCCGCAGAATCACAAGCCGTCAGGACACGAAATCTATACCGAATAGGAATATGGTAATGCGGAAAGAGCATTAGCCCGGGATGGCTGCCGTGGCGCTTTCCCAACGCAATGCGACGCGTCCCGGCCCGTCCGCCACATGCCGGCAATCCATGCCGAGGCCCGCGGCGAACAGCAGGTCGACGCCGGCGTTGACGATGGGCAGGCGCCCCCGCTCCCAGGCCGGGATGCCGCTGGCCTGGTAGTGCATCTTGAGGCTGCGCGTCGGGCGGTTGTGTGCCAGCCTGAGCCGTTCGCCGCCCTTGCGGAAATCGATGGCGAGAGACTGCCCCTGCAGCCAGGCGGAATCGACCCCGCGCTCGGCGGGGTCGAAGTGCAGCGTGCCGCCATAGTCCGGAAAATCGATGGCCGCCTCACCGTGCCAGACGAAGGCCTGGGCGTGCCTGTCGATGATGCCGGCGTCGTCCGGATCGCGCAGGCCGGCGAGTTCCGGCGGGTGCGGCACGAGGTGCAGGAGGTCGCGGTGGCGGCGCACCTGCACGTCGGGGTGCTCGACGAGCAATTGCGCATCGTCGCGCGCGGACAGGATCTGCGCCACCATCTGCGCGAGCCACGCCGTCGACGGCATCGCCAGGCGGCGTGTCGTGAACCAGTGGCGCAGCAGGTTGTCGATGCGGTCGCGGCTGAGCAGGCGCGCGCGCGCGAGGTCGAGCGCATCGCCCGCCAGGCAGGCGGCGAGGTCTTGCTGGCCCAGTTCGTCCAGCAGGCGCTGGGCCGAGCGCGTGTGGGCGCTGCTGCGCGCGACTCTCTGCTGGTAACCGGGAAACGCGACGGCGAGCGCCGGCATCACCTGGTGGCGCAGCGCGTTGCGGGCGTAGCGCGGATCGGTGTTGGACTCGTCCTCGACCCAGGCGATGCCCAGCTCGCGCGCGCAGCGTTCGAGATCGGCGCGTGCGACGCCAAGCAGCGGCCGCGCCATCGCCAGGCGCTCGTCGCCCAGCAGGCCGGGGGCGCGGTTGGCGGGGTCCATGCCGGACAGCCCGGCCGGACCGGAACCGCGCAGCAATTGCAGCAGCACCGTCTCGACCTGGTCGTCGAGGTGGTGGGCCGTCAGCAGCACGCCCGCGCCGTGGGCCCGGCACATCTCGCCCAGCGCCGCGTAACGCAGCTTGCGGGCGGCCGCCTCGATGCCGCTCTTCCCTTTCGCGACGACGACAGCGCGCCAGTCGAACAGGATGCCCAGCCCGGCGGCGGCGGCCGCGCAATGGTCGCGCCAGGCGTCGGCATTCGGGCTCAGGCCGTGGTGGACGTGCAAGGCGCAGACATCCAGTCCGTGCGCGTGCGCGAGGCGCAGCAGCACCATCGAGTCGAGGCCGCCGCTGAGGGCGACCGCGACGCGCGGCATGGCGGCGGGGAGATAATCTGCGCGCAGGGCCTCGACGGCCTGCGCGAACTGGGCGGCCGGACCGGACGCGGCGCCCGGCCCCTGGATACGACGGCTCACTCTTCGCGCGGCGTCGTTTCCTTGAACTTGCCGTAGGACATCAGCTTGGCGTGACGGGCATCGAGCAGGTCGCGCGTCTTCATGCCCTGGAACTGGCGCAGCGTGTCGGCCAGCGCGCGCTTGAGCAATTGCGCCATCTGCTGCGGATCGCGGTGGGCGCCGCCCAGCGGTTCGTTGACGATCTTGTCGATCAGGCCCATCGCCTTGAGGCGGTGCGCCGTCAGGCCCAGCGCGTCGGCCGCTTCGGCCGCGCGTTCCGACGTCTTCCACAGGATCGACGCGCAGCCTTCCGGCGAGATCACGGAATAGGTCGCGTACTGCAGCATCAGCACGGCGTCGCCCACGGCGATCGCCAGCGCGCCGCCCGAGCCGCCTTCGCCGATGATCGTGGCGATCAGCGGCACCTTCAGCTCGGCCATCACGTACAGGTTGTGGCCGATGGCTTCCGACTGGCCGCGCTCTTCCGCCTCGAGGCCGGGGAACGCGCCCGGGGTGTCGACGAAGGTGAAGATCGGCAGGTTGAACTTCTCGGCCAGCTTCATCAGGCGCATCGCCTTGCGATAGCCTTCCGGCTTCGGCATGCCGAAGTTGCGCATCGCGCGCTCTTTCGTGTCGCGGCCCTTCTGGTGGCCGATCACCATGCACGACTGGCCGTTGAAGCGGGCCAGGCCGCCCACGATCGACTGGTCGTCGGCGAACGTGCGGTCGCCATGCAGTTCATGGAAGTCGGTGAAGATCGCGTTCACATAGTCCATCGTGTACGGACGCTGCGGATGACGCGAGATCTGGGAAACCTGCCAGGGGGTCAGCTTGGCATAGATGTCTTTCGTCAGTTGCTGGCTCTTCTTGGCCAAGCGATCGATTTCTTCCGAGATGTCGACGGCGGAATCATCCTGCACGAAGCGCAGCTCTTCGATCTTGGAATCGAGCTCGGCAATCGGCTGCTCGAAACTGAGGAAAGTTGTTTTACTCATTGTACCTCCGGGTGTGTTCGTGGCCGCGGAAGATCATCCGCGCGGCGGCAAGGGCGTTATTCTATACCGGAACCGGATCCAGACTACGCCACAAATACCATGTGGCAACTGTCCGCCAGGGTTCCCAGTTGGCCGCCACCTCGCGCGCATCGCTGCGCGAGACTGGCTCACCGGAAAAATAATTCTGGCTGATGCCCTGGATCAGGCCGGGATCGTCCAGGGGCAGGACGTTCGGTCTGAGCAGATTAAATATCAAAAACATCTCGGCTGTCCAGCGCGTGATGCCGCGGATCTGGACCAACTCGGCGATCACGGCCTCGTCATCCATCTGCGACCACTGGTCCGCGTGCACACGCTTCGCCTTGAAGTGATCGGCCAGGTCGAGGATGTATTCGGTCTTGCGCTTCGACAGCCCGCAGCCGGCGAGCTCTTCCGCGCCAGCCTTGATGACCTGGGACGGCGTCATCTTCGGGCACAGCGCGCGCAGCTTCGTCCACGCAGACTCGGCGGCCTTGACGGTCACCTGCTGGCCGACGATGGACCGGGCCAGCGTCGTGAACGGATCGGGGTGGCCGCGCAGGTGCATGTCGCCGAACTGCGGGATCAGCTTGTTCATGATGCGGTCCCGACGCATGAGCTCGGCCTTCGCCTCCGCCCAATAGGCTGGGACGGAAGGCTGTACGTCCGGCGGCGCTGGGGCGGCGCCCGCGAGTTCCTTGGAAAGTGCCATGCTCGTTATCTGTCCGGGCGCTCTGGCGTCAGGCGCGACGCCAGTTGGTGCTGCCGTCCGGCTTGTCTTCGAGCACGACGCCGCCCGCCGTCAACCCGGCGCGGATCGCATCGGCCTCGGCAAAGTTGCGTGCCTTCTTGGCCGCGGCGCGGCGCGCGATCGCGTCGACGATCGCGGCTTCATCGAGACCGTCCTCGCGCGGGCTGCCGGCCTGCAGGAAGGCTTGCGGGCTGCGTTCGAGCAGGCCCAGCACGCCGGCCAGCGCCTTCAGCTGGCGCGCGGCCGTGAGCGATTTGCTCTTGTTGACTTCCGACGCCAGGTCGAACAGCTCGGCCACCGCCAGCGGCGTGTTGAAATCGTCGTCCATCGCTTCGCGAAAGCGCAGCGCGTGCGGTTCGTCCCAGTCGACGCCGACCGCCGCGCCGCCGATATCCGCTTCGGCCAGCGCCGTGTACAGGCGGGTCAGCGCGCCCTTGGCGTCGTCGATGTGGGCGTCCGAATAATTCAGCGGGCTGCGGTAGTGGGCGCGCAGGATGAAGAAGCGGATGACTTCCGGATCGTATTGCTTGAGGACGTCGCGGATCGTGAAGAAATTACCCAGCGACTTAGACATCTTTTCGTTATCGACCCGCACGAAGCCGTTATGGATCCAGTAATTGGCCATGGGTGCGCCGAACGCGCCTTCCGACTGGGCGATCTCGTTCTCGTGGTGCGGGAACTGGAGGTCGGCGCCGCCGCCGTGGATGTCGAAGTGTTCGCCCAGCATGGCGCACGACATGGCCGAGCATTCGATGTGCCAGCCCGGACGGCCCTTGCCCCATTTCGAATCCCATTTCGCCTCATCCGGCTCGGATTCCTTGGCGGCCTTCCACAGCACGAAATCGAGCGGGTCGCGCTTGCCCGTGTTCACGTCCACGCGCTCGCCGGCACGCAGGTCGTCCACCGACTTGCCGGACAGTTTGCCGTAGCCCGGGAAATTACGCACCGCATAGTTCACGTCGCCGTCGTCGCCCTGGTAGGCGAGTTCCTTCGTCTCCAGCCTGTCGATGATGGACAGCATCTGCGGCACGTACTCGGTCGCGCGCGGCGCGGCATCCGGCGCCAGGATACCCAGTGCGGACGTATCCTCGTCCATCGCCTTGATGAAGCGCGTCGTCAGCGCCGTCATGGTCTCGCCGTTCTCGACGGCGCGCTTGATGATCTTGTCGTCGATGTCCGTGATGTTGCGGACATATTTGACGTCGTAGTCCGATGCCTTGAGCCAGCGATAGATGACGTCGAACGCCATCATCATCCGGGCGTGACCGACGTGGCAGTAATCGTAGACCGTCATCCCGCACACGTACATGTTGACCTTGCCGGGTTGGAGGGGAACGAAAACCTGCTTGTCACGCGCGAGCGTGTTGTAGATCTTGAGTTGGCTCATCGGATGTTTGCTAGAGGGTTGGAGCATGACGCTCGAAACGCTGCCTTGCGGCGATGCCGGGACGTGGCGGGCGCGTCGGGAGTGTCAGGACCGCGATTCGGGGAAACCTTGTTCTTTTTGATAGAATCCGCAGTCCGTCGCAAAGTATAGCATTGATAAAATCCCGACTGGCCGCATATGCCTTAGGTTTATTTTTCTGCAAAACCCTTGACAGCACTTTGCTCTATATCCACCGAGAGGAAGCTACGATGCACGTCCTGAAATCGCCCGGCGCCCCGTTTGCCACCCGGTTTGCCACCCGTTTCGCCGCCGGCCTGGCCGCGCTGGCCCTGTCTACGGCCGCGTTCGCCGCCGAGCCGCAAGTCGCGTTGAAAACGTCGATGGGCGAGATCGTGCTGGAACTGAACCAGGAAAAGGCGCCCATCGCGGTGGCCAATTTCCTTAAATATGTGAAGTCCGGCTTCTACAAGGGCACCATTTTCCACCGCGTGATCGACGGCTTCATGATCCAGGGCGGCGGCATGGATGCCCAGTTCCACGGCCGGCGCACGAACAAACCGATCAAGAACGAGTCCAACAACGGCCTGTCGAACGAAAAGTATTCGGTCGCCATGGCGCGCGAATCGAATCCGGATTCGGCCACCTCGCAATTCTTCATCAACGTGGTCGACAATCCGGGGCTCGACTATCCAAACATGCAAGGGTCCGGCTATACCGTGTTCGGCAAGGTCGTGAAGGGCCAGGACGTCGTCGACAAGATCAAGGGTGTCCTCGTCGACGACATCCACGGCCTCGAGAACGTGCCCGTGACGCCCGTCACGATCCAGTCCGTGACCGTCCTCAAGGGCGATAAGCTAGTAAAATAACGAACTCGCAACTCCAACCGCGACAAGCTGCTGCGCCTTGTGCCGGCCGTCGAGGCATCACCAACCATCACAGGACAAAAACATGACCACCTTACTCATGACCACCAACAAGGGCAACATCAAGGTCGAACTGGACGCCGAGAAGGCACCGAAGACCGTTGCCAACTTCCTGGACTACGTGAACAAGGGTCACTTCACCAACACCATCTTCCACCGCGTGATCAAGGACTTCATGATCCAGGGCGGCGGTTTCGAGCCGGGCATGAAGCAAAAGCCAACCGAGCAGACCGTCGAGAACGAAGCGAAGAACGGCCTCAAGAACGACAAGTACACGCTCGCCATGGCCCGCACGATGGCCCCGCACTCGGCCTCGGCCCAGTTCTTCATCAACACGAAGAACAACGATTTCCTGAACTACCCGGGCCAGGACGGCTGGGGCTATGCCGTGTTCGGCAAGGTCGTCGAAGGCCAGGGCATCGTCGACCAGATCAACAACGTCAAGACCAGCCGCTCGGGCATGCACTCGGACGTGCCGAGCGAAGACGTCATCATCGAAAAAGTCGAAGTCGTCCAGTAAGCACGTCGAAAAACCTGCTGCGCGTTGCATATGTGGCCTGCGATTCTCCGCTACGGCGGACCGGCTGTACAATCGTACAGCTGCGGTTCCCGACCAGATCTGCTGCCGCTCGCCACGGTTTTTCGAAGTGCTTGATAACTCTGAAAGGCAGGCATGACGCGCGGGCGCCCTGCTCCGGCGATTGATCCTGGCAGCACATGACCGCACCCGCGCGCACGCTCGCACTCTTCATTTCCGACCTGCACCTGCAGGCATCCCATCCGCGTACGGCCGAGGCGTTCTTCCGCTTCCTGACCGAACGCGCGGCACATGCCGAGCGGCTTTATCTGCTCGGCGACATCTTCGAGTACTGGGCCGGCGACGACGACCTCGACGATCCGTTCAACGCGAGCGTCGCCGCTGCGCTGCGGCGCGTGAGCGACGGCGGCACGGCCGTCTGCTGGCTCGCCGGCAACCGCGACTTCCTCGTCGGCACCGGCTTCGCCGAGGCGGCCGGCCTCACGCTGCTGCCCGAGCCGCACGTCGCGACGTTCGCGGGCCGCGGGGGCGCGAGCCGCGCGGTCGTGCTCGTGCATGGCGACGCCCAGTGCACGGACGACGTCAAGTACATGGCGTTCCGCGCGCAGGTGCGCGATCCGGCGTGGCAGCGCCAGTTCCTCGCCATGCCGCTGGCCCAGCGCAAGGCGATCATCGCCGGCCTGCGCGAGGGCAGCCGCGCCGCCCACGGCGACAAGTCGTACGAGATCATGGACGTCACCCCGGCCGCCATCGCCGCGCTGCATGCGGACAGCGGCGCGGACGTCATCATCCACGGCCATACGCACCGCCCTGCCCTGCACGACGCCGGCGGCCGGCAGCGCTACGTGCTGCCCGACTGGGAGCTCGATGAGACGCCCGTGCGTGGCGGCTGGATCGCGATCGACGAAGACGGACGCATCCTGCGTTTCGACCTCGACGGCCAGGTGATCCGACCCGAATCGACCTGATTCCGCCTGATCCGACCGTTTGACCTCCCGGTCCGGCTCCCGTTCCGGACCTGAACCTACCCCTCTCAATCCTGCTAGGTCGTCCCTGGCGATCCGCGTATTGACTCGGGTCGACTAGGTGTTATACTTAACTACAACACCACAACTCTACATCACTAACATGGAGGCAGGCATGACATGGACTGCACCACCACGACGAAAGGGGGCCGGCGATGACGATCGGCTGGAATGACAACGCTCCGATCTATCGGCAGTTGAAGGACAAGGTGATCGGTATGATGCTCGATGGCGCCTTGAAGGCCGGGGACCCGCTCCCGTCCGTGCGCCAGATCGCGGCCGAATACCAGCTGAATCCGATCACGGTCTCGAAGGCTTACCAGGAACTGGTCGACGACAACTTAGTAGAAAAGCGAAGGGGGATCGGTATGTATGTCACGGAAGGCGCGAGCGAAAAACTGCTCGCAAGCGAAAGGGAACGCTTCCTGCGCGAGGAGTGGCCGGCGATGCTGGAACGGATCCGCCGTCTCGGCCTCAACATCGAGCAATTGCTGCGTGAACCAAACGGAGGCGCGCAATGAGCGCCGTCATCGAAGCCAAGAGCCTGACGAAGCGCTACGGCAAGCGCACGGCCGTGGACGGCATCGACTTCACCATCCCCGCCGGCCGCATCGTCGGCCTGATCGGCCCGAACGGCTCGGGCAAGACCACCACGCTGAAGGCCGCGCTGGGACTGATCCCGTTCGAAGGCCAGCTGTCCGTGCTGGGCCTCGATCCGCGCACCCAGCGCGA
Source organism: Massilia luteola (assembly GCF_034420155.1). Taxonomy (NCBI): domain Bacteria; kingdom Pseudomonadati; phylum Pseudomonadota; class Betaproteobacteria; order Burkholderiales; family Oxalobacteraceae; genus Massilia; species Massilia luteola. The sequence continues at coordinate 68,500 of NZ_JAXOFN010000016.1, forward strand.
CGAACTGATGCAGGATGTGTGCTTCATCGCCGACGTCGCGATCCTGCCGCGCTGGCTGCGCGTACGGGACGCCATCGACTTCGTGGCCGGCGTGCATCCGCGCTTCAACCGCGACAAGGCCGAACGCTATATCGCGAACACGAAGCTGCTGCCGTCGATGAAGGTCAAGGAAATGTCCAAGGGCATGATCGTGCAACTGCACCTGGCCCTCGTGATGGCGATTGACGCGAAACTGCTCGTGCTCGACGAGCCCACGCTGGGCCTGGACATCATCTACCGCAAGCAGTTCTACCAGAACCTGCTGGAAGACTATTTTGACGAGCACAAGACGATCATCATCACGACGCACCAGGTCGAGGAAGTCGAGCACATCCTGACCGACCTGATGTTCATCCGCGACGGCCGGATCGTGCTGGCCGCGTCGATGGAAGAGATCGGCGAGCGCTATGTCGAAGTGATGGTGCCGCAGGAAAAACTGAGCGCCGCCAACGCGCTGCAGCCGATCGACCGCCGCACCGTGTTCGGCAAGGCCGTGCTGCTGTTCGACGCCGGCCCCGGCGGTGCCTCGCGCCAGCAGCTGGCCGCCCTCGGCGAAACCCGCAATCCCTCCGTCGCCGACCTGTTCGTCGCGACCATGAAAGGAACCTACGCATGAATACGACTACCAGCGCGGACACCATGAAATGGCTGTTGCGGCGCGAGTTCTGGGAGCACAAGGGCTCGATGTTCTGGGCGCCGCTCATCGTCGGGACATTGCTCGTCATATTGATCGGCGGCGGCATCACCTACGGCATCATGACGCATCACTTGCCGACGCACGTGACGATCAACGGCCAGCCGCTCGATCACGCGCGGCTGGAGACACTCTTGCCCGACGAAACGGCAAACGTGGTCGCGCGGATGGCCACAGGCATGTACATGGGCGGCATGGCGCCGCTGTTGGTCGTCCTGACCGCGGTCGTATTCTTCTACTGCCTGGGCGCCCTGTACGATGAACGGCGCGACCGCAGCATCCTGTTCTGGAAATCGCTGCCCGTTTCCGATTCGATGACGGTACTGTCCAAGACCATCACCGCAGTGGTCGTCGCCCCCGCGATCACGATCGCGCTGGCCATCGTCGCGGCACTGATCCTGCTGCTCGTCACCTGCATAGAACTCAGCGCACAGGGCCTGAATCTGTTCGCGACAATGCTGGCGTCACCCAACTTGTATCTCGCGCCGCTGCGCCTTGTCGCCCTGCTGCCGGTGTACGTCGTGTGGGCACTGCCGACCGTGGGCTGGCTGATGCTCGTGTCGAGCTGGGCGAAATCGAAGCCGTTCCTGTGGGCAGTCGGCGTGCCGGTGGTCGCGCTCGTCACGATCAAATGGATCAATGCGGCACTCGAGAACTTTTCCGGCCAGACGCTGCTGCTGGCACATTATGCGAGTGACGTGGTCGCACGCATCCTCGGCGGCATCGTGCCGGGTATCTGGTTCCAGTTCCAGGGCGGCCTGCCGGCGGCGATTCAGCCGACCAGGAACGGCATCGACATGAGCGGCCTCGTACCCCAGTCGTACATGTCGCTGGCCGGCCCCGACGCCTGGATCGGCGTCGTGCTCGGCGTGGCGATGCTGTACGCCGCGATCCGCGTGCGCCGCTGGCGCGACGAGGGCTGAGCGATGCGACCGACCTTGTCGGGATTGATCCTGCTGACGGCCTGCGCCCTCCCCGCCGCGCGGGCCGACGAACCCGTGCCGTCGGTCCACGTCGCCGGCATCGCCGACCCGGAGATGCGCTCCTACCGCAACGTCGCGGCCGGCCTCGACGCCTTCGACGCCAACCGCGCGCTGGCGCCGAACGCGACCCTGCGCTTCCGCATGCGCCATGCCGATGGCGGCCCGGCGAATGCGGACGACGGCCTGCGGTTGCGGCTGGCGAGCGACGACGGCGCGTTCCAGGAAAACGTGCCGATCGACGCCGGCGGTCTGCTCACCGTGCAGCGCAGCCAGGCCGCCTACGATGCCGACGCCACGTTCATCCTGAACCGGAAGAACGGCCTGTACACGGGACACCCGGAGGTGCGCACGGCCGGCCTGCCGGACAACGTCCGCCGCCTGGGCGACCTGCGCCTGGAATGCCGGGTGACCATCGCCATCGTCAAGGAACAGATGCCGTTCATGGCGAAGGCGGCCATCAACACCTTGATGATGACGTCGGACTGGTGCGCCAAGAAGGATTTCAACTACGGCGTCATGGCCGCGCAGCCGGGCGCGCGGGCGGTGCTGCGCGCCGGCGAGCGCTCGCGCACGCTGGAGACCCACGGGTGGAATGTGCTCGCGCCGATCGGCGATCCGGCATGGCCGGACGACGCGCTGGTGGAGATGAACGACGGCGGCACGTAAGGCCGCCGTCGCCGTTATTCGAACTGCTGGCGGAACGCGGCGAACTGCGCCTTGAGTTCGTCGACTTCGCCGCGCAGCGCGGCCACTTCCTGTTCCAGCTGGGCCACGCGGGCGCCGGTCGAGCCGCCGGCCGAACCACCGCCGGCGGCGCCGCCGCCAGCGTCCATTTTCGCGACGTCGATCGCACCGCCCAGCAGCTGGCCGTAACGCGGCTCCTTGGTGCCGGGCGCACGATCGAGCCGCGCGACGAGCGGCGGATATTTGTCGATCAGGAATTGCAGCGCGCTTTCCGCTTCCGCCACCGACTTGAATTCATGCAGGCGGCCGGTACGGCTGCGGATCTCGCCCGCGGTCTGCAGGCCGCGCAGCATCAGCACGGCCAGCACGGCCACCTTGTCCTGCTCGAGCGTCCACTTGATGCGCATGCGGTGCTCGTACTTGATGACGCGCGCGCCAGCCTGGGCGATACCGTTCACGAGCTTGCGCTGCATGAGGCGCTGCAGCGTGTCGTGGACGACGTCCTCGGACAACTGCATCACGGGGTCGCGGCTGGACAGCTGGTTGCAGCCGTTCATCACCGCGTTCAGCGACATCGGATAATTATCGGGCGTCAGTGCCTCTTTTTCGGCGAGCACGCCCAGCACGCGGATTTCGTTGGGGTCGAGGTCGGATGCCGGGTCGAAGCTGCCCGGGATATCGTCTTGCATCGGTGTCCTTTGTGTGTTCGCGGTCGCTTACTCGACGAGCCGGTTCAATTGTGCCTGGTCGAGTTTATCACTCTCGTCCGGCGTATGGCAGCGGATACCGGCCGCCTTCATCGTCGCGCACATGCGCTCGATCTGCTCGTCCTGCTGGGCCACGTGGTTGATCAGGTTGCGCAACGCCTTCGACAGCGGATCGTCGCCGTTCGGCGTGACGCCGTAGGCGGCGAACATCTGGGCGCTGCGTGACTGGTCTTCCTTGCGGATGATGTGAGCCGGATTGCCGACGGCCGTGGCGCCGGCCGGAACCGGCTTGACGACGACGGCGTTGGAGCCGACCTTGGCATATTCGCCGACGGTGAACGCGCCGAGCACCTGCGCGCCGGCGCCGACGATCACGCCGCGCTCGAGCGTCGGATGGCGTTTCGTGCCGGCCACCAGGGTCGTGCCGCCCAGGGTGACGCCCTGGTAGATCGTGCAGTCGTCGCCGACGACGGCCGTCTCGCCGATCACGACACCGAAGCCGTGGTCGATGAACACGCGCCGGCCGATCGTCGCGCCCGGGTGGATTTCAATGCCGGTCAGCACACGCGCGAAATAGGAGATGAACCTCCCGAGCCAGCGGAAATTGGCACGCCAGCAGGCGTGCGCCCAGCCGTGCAGGACGACGGCGTGCAGGCCCGGGTAGCAGGTGAGCACCTCCCAGGCGTTACGGGCCGCGGGGTCGCGTTCGATGATGCTCTGGATATTTTCGCGCAGCTTGGAAAACATAGTCGGGATTCGGGCAAGTGACACCGCATGGTAGCCGATCCGCGCCGTATTTGCTTATGAGGGAATCATTTTTGGGGCCGGCGTCATGCGGGCGCCTGATGGGCTCGGGGAGCCCATCCTACGGCCGTGCCGTCCACGCGCGGCAAATTCGACGCCGCGTATTACCGCGTGGACGGCGCGCCGTACACAGCGGCAGATATCGTAGGCTGGGCACCCCGTGCCCACCCTCCACGCCAGGATTATCGCGGCTCGTGCGCCAGGCGCTGGCGGCGTGCCTCGTACAGGCACACGCCCGAGGCCACCGACACGTTCAGGCTCTCGACCGAGCCGAACATGGGAATCGACACCAGCAGGTCGCAGGTCTCGCGGGTCAGGCGGCGCATGCCCTCGCCTTCCGACCCCATCACGAGCGCCGTCGGGCCCGTGAAATCGCCTTCGTACAGGCCCTTGTCGGCATCGTCGGACGTGCCGATCAGCCAGATGCCCCGTTCCTTCAGGTCGCGCATCGTGCGCGCGAGGTTCGTCACGGTGATGTACGGCACGGTTTCGGCGGCGCCGCTGGCCACCTTGGCGGCCGTCGCGTTCAGGCCCACGGAACGGTCTTTCGGGGCGATGACGGCATGCGCGCCGACGCCGTCGGCCACGCGCAGGCAGGCACCCAGGTTGTGCGGGTCGGTGATGCCGTCCAGGATCAGCAGCAGCGGCGGACCTTCCACGGCATCCAGCAGCTCGTCCAGGTTGCGCGCCAGCGACAACTGGCTGGCGAACGCGATCACGCCCTGGTGGCGGCGGGTGCCGACGATCTTGTCGAGGCGCTCGGCTTCGACCGGCATGACGCGCACGCCGGCCGCCTTCGCGTTGGCGATCAGGTCCTGCATGCGGCGGTCCTGGCGGCCGGCATCGACGAAGATCTCTTCCACGCTGGCGGCCTCGTGGCGGAGGCGCGAGGTCACGGCGTGGAAGCCAAAAATCATTTTATTTTTCATGCGTTACTTCTTCTTCCTGGTTTTGGACGCGCTCTTTGTGGAAGCGCTTTTTTTCGCCGCGGTCTTCTTGGACGCGGTCTGGTTTGCTGCGGGCGAGGCATTGCGGGCACCGCGGCGACGGCGCGTCGGCGGCACGAACACGACGTCTTCCTCGTTCTCGTCGGTGGCGCCGAACGAGGATGCGGCCGGCTCGGCCGGGGTCACGCGCGCTTCCTGCTGCGACACGGGCACGGCGCCGTCCCTGGCTTTACGCCGGCGCGGCGGTTTCGAGGCCGACGCGTCCTGCGCGGCGGCGCGGGCACGCTCCAGCGGCGCCGGCACGTTGCCGTCCTTCGCGGGTTGCGCCAGCACGAGGTCGATCTTGCGCGATTCCAGGTCGACGCGCGCCACCTGCACCGTCACGCGACCGGTCAGCTGGTACACCTGGCCCGTGCGTTCGCCGCGCAGTTCGTGGCGGGTCTCGTCGTACTGGAAGTAATCGGTGCCGAGGCCCGTGATGTGCACGAGGCCTTCGACGAATAGCTGGTCGAGCTGGACGAAGATGCCGAACGGCGTCACGCCCGAGATCACGCCCGTGAATTCCTCGCCGAGGCGATCCTTCATGTAGTAGCACTTGAGCCAGTTCTCGACGTCGCGCGACGCCTCGTCGGCGCGACGCTCGTTGGCCGAGCAGTGCACGCCCAGCGCGTCCCAGATCGTCAGGTCCTTCGGATCCTTTTGCCTGCCTTCCGCCTTGTCCTTGGCGGCCTGCTTGCGCACCGTCTTCGATACCGTCGTGTTCAGCTTGGACAAATCGATGCCGGTCGGCTCGTACTTCTTGCCCTTCAACACAGCCTTGATGGCGCGGTGCGTCAGCAGGTCGGGATAGCGGCGGATCGGGCTCGTGAAGTGGGCATACGCCTCGTACGCGAGGCCGAAGTGGCCGACGTTGTCCGGGCTGTAGACGGCCTGCTGCATCGAACGCAGCAGCATGGTCTGCAGCAGCGTGGCGTCCGGACGCTCCTTGATGCGCACCATCAGTTCGGCATAGTCGCGCGCCTGCGGCGTCGTGCCGCCGCCCAGGTTCAGGCCGACCTGCTTGAGGAAGGTCCTCAGCTGGTTCAGCTTTTCCTCGGTCGGCACGGCGTGGATGCGGAAGGTGCTCGGCTGGTCGTGGCGGATCAGGAAGTCGGCCGCGCACACGTTGGCGGCCAGCATGCATTCCTCGATCAGGCGGTGCGCGTCGTTGCGGGTGCGCGGCAGGATCTTTTCGATCTTGCCCATCGCGTTGCAGACGATATAGGTCTCGGTCGTCTCGAAGTCGATCGCGCCCCGCTCCTGGCGCGCCTGCAGCAGCGCGCGGAACACCTCGTTCAGGTTCAGCAGGTGCGGCACGATGCCCGGACGGCGGCCCGCTTCCGGCCCGTTCGTGTTGCCCAGGACGGCGGCGACCTCGTTATAGGTCAGGCGCGCCGCCGAGTGCATCACGGCCGGGTAGAACTGGTAGGCTTTCACTTCGCCGCCGGTCGTCACGACCATGTCGCACACGAGCGTGAGGCGGTCGACGGCCGGGTTCAGCGAGCACAGGCCGTTCGACAGTTTTTCCGGCAGCATCGGGATCACGCGGCGCGGGAAATACACCGACGTCGAGCGTTCGATCGCATCGCCGTCGAGCGCGTCGTTCGGCTTGACGTAATGGCTGACGTCGGCGATCGCCACGAGCAGGCGGTAGCCCTTCGTGCGGCCGATCTTGACCGGCTCGCAGTACACCGCGTCGTCGAAGTCGCGCGCGTCCTCGCCGTCGATCGTGACGAGCGGCACGTCGCGCAGGTCGACGCGGTCGCCCAGGTCGGCGTCGCGCACTTCGTTCGGCAGCTTGTTCGCCTGCTTGACGGCGGCCGGCGAAAAGATGTGCGGCACGCCGAACTTGCGCACGGCGATCTCGATCTCCATGCCGGGGTCGTCCAGGTCGCCGAGCACTTCGACGATCTTGCCGGTGGGCTGGCGGAAGCGCGACGGCTGCTCGACCAGTTCGACGCTGACAATCTGGCCGGACTTGGCCTTGCCGGGCGAGCCGCTGACGAGGATGTCCTGGCCGATGCGCTTGTCTTCCGGCGCGACGATCCAGACGCCGTTCTCGTTCAGCAGGCGGCCGATGACGTGGGTGTTGGCCCGTTCCCTGACCTCGACGATCGTACCTTCGGCGCGCCCGCGGCGGTCGGTGCCGACGACGCGGGCCAGCACGCGGTCGCCGTGCAGGACCTTCTGCATTTCCTTGTCCGGCAAGAAGAGGTCTTCGCCGCCCTCGTCCGGGATCACGAAGCCGAAGCCGTCGCGGTGCGCGCTGATGCGGCCGGAAATGAAGCTGGAGTGGTCCGTGAGCGCATATTCGCCCGCGGGATTGGCGCGCAACTGGCCGTCACGCTCCATCGCATTCAAGCGGCGCGCCAGCACGCCTTCCGCGTCCGGGTTGACTTGCAGGGCTCGGGCGAGGGCGCCGCTGTCGAGCGGTCCCTGGGCCTGGCGAAACACGCCGAGGATTTCCTCGCGGCTTGGAATGGTATGAGTTGGGTGCTTCAAATTTGTATTCTTATCTTCTCAGTGGTGGCACCGTCCATCTGACGGCACGGATATCGTTACATTGACACGTGGGTGCGCGTAGTGTAACGGAGGACCGGCGGATTCGCCTAACTTCGCCCACGAAGCGTGCAGGCACTGTCCCGTTCAGGGGACTTTGACATTTGCCATCCATCCGCTATACTTTCGGTCTCTTCGGATACGGCACAGCCGAAAACGGAGAACGCTGCGCAGGCGATGCGCGCCGGGCCGAAACGAAAGTTGGTCTAGCGCAAAACGGCAAAGCCTGATATCGTAGCGGAATTCGACGGCAACGTCGAGCAATGTAAGCAAAGCGGTCCAATGCCCACGTGGCGGAATTGGTAGACGCGCATGGTTCAGGTCCATGTGCCGCGAGGTGTGGGGGTTCGAGTCCCTCCGTGGGCACCAGCTGGCGAGCATTGTGAAGGTTGTTTGATTGCCCACGTGGCGGAATTGGTAGACGCGCATGGTTCAGGTCCATGTGCCGCGAGGTGTGGGGGTTCGAGTCCCTCCGTGGGCACCAAAAGCTACCCGGTTGTATTGAAGTACTGATGTGTTGCATGCCCACGTGGCGGAATTGGTAGACGCGCATGGTTCAGGTCCATGTGCCGCGAGGTGTGGGGGTTCGAGTCCCTCCGTGGGCACCAAAAGCTACCCGGTTGTATTGAAGTACCGATGTTTGCATGCCCACGTGGCGGAATTGGTAGACGCGCATGGTTCAGGTCCATGTGCCGCGAGGTGTGGGGGTTCGAGTCCCTCCGTGGGCACCAAAAGCTACCCGGCCATGACGGCCACCAGAGTTCTGGCGCAAAACGCCGCAATCTTTGCACAAGGATTGCGGCGTTTTGCGTTTCAGCGTCCGGCGGTTATCGGCACCGGATCGAGATGGTGCGCCAGGAATGCGCCGATGCGCCGTTCGTACGCCGCGGGCGCATAGGCATGCAGGTCGACGTGCGCGGCGCCCTCCACCACCCACAAGTCCTTCGGCTGCGCGGCCGCGGCGAACAGGCGCCGCGTCTCGGGCAGGGTCGTGTGCAGGTCGGCACCGCCGGCGGCGACCAGCACCGGCGCGTGCAGGTCCGCGATGCGCGCGATCGGGCGCAGCGCATCCGGCCGGATGCCTAGCCGCAGCGGCAACTGCCATAGCAGCAGCGCGGACAACGGCCCGCCCATGGGTCCCAGCCGCATGCGCAGGCGGTTCGCGACGGCTTCCTCGATCGTCGGATACATCGATTCCAGCACCACCGCGTCGACCGGCGGACAGTCGCGGCACAGCACGAGCGACGCCGCCCCCAGCGACACACCGATCACGCCGATGCGCTGCCCCGGCGCGCGGCGCCGCAATTCCTCGAGCGCGGCCCGCACGCCGAGCGCCTCGCGCAGGCCGAACGTCACGGCGGACGCCGTACTGGCGCCCTGGCCCGGCAGGTCGATCAGCAGCACGGCATAGCCTTGCGCGTGCAGGAATCGGGCGCGGGCGGCCATGTCGCGGCGGTCGCCGTGGATCCCATGCAGCAGCAGCACGGCGCCGCGGCCGCGTCCCGCCAGGAAGGAGCCGGCCACTTGCTGGTCGGGCGCGGGGCGCAGCAGCACGTCTTCGGCATCGAGTCCGGGCAGCGCCACGGGATGCGGTTCGACGGCGATCAGCTTCGATCCAATCGCCCAGACGACGGCGGCGCCGAGCAGAACGACGACGGCGAGCGCGATCAGGCAGGCGGACAGTGACAGGCGGAAAGGCATGGCAGCCATTAGACCGCAATGCCGCGCCGCGGTCCAGCGGCTCAGTGGGCGGCGAGGTCGTCCAGGATGGGGCAGTCCGAGCGCGCATCGCCGTGGCAGGAACCGGCCAACGTGGCCAGCGTGCGCTTCATCGCTTCCAGCTCGGCGATCTTGCGGTCCAGTTCGGCGATGTGGGCGAGCGCGAGGCGGCGCACGTCGGCGCTGGCCCGGTCCTTGTCGCGCCACAGCGCCAGCAGGTCGGCGATCTGGTCCAGCGAAAAACCCAGCGCGCGGCCGCGATGGATGAATTGCAGCATGCGCACGTCGTCGCTGCCATACAGCCGGTAGCCGGCCTCGGTGCGCCGCGCCGGCGGCAGCAGGCCGATCGACTCGTAGTGGCGCACCATCTTGGCGGTCACGCCGGACGCGCGCGCCGCTTCGCCGATATTGAACCAGGTATCCCGTGCCGAATCGTTCATGGTGTCGTCCTTGCCGAATGTGGCCAGCATACACCTTCCCACAATGGGAAGCTCAAGCCTGCTTGACTTACAGCACGAAGCGGTTAAGCTCGGCGAACCATGAAGAACACCGTCCTGATCGCACTGGGCCTCATCCTGGCCTGTCCCGTCGTCCTGAACGCGGCGCCGGCGCCGTGGTATCACTGGCGCAGCAAGAGCACCGGCGTGCTCGTCTGTTCGCAGACGCCGCTGGGCCCCGGCTGGGCCCGCGCCGACGGACCGTATCGTGACGCCCATTGCGAAAAACCATCGCGTGCTAAATAATTGAAATGCATCAACGAGGCGGCGCAAGTCCGCCCGACATCGTCCGAAACGAAGGGGAGCAATACCTGGTCGCCGTAGATTCCTAACCGAGGAGAAATCGATGTTCAACAATCCCGAGCAATTCGCATCCGCCACCAAGACCCTGTTCGACCTGCAGATGCAGACCTTCAATGCCCTGGCCAGCAAAGCCGTGCAAGGCGTCGAGCAGGTGGTGGCGCTGAACCTGGCGACCGCCAAGCAATCGATGGAAAACACGCTGGAGGCAGGCCGCCAGTTCAGCCAGGCGCCGGATCCCAGGGCGGCCATCGATGCCCTGTCCGCCCGCGTGCAGCCGGGCGTGACGGAAGCGACGGCCTACGGCGACCAGCTCAAGCAGATCATCGGCGACATCAAGAAGGAATTCGAGCAGGCCGCCGACACGCATCTGGCCGAAGCGAAGAACACCTTGTCCGCGCTGATCTACGACGTCACCCAGAACGTCAAGCCGGGCCAGGAAAACGCCGTGGAGATCATCAAGGCCGCGATCGAGAACGCGTTCAAGGGCTACGAGCAGGTGACGCAATCGACGCGCGACGCGATGCACCGCGTCGAGGAACAGGTCGCGCGCGCGACCGAGCAGCTCAGGGCCGCCCAGTCGCAGACGCCGCCGTCCGCCACCCACTGAGGTCCAACGGTCAGGACGGCCGCATGCCGACGCCCAGCATCTCTTCGATGTGGGCGAAGGCCGCGTCGTCCTTGACCACGGCCCGCAACCACACGTGCAGGGGCTGCTCGCCCCAGTGCGCGGCCTTGTCGGCCAGGTAGGCGACGGGGCTGTGCGGCTCCGTGCGGCGGAAGTAGTCGGCCACCGCGCGCAACTGGGCCAGCGCCTGGGCGCGCGATTGCAGCGGACCGGCGGCAGTCGCCGCCGTCTGCGCCGCTGCCGCCACCACGACCTCGCCCGCGGCCGGCACCGACGCCGCCAACGCCTCATTCAGCGCCGGCTTGATGAACATGACGACGCTCTCCAGGGCCGAACGCGCGGCGCTGAAGCTGGGGCCATCCGCTTTCAGCACGGCGTCGACGCTCTTTTCCAGCCGGTCGATCGCGGCCGCGCAGTGTTCGCAATCGCGCATCAGGTTCGTATAAAACGCCTGCGACGTGCGTTGGCGCGCCCCTTCCAGCTTCGCCGGCGCATCGCCGCCCTCCATGCGCGCGACGTCGACATCGCGCAGCGCATGGCCGCCCGCGCCTTCCGTCAACGGCACGCCGCGCAGCCACGGCGCGATGCGCGCGGCCAGCCAGGCCAGGTTGCCGATGCGCCGCTCGACGCCATCCTCGTCCGGCAGCGGATACAGGCCATCCCAGTAACGCTCGCACAACGTGGCCGTCAGCAGCAGGCTGTCGCCGAAGGCGCGCAAGCCGGCCGTGCGCACGCAGGCTTCCGCCAGCCAGACGGCCAGCTGCAAGTCCTTGCTGCGCGTTGCGATCAGCTCGGCGCATTGGCGGCCGACGAATTTCCAGTCCGCTTCCTTGAGCTCCGTGACCCATGCGCCCTGCTGCAGCGAGGGATCGTCGGCCTGGCGCGCACGCACGATGGCGTCGATCTCGCTGGAAAACGCGAGGTCTTCGCCGCAGGGCTGCGCCGCGCTGACCGGCGCAAGCAGCCGTTCGAGGTTCAGCATGATGGTCTCCTCACGCCGGCTCGATGGCGTACTTGATCTTGCCCGCCTTGGTCGCGCCGACTTTCACCTTGCCGATCGCGCCGCCTTCGGCCATGCGCGCCAGCACCGCGTCGGCGATCTCGGGCAGCAGCGTGCCGCCCAGGATCGTGTCGACGTTGCGCGCGCCGGAATCGACCTCTGTGCAGCGCGCCAGCACGGCCGCGACGAGCGCGTCGTCGTACTCGAAACGCGCGTCGTGGTTGATGGCGACGCGCTGCTTGATGCGGTCCAGCTTCAGGCGGATGATGTTGCCGAGGACGGCGTCGTCGATCGGATAGAACGGGACCACGGTCAGCCGGCCCAGGAACGCGGGCTTGAAATGCTTCATGAGCGTGGGCCGGATCAGTTCCGCCAGCGCGTCCGGCGCCGGGCGCTCGGCCGGCGTCTTATTCAGGCAGGCCTGCATGATCTGGCCCGACGCCGCGTTCGACGTCAGGATGATGATCGTGTTGCGGAAGTCGATCTGGCGCCCCTCGGCATCGTCCAGCACGCCCTTGTCGAACACCTGGAAGAACAGTTCGAGCACGTCCGCGTGCGCCTTCTCGACCTCGTCCAGCAGCACGACGCTGTATGGATTGCGCCGCACGGCTTCCGTCAGCACGCCGCCTTCGCCATAACCCACATAGCCCGGCGGCGAGCCTTTCAGCCCGGAGACGCTGTGCGCTTCCTGGTATTCGCTCATGTTGATGGTGACGAGCTTGCGCTCGCCGCCGTACAGCAGGTCCGCCAGCGCGAGCGCCGTCTCGGTCTTGCCGACGCCCGAGGTGCCCACGAACAGGAACACGCCCTTGGGCTTGTTCGGGTCCTCGAGGTTCGCGCGCGCCGTGCGCACGCGCTGGGCGACGATGCCGCTGGCGTGCGCCTGGCCGAGGATCCGCTCATCCAATAAACCCTGCAGATTCATCACGGTGCGGATCTCGTCCTTCACCATGCGCCCGAGGGGAATGCCGGTCCACGCGGCGACGATGGCGGCCACCGTCTGGCCGTCGACCTGCACCGGCACGAGCGGCGTTTCTCCCTGCAGCGCGTGCAGTTCCGCGACCTTGGCGCGCAGCGCGGGACTGTCGCCCTGCCCCGCTTCGAGGCGCGCGCGCATCGCGTGGATCTCGGCGCACAGCGCCTGCTCGGCGTCCCAGCGCGCATGCAGCCGGTGCTGCTGTTCCAGGGCCAGCACCCGTTCCGCACGCAGCGCGGCCAGCGCGGCCGCGTGGTCCGCGCCCGCGCTCTCTTCGCGCACGAGCGCCTGGATGCGCGCGTCCAGGCGCTCCATCCCGCGCGTGCAATCTTCCAGCATGGCCGGCGTCGCCTTCTGGCCCAGCGCGACCTTGGCGCACGCGGTATCGAGCACGCTGACGGCCTTGTCCGGCAGCTGCCGGCCGCTGATGTAGCGGTGCGACAGACGCACGGCTTCCACGATCGCCTCGTCGTAGATGCGCACGCCGAAGTGCGCCTCCATCAAGGGCGCCATCGCGCGCAGCATGGCGCACGCCGTCTCCTCGCTCGGTTCCTCGACCTTCACGACCTGGAACCGCCGCGCCAGCGCCGCATCCTTCTCGAAGTATTTCTTGTATTCGCTCCACGTGGTGGCGGCCACGGTGCGCAGTTCACCGCGCGCCAGCGCGGGCTTGAGCAGGTTGGCGGCATCATTCTGGCCGGCCGCGCCGCCGGCGCCGATCATCGTGTGCGCCTCGTCGATGAACAGGATGATCGGATGCAGGCTTTTTTTCACCTCGTCGATCACGTTCTTCAGGCGGTTCTCGAACTCGCCCTTGACGCTGGCGCCGGCCTGCAGCAGGCCCAGGTCGAGCACATGGATCTCCACGCCGCGCAAGACGTCCGGCACGGCTTCTTCAGCGATGCGCAGCGCCAGGCCTTCGACGACGGCCGTCTTGCCCACGCCCGCCTCGCCCGTCAGGATCGGATTGTTCTGGCGCCGGCGCATGAGGATGTCGATGACCTGGCGGATCTCGGCATCGCGCCCGATCACGGGATCGAGCCTGCCTTCGCGCGCGCGCGCCGTGAGGCAGGTCGTGTACTGGTCGAGCGCGGGCGTCTTGCCGGGCGCGCTCGCCTGCAGTTCGGTGACCGGGTCCGCGGACGGCGCCGGCGCGTCCGGCACCAGCGCCGGTGCTTCGTCGGAACCATGCGTCAGCTTGTCGAAATCGTGTTTCAGGCGATCGAGCGGGAAGCCGGCGAACTGGCGCGACGCGCGCTGCGCCAGCTGGGCGAGGCCCGGTTCCGTCAGCAGCGCGAGCAGCAGGTGGCCGCTGCGGATCCGCTGCGTCCGGCCCGAGGCGTCCAGCGACGCGATCAGCCAGGCGTGCTCGAACAGCACCGGCAGATGGCGCGAGAACACCGGCGTGCGCGCGCTGCCCGCCGGCAGGCGCTCGACTTCGCGGCGCAGGTCGGATTCGAGGCTGGCGGGACTGATGCCCGCCGCGCGCGCCACCACCACGAAATCGCTCCCCGGCTGCTCCAGCAGCGCCAGGAACAGGTGCTCGATGTCGACTTCATACTGGCCGAGTCCGACGCAGATGCCGGCCGCGCGCGTGGCGGCAGTGCGCGTGACGTCGTTCAACTTGGCGATCAGGGTCTTGAGATTGATGTCCATCGTCGATGTCCTTTGGTGGCGGTCACGGACGCACGGGGCGGCCGGCCTTGGTAATCACGTAATTCAGCGAAGAGGGCTGCAGCACGGCGTTGAAGTTGACCGGCTCGGCACCGGGGCCGGGGCCGGGGCCGGCATGCAGCGTCGCGTTGATCACGAAGCTGAGACGGTTCACGCCGCCCTGCTCTCCTTCCAGTGCGGCGCTGACGTTCCGCAGGCGCGGCTCGTGGCGCCCGATCGCGTCCTCGAGGCAGGCGCAGATCGCGGCCCGGTCCTCGCTGCTGGACAGGCAATACGCGGCGAAATCGGTCAGGCCGTAGTTCAGGATCGAGGCGCGCGCCAGCGGGTAGGCGTCGAAGGCGGCGGGCGGCATGCCGGCGCGGGCGTTCAGCAGGGCTTCCAGGTCGCGCGCGACGTTGTCCTTGAGCTGGTCGGCGCCGGCACGGCCGGGGTGGGGCTGCTGCCCCATCAGGCGGTCGAGCAGGCCGGGAAGATAGGCGGTCATCGCTGCTCCTTGCAAAGCCGCAGGAAAAAAACCGCGGCCTTGCGGCCGCGGGAAACGCGGGGAAATCGAAGGAAAAGCGCGCGTCAGACGACCCGGTTGGTCGCGAGATCCCAGCCGCCCGACGTGTTGCCGCCGGCGCCGCCGCCGATCTTCTGCTGGGTGTACTTCCACTTGATCTTCGAGAATTTCAGGCCGACCGTCTCGTGCAGGAAATCGCCTTCCGCGACCTGGGGCTTGACGGTGCCGATCAGGACATTCTCGATCTCGATTTCGAAGTATTTGACCCGTTCGCCCTGCCCGTCGGCGCGCATGAATTCGAATTTCGCCTTGGGGATGGTCTTGCCCGACGAGCAGGTCTGCAGCAGCAGCGGCGAAGACAGGTCGGCCAGCTTGGCGATCTCGATCTCGTCGTGCTCGCAGCGCTCGGCGGTGTGGCCGCCGCCCGTCGATGCCGTCGCCGACTTGGGCTGCGTCACGCCCCAGTTGACCGATTTGCACTCGATCCAGTCCTTGTGCTTGTCGTCGGCCGACTCGCCCTTGATGCCGTCGATTTGCAGGTACACGTCAATTGCCATGTTCTACTCCAGTTCAGGTTATTGAAAGAATCAGTTCTTGGTCGATTGCGGCAACTCCGCGACCAAACGGAGCGAAACGGACAATTCGTCGAGCTGGAAATGGGGCCGCAGGAACGACACGGCCCGATACA
The DNA here is from genome assembly GCF_034420155.1 of Massilia luteola. Taxonomy (NCBI): domain Bacteria; kingdom Pseudomonadati; phylum Pseudomonadota; class Betaproteobacteria; order Burkholderiales; family Oxalobacteraceae; genus Massilia; species Massilia luteola. The sequence goes on from NZ_JAXOFN010000016.1 coordinate 83,940, forward strand.
CGCCGGGCCGGCCCGGCACCTCGGCCACCTGTACGCTCGCTTCGCGCAGCGGGAATTGCGCCTTCTGTTCCTGGCTGGCGTTGTCGTCCAGGAGGACGTATTGCGTGAGCCAGCGGTTCAGGTAATCCTCGACGTTCGAGGCGGCCGCGAAGCTGCCGATCTTGTCGCGCATCATGGCCTTCATGTAGTGGGCAATGCGCGACACGGCAAAGATGTATTGCAGCTGCGACGACAGCAGCGCGTTCGCGTTGGCCGCATCGTTCGCGTACTTGCGCGCCTTCTGCGCCGACTGCGCGCCGAAGAACGCGGCATACGACGTGTTCTTGCAGTGCACGAGCGAGATAAAGCCGAGGTCCGACAGCTCTTTCTCGCGGCGGTCCGTGATCGCCAGCTCGGTCGGGCACTTGAGGGCGATCTCGCCTTCGTCCGTCTTGAACGTGTGCGTCGGCAGGTTCTCGACGAGGCCACCGCCTTCGACGCCGCGGATCGCCGCGCACCAGCCGTAATCCTCGAACGCCTTCGTCAACTTGGTCGCGAAAGCGTAGGCCGCGTTACACCACAGGTATTTCTGGTGATCGGTGCCGTCCACGTCCTCGACGAAATTGAAGCCTTCCGTGGCCGTGCCGTCGGCCGGGTTGTACGGCAGGCGGCCCAGGAAACGCGGCAGCGTGAGGCCGACGTAGCGCGCATCTTCCGATTCGCGGAACCCCTTCCATTTCGCGTATTCGACCGTGTCGAACACCTTCGCCAGGTCGCGCGGCTTGCCCAGGTCGCCGAAGCTCTCGACGCCGAACAGTTCCGGTCCGGCCGACGTGATGAACGGCGCATGGCTGGCGGCCGCCACGTGCGACATCTGCTCGAGAAAATAGATGTCCTCGGGCTGGCGCGTGATCTCGAAGTCGCCGATCAGGGTGCCGTAAGGCGCGCCGCCGAAGCTGCCGAATTCCTCTTCGTAGACCTTCTTGAACAGCGTGCTCTGGTCGAATTCCAGCGCCGACTGGAAGTCCTTCACCAGCTCGCGCTTGCTGGCGTTGAGCATGCGCACCTGCAGCCCGGTGCTCGTCGCCGTGTTCTTGACGAGGTAATGCAGGCCGGTCCAGCTGCGTTCCAGCTTCTGGAATTCGGGCGCATGCATGATCGCGGACAGTTGGTCGGAAATCATCCGGTCCAGCTCCGCCAGCCGCGCATCGATCGTGGCCGACAGGTTCGTCGACATGACCATCGTGCCCTCCATCACCTGGCTCACCAGCTCGGAGATGATGTCGCGCGCCCGTTCATGTTCGCTGGTCGATTTCGCGACCCGGCTCTGCTCGACGATCTGGTCGAGCAGGGACACGTCCAGCTGGTCGGCGTGGGCCGCCTGCGCCGATGCCGTTTGTGCGGTATCGAGGATCGCGCTCATGCTTCCTCCTTGCCCGGCTTGCCGCTGCCCTTGCGCAGGCTGTCCAGCTTTTCCGTGTTGGTCAGCACGTCGTTCAGGAGGTCTTCCAGCTTGTCGTTGCCGGCCAGCTTGTTGCGCAGATCGGCCAGTTTGGCGCGCGCATCCAGCAACCCCTTCAGCGGCGCCACCTGCTGCACGACGGCTTCCGGGCGAAAGTCGTCCATCTGCTTGAACTGCAGCTGCACGGCGAACTCGCCGCCTTCCGCCGACAGGTGGTTCGGCACGCGGAAACTCGTGGCCGGCGCCACGCCGCCCAGCACTTCGTCGAAGTTGTCGGCGTCCACGTTGACGAACTTGCGGTCCTTGAGGCGCTTCTTGGCTGCGTCCGGATCGGTGCCGAAGTCGCCCAGCACGCCGACCACGAACGGCAACTCCTTGTTCTCGATCGCGTCGCCGATCTCCACGTCATACGTCATCTGCACGCGCGGCGCGCGCACTTTCTGCAGGCGCTTCTGCACGCTTTCATTCTTGGCCATGGGGTCTCCAGTGCGGTGGTCGGGTTATTTGAGTGCGCCGAACGGATCGTTCGATGCGGTGGCGCGCGTCGCGGCCGCGGCGCCGCGCCGGGCCGTCTCACGCACGCGCGAGGCAACCGGACGGTTGTTCGGCACCAGCACGTCTTCGTTCAGGCTCGTGCGCAGCAGCTTGGCGAGGTCCTGCGCCTCCGTCCGCACGTTGCCGGTCAGGTTGTTCTTGCGGCTCAGGTCGGCCAGCGCCTTGCTCGTCACGCGCAGGCCGCTCACGGCGACGATGCTGTTCGCCAGCGTGTCGTCCGGGTCGCGCTCGAGGGCTTCCAGCGCGTCGACGATCGCTTCGCCGTAGCTCGTGCTGTCGAAATGCATCTGGGCCATGCGCACCCAGGGCGTCTTATCGGTCGGGAACGTGCTGCCGGCGTGCTCGAGGATCGTATAGGCCTTGTCGTTCTGGCCCGCCAGCACCGCGGCGTCGGCATCCGCCATCGCGGACGCCATCGTCGGCACCGGTTTGATCGCGGCCTGGCTGGCCACCGACGCCGTGCTGGCGCAGGCCGACAGCAAGGCGATACAGGTAAGGGGCACCGCGGCAAGCGGCATCAGGCGTTCGAATGTCATCTGGCTCTCCCGGTTTGAAATCAGACGCCATTATTGGTGAACGATTTCCGGAGAGAATTGCGTGTCGTCAACGCACCTTTGCCGCCGCATTGCGCGTTGTCGAAAAGGCTGTTGCGCCTGCTCAGGGTGCATGGCGGACAATCCCGTTAAATCTTCCTGTCCTCTTTACCAAATGCAAGGAGTGCAGATGAAGCGATCATGGATCGGATTATGTTGCCTGGCCTGGATGCTCGGCGGCTGCGCCGGCGGCGGCGCGCTTGAGGCCATCGGCCTGCGCAGGCCGCCGCCTCCCCTACCGGAATCCCAGCAGCCGCCGCGCAACGTCGTCGTGCACCTGTACGCCGCGCCGCGGCTGAACGTCGACGCGCGCGGGCAGCCCCTGGCGCTGCTGGTGCGCATCTACAAGCTGCGCCAGCGCGGCGCGTTCGAACAGGCGCCCTACGCCGCCTTCCTGTCGCCGCAGGCCGAACGCGACGCCCTCGGTGCCGACCTCGCCGACGCCAGGGAGGTCACGCTGGTACCGGGCCAGCGCCTCGACGTCAGCGACCGGCTGGCGCGCGATACGCCCTGGCTCGGCGTCGTCGCCCTGTTCCACGCGCCAGCCGAGCACGGCTGGCGCGTGGCCTTCGCCGCCGCCGATGTCGAACAGGCCGGAGCGACCATCGGCCTGCACGCCTGCGCGCTGACGGTCGGCTCCGGTGCCGCGCCGGCCGGCGCTGCCGTCAAGCCTTTGTCGCTTGTCCACTGTCAATAAGCGCCGCAACGTTTCCAGCAATCTAGAGTTTTGTGGAAGGAGGCACATGAACATTCCATCGAAAGTCTTGTGGGGCGAGGGCCTGTTCCTGCGCCCCCAGCACTTCCAGCAGCAGGACCGCTACCACGAGGCGCGCCTGAACGAGACCGCCAACGCCCTGCATCCGTATTGCTGGGGCGTACGCAGGCTGGTCATCAATACCGATGCGCTCAAGGCCGATACGCTGCGCGTGACCGAGCTGTCGCTCATCTTCCCGGATGGCGACCTCGTGCGCGCTCCGGACCAGGATCCGCTGCCGCCGCAGGCGCGCCTGGACGAGCTGCCGCCGGACGTCCAGACGATCACGTTTCACGCCGCGCTGCCCGTGCTGAAGCCGCACGGCGAGAACTGCGCGGCACGCGGCGACACCCGGCCCGACGTCCGCTTCGGCCAGCGCGAGCACGACACGCTGGACCTGTTCAGCCAGGCCGCCCCGGCCCCGGTGGCGTTCCTGACCCGCACGGTGCGCCTCGTGTCCGAGCTCGAATCGCTCGATGCCTACGACAGCTTCCCGCTCGTGCGCCTGCAGCGCGTGGCTACGGGCGGCTTCGAAGTCGACCCGACGTTCACGCCGCCCAGCCTGTCCATCGCCGGCGCCCAGGGCCTGCACGCGCGCCTCGTGCGCCTGATGGAAAAGTTGCTGGCCAAGGTGAACGCCCTGTACGGCCATTACCGCGAACCGGGCCGGCACGTCGTCGAACTGCGCGGCGGCGACGTCGCTTCGTTCTGGCTGCTGCATACGGTCAGCACCGGCTACGCGGCGCTGACCCATTACCTGGCCCACCGCGAGCTGCATCCGGAGCGCCTGTTCCAGGAACTGCTGGCGCTGGCAGGCGGCCTGATGACATTTTCGCGCACGGCCAGGCTGGAAGACCTGCCGGCCTATGCGCACCAGGACCCGGGCCCGGCCTTCGCCCGCCTGGACGGCATCCTGCGCGAACTGCTCGACACCGTGATCTCGTCGCGCTACTTCGCGGTGGCGCTGTCGAACGAGCGGCCGTCCTACCACCTGGGCGCGCTCGACTCCGGCAAGATCAACGCCCAGACGACGCTGTACCTGGGCGTGGCGGCCGACCTGCCGGCGCTGCAGCTCGTCGACATCGTCCCGCTGCGCTTCAAGATCGGCGCTCCCGAGGACGTCGACAAGCTGGTGCTGACGGCCATGCCCGGCGTGAAGCTGGCGCATGCGGCCCAGGTGCCCAGCGCACTGCCGGTGCGGCCGGACATGGTGTATTTCGTCCTGGACAACCGCGGGGTGCTGTACGACAGCATGCTCAAGGCGCAGGCCATCTCGATCTACGTGCCGAACGGTATCCGTGACCTCAAACTCGAACTGATTGCGATCGCAGCATGAGCCATCCCGTCGAACGGCGCGCCGCGCCCACCCAACGCGGCGCCGCCGGCACCGCACCCGCCTCCCTCGTCGACCTGATGGTTGAAGGGTTTTATGCCCTGTTCCTCCTGAAACGCGGCTGCGGCCCGCAGGACCAGGCCGGATTCGCCGACCGCATGACCGGCTTCCTCGGCGAAGTCGACCGCAGCGCCCGGACGCTCGGCATCCCCGCCGACGACGTCACGGCCGCCAAATATGCGTTCTGCGCGGCCGTCGACGAGATCATCCTCGGCTCCGACTACGCCATCCGCGAAGCCTGGGAAACCCGCCCGCTGCAACTGCGCCTGTTCGGCGACCAACTGGCGGGCGAACATTTTTTCCAGCGGCTCGAAGACCTGCGCGCACGGGGCAGCGCCCACCTGCAGGCGCTCGAGGTCTACCACCTGTGCCTGCTGCTGGGCTTCCAGGGCCGCTTCGCCCTGGACGGCCGGGACAAGCTGAACTACCTGACGGCGCGCCTGGGCGACGAGATCGCGCGCATGCGCGGTAAAAACCGCGCGTTCGCGCCGCATGCGGAACGGCCCGACCAGATCGCCCACAAGCTTTCCAGCGACATGTCGCTGTGGGTGTTGTGCGGCATCTTCGCGCTGGCCGGCATGGGTGCGTATCTGGGCTACCGCAGCGCACTCGGCCACGAGACCGACCGTGCGCTCGTCAGCTACAACGATCTCATCAAGCTGCCGCCGCGGTCGGCCAACGTGACGATCACGCTGCCTTGAAACGGCGCCGTGGCGGGACGCGCTACTGGACGACCTTGAACTCGATCCGCCGGTTGCGCGCCCGTCCTTCCGGCGTGCGGTTGTCGGCCACGGGACGGTCCGGCCCCTCGCCGGACACGGCGACCATATCGGGCTTGATGCCGCGTTCCACGACATAGGCCTTGACGGCCTCCGCACGCGCCTGGCTGAGCGACAGGTTGCCGGCACGCGAGCCGGCATTGTCGGTATGGCCGATGACTTCGACCCGCTTGTCCTTGAGGCGCAGCAGCGCCATACTCATCTGGTCGAGGATCGCCTTGCCGGAGTCCGTCAGCGTGGCCTGGCCGGATTCGAATTCGATGATGCGGTTGGCCAGCGCCGCGTCCAGCATGCCCTGTTCCGAGGCCGCCACGCGCAGGCCGTTGTTGACCGTGTAGCCGGGGTCGAGCGCCAGGGCGATGTCGCTGGCGACCTGCGTCCGCTGGGCTTCGCTGGCGACGTCGCCGCGCAGGCTGACGCTGGTGCCGTCGACCTGCAACTGGCCGCGGCTGATCAGTTTCAGGTTCGGGCCGATCAGCTTGCCGACATGCTCGTTCCAGTTTGCCGGCATCGAGACCCGGCCGACCGTGAGCTGGTCCACGATCCGGTCGGCGCCGTAGACGGTTCGGAGGCGGGCCAGCAACGCGGCCTTGCTGGCGTCGTCGCCGACGGTGCCGGAGACCACGATGGGGGCGGCCGTATTCGCCAGGGCGGCGAACGGCACGCAGGTGGCAGCTGCGACGGCCGCGTACAGGATGTATATTTTCGGATTCAAGGCGCGGCTCCGATGAAAGTTTTCAGGAACAATTCTCGCGCCAGGCGCAGGGGCAGCGCCGGCTGTTCGAGGTAGCTGGCCAGCGTGCGCACGTCGACGTCCAGGCCGAGCTGCTCGTCGATCCAACCGTTGTCATCCAGATGCACCTGCTGGTCGGCGGCCACGAGCGGATCGATCAGCGCATGGAGCGTCCCGGCCGCCTCGCCACCGAAGCCGACGACGAGGGCCGGACGCTCGCGCACGCGGGTGAGGAACAGCGCAAGGTCGAAGCCGCTGCGCCGGATGAACGGCAGCACCAGCTCCAGCCAAAAGGCGGCGGCCGCGTGCCGGTTGGCGCCGTCGCGCGGCAGCGGCAGCACGAGGCTCTTGTGGAGGCTCGCGGGACGGCTGTGCAGGACAGGCTGCAGCAGCAGGCCGAGCCCGAGGATCATGCGGTTCGTCGCGACTTCCAGCTGCGCCGTCAGTTCGCCCACGGTCGACAGGGCAAGATAACGGTCCAACGCGGTATCGTACTCGCCCAGCGCCACGGGCGAGTCCGCGATCGCCTGCAGGTAGGCGCTCGGATCGCCGCTGCCCAGGACACGCGGCGCCATGTCTTCGAGATAGTCCCACAACGGTCCGAAGGCCAGCGGACTGCGCGCGGCGAAGCCGGCCGGATCGGGCACGTCGACGGTGCGCATCATCAGGAACGGGAAACGGCGCCCCGAACGGTCGTGGCTGGCGACGAGATGGCCGGCCACGGCGTGGCGCCGCTGCGGCCCGACGAAGGCGAAGCTGGCGGGCGCCATCGCGTCGTAATTGAGCTTCCAGCGCGCATCGGACGGCAGCCGCGTCATGACCTGGGCGATCCAGTCGTCCAGCATGCCGATGACCGGCTGGTCGTCGGCATGCTTGATGAAGTCGCTGTGCGCCGGGACCTTGCCGAAATAGCCGATCCGGCTCACGGCAGGCACGCGCTGCGAGGTACGGGTCACGGTGCGATTCACGGCGTCGCTCCCGCCAGCGCGGGACCGCCGCCGGCCGCTGCGCGGCCGACGACGCCGTCCGGCAGGCGCAGGCCGCGGAAGCCCTGGCTGGCCTGGGCGTCGCCGCTCGCGGTGTCCGTGCTGCTGACGCGCTTGAGGTTGACCGCAACCGAGACGTTGCCGACACTCCAGCGCAATTCGAACGTGCTCGCGTCGAGGCGTCTTTTCGCCGCCGCCTCGATCATCTTCTGCAGGCCGAACTGGCCCGGCTCGTTGAACAGTTCGACGGTGCGGCCATCGAACGTGACGGCGCCGATCTTCGCACCGCTGCTGCCCTGCGGGCCGGGATGCACCATGTTGACCCAGGCCGGCGGCGTGTTGCGGTAGCGCAGCTGCTGGCCGTCGATCTCGATCGTGTACTCGGTGACGCCGGGCGCGGTCAGCGGCAACAGCTGGAACACGGACTGCGGACCGTTGCCGGCCGCCACGCCGTTGGCCGACAAGGGCGCGACCCAGCCGGGGAACCCGCTCACGACCTGCGGCACGAGCGTAATGCCGATGTCGGCCCACGTGCGGCTGCTGAGGACATCGCCGCGGCGCACGACCAGCGGCTCCATCGTCGTGCCCACGAATTTCGCGACGACGCCGTCCGGGCCGAACACCTGGCCGATCTCGGCCGGCGTGGCCTGGATCTGGGCCGACGCCGCGAACGGATACTTGGCCGCCAGCGTCTTCTGGAACGGCTCGACGACCTGGGCCTGCCACGTCTTGTTGATTTCCGATTCCGACGGCAGCACGATCATCGCGAAGGTCTGCACGAGGGGGCGCACGAGCAGCGGACGCAGCATCTGCTTCTGTGTATCCGTCATGCCCGTCAACATCTGTTCGTCGACGTATTTCAGGGCGTCGGCCAGTTCGGAGCCATTGCCTTCCAGCGTCTGCTGCATCAGTTGCTTGGCGCCGGGGCCGGGATCGCCCTGATTCTTGAGCTGGTTCAGGCGGCTGCGCAGCTTCGACAAGGCATCGAGATAGCCGGTCATCAGCGACGCGTCCTTTTCCTTCACGCCGACGAGGCGCGCGACGCCGGCGAACTCGCGCCCGACCGGCCCTGCCGCCTGCACGCCGCCGACCGGCAACGGTCCCATCGCGTCGGCCACCTGGCGCGCTTCGCCGGGCGCCTGCCTCAGCACGACCTCGCGGAACCAGCCCGTGAGGCCGCGCTTGAGCTTGACGCTGTCGATCCGCGCCTGTGCGGGATCGTCCCACGACGTCTGTTCGTGGACGGCCTTGAGGACCTTGGCCAGCGGCGAGGTCAGCGGATCGCCAAGGCGATTCATCGCCTGCACGCTGGCGTCGAAACCGTTCAGGTCGGCGATCGTCACGCCCTGCACGAACTTGCCCCATTCGCGCGCATAATCGGCCTTGTACATCTCGACGAGCGCCTTCTGGATCTGTTCCGGACTGCCCTCGAGCGTGAGGTCGTCCTTGGCGACGCTCTTGAGCACCCAGTCGCTGCTTTGCAGCTCGTGGGTCGACGCCTCGCGGATCGCGCCCTGGACGAATTTTTCCCAGGCGTCGCGGGTGTAGGCGCCGCTGACGGCGTAGCTGCCCACGACCAGCGCCTGGTCCTGCTCGCCGACGATGCGCGCCACCGTCACGCCCGGAAAACGGGTCGAGGCACGGGTGCGGATGTCGGCATACACGCGCTCGCGCGCCGGCGTGCCGCGCACGACGCGGCGCAGGTTCTCGCGCGCGGTGTCCAGCAGGCTGAGCTTGGGCGTGATCTGCGGCCAGGCCTGGTCGTCGATATGCGCCAGCACGAAGGTCAGCTGGCGCTCGGCGCTGCGGATCATCTGCTCGCGCGGCATGGCGCCCCGGTTCGCTTCCAGCCAGCCGCGCCAGAACCGCGTCAACTGGTCGTTCAGGTGGCCGGGTTCGGCATGGGTCTTGTCCGCCAACATCAGGTACGTCTTGAGCGCGTTGTAGGCGTCGCCGACATTCGTGGCGGAGACGTCCTGGTACGGCTGGCCCGGCTTGGCCGCCGGGGTCGCACGCACGTTCGGATCGAGCTGGGCGGCATTTGCATTCATCTCGGCGAGCAGGTTCTCCAGCGCCCCCGCCACCGGCTGCACCATCACGTCGCGCACACCGGCGAAATATTCGTCGCGCAATTTGCGCTCGAGCGCCCCGCCCTGGTACAGGCCGAACGCCAGCGCCCACGGGCGATCCTGGCGGTATTTCTCCAGCTGTTCGATGCGGTCCTGCAGGATGTCGAGGCCTTCCAGCCGCGCCTGCAGGTCGGTTCGTCCGGCCTGCAGCTTCGTGACCTTGTCCAGGTCGGCCTTGACGTTGGCGACCAGTTGCCGGTTCCCCATGTACGACCAGCTCCAGCCGCCCAGCGCGCAGCCGAGCAAGAGGGTGGCGGCAAAGAATGCGCCGATCTTCATGCGCGTGGCGGCCGGACTGGTGTAGCGTTTGACGAGGTCGCGGTCGGCGAAGATCACCTTGCGGAACAGATGCAACAGGAAGAAACCGGATTGCTCCGCGCCCTGCGCGGCGGCGTCGCCGGCGGCCTTCTCGCCAAGCGGGCGCAGCTGCAAATCGAACCGCCCCGCGACGCGCCGCGCGGACAGGTTCTCGACGCTGCCTTCCTGCAGGGCGCTGGTGAAATAAAAGCCGCGGAACACCGGTTTGAATTGCCATGTGTTTTCTTCAAACAGTGTGGCAAGGAATGCTCGCAGCTGTGGCTTGAGCGCCGCGAATTCGAGCGGGAACGTGAACACGCCGGAACGCAGCGCGGTGCTGCGGTTGCCGGCCATGCTGGCCAGGCTCATCTCCTTGAGCCCGTCGTACAATTCGTCGAAATGCTGCTCGAAGAACGACAGGACGTCATGCGGCGTGCTGCGCCGGTTGTAGCGCAAGGTCGCGCCCCACACGCGGTCGCGCTCCGTCCGTTCGCAGTCATGGAAGAAGTCGGCAAAGCCGGCGATCAGGTCGGCCTTCGTGAAGATCACGTACACCGGCCCGTGGACGCCCAGCCGCTCGGTCAATTCCTGCACGCGTGTGCGCAGGCTCTTGGCCAGCTCGATCGAGGCCTCGGGACTGCCGCCGGCCAGCTCGGCGACGCTGACCGCGATCAGGATGCCGTTGATCGGCGCGCGCGGACGATGCTTGCGCAGGAGTTCGAGAAAACTGAACCACTCCGCGCGATCCGCTTCGAAGACGGAGTAACGTCCCGCCGTGTCGAGCAGGATGCCGTCGGTGGTAAAGAACCAGTCGCAGTTGCGGGTGCCGCCGACGCCTTGCACGGCCTTGCTGCCGGGGATCGGGAAGGTCAGGCCGGAATGCTTGATCGCACTGCTCTTCCCGGCCGCCGGGTTCCCGATGATCATGTACCACGGCAGTTCGTACAGCGCCGCCGCGCCGCGCATCAGGCCCAGCTTCGACGTCTTGATCGTGCCGATCGCTTCCAGCATACCCTTGCGCAACACGGCAGCATCGTTGCGCGCCGCCTGGGCCTTGCCGTCGGCCTCCGTCCCGGTGAGGATCGCATCGCCCAGCCGGCTGGCCGCGCGCTTGCGCAGCCAGGCACGGACGAGCCAGGCAAGCCCGCCCGCACCCAGCAACAACAGCCCGAGCAGCGCGGCCCAGATCAGGGCGACGTCGAGGGATTCCGCGCCCAGCAGCAGGAATGCCGCGAGCACGCCGATGCCGGTTACGGCCAAAACACGTCGGTCGGTAAGGAACTGCCAGAGTCGGGCCATCATGTTCGCTCGGAGAGTGGTGAATACCATCGGCAATACTGGCACTATTTCCCAATCGAAAATTTGAGATGAGACAACGCCCGGGGAACCCCGTCCACGATCAATGACGCATGACACCGCGCATCCTCAACTCGGTATGGCCGAAATCCATCATGGTCCAGCGTCCGCCCCAGGTCAGGCCCAGCGATTCCGCGACCTCGCCGTAGTGCTGGTAACCACGCATGGCCCAGGGATCTTTTTCCGAGATCACGAGCTTGCCGTCGCGCCAGAACGCGCAATCGGCCGCCAGGCCGTACTGGTGCCAGCTCTGGAATGCGCGCGCGTTGGTCACCTGCGTGCCCATGCCGGCCAGCAGGTCCTGGCGGGCGGGGCTGCGATAGCCTTCCAGCAGAGCCATCTCATAACCGTATTTCTCTTTCATGATCTTGAAAACCAGCAACAGGCGCTGGCTGTACTCCGGCCGCATGAGCCCCCAGTTGCGGCTGGCATCGACCAGCATCGGACGCAACAGTTCCACTTCGCGCGTGCCGAATGCGAGCGGCGGCAACGCGGCCGGCGGCACCAGTTGCTCGCCCTTCAGCAGCGCGGCGACCTGCGCGTCGACGACGGTGTCGACGGGTTCGTAATCCGGCAGCATGTCCGGCCGGCGCATCAGCAATGCGAGCAGCGTCGGAATCAGCACGAGCGGCACGCCGACGGCGCACCAGGCCCAGTGCCGGCGCAACACCTTGCGGCTGTCGTACAACAAACCCCGGGCACCCGACCAGGACGCCTGCAAGGTCGCATTGCCGCTGCGCTGCCAGCCGCCCACGCGCCATTGCAGGCGGCGCTGCAGCATGCCGAGCACCTGCAGCACGGATGCCCTTCCGCCCGGAAACAAGGCGAACCAGATGAGGCTGCAGGCCAGGCAAAAGTACAAGAATGCGACGAAGATCAGCATCGATTTCTCCGGTTTGTTTCTAATTGGAACTAGTTTTCCAATCTTAGGAGTAACGCGGTGCGCCCTACAGATGAAAATCAATCCGGCTCCAGACGTCCCAACCTGATGTCCTCCTCGCGGCGGCATGGCGGCGAAATCAATATCCTGGCCATGCTGGACGGCCAGGCGCCCGGCCGCCGGCTCCGCGCCGTGCCGGCCGTATTCTGGTACGGCGCCGCCGGCATACTCGCCTGCTCACTCCTCGTCGTGCTGGCGTGGCTCGTACGCGGCGCGACGCCGGCCCGGGACGCGGAGGCGGCCGGCACGGCGCAGGTCGCCCCGCGGCCCGAAACCGCGCGCCCAGGCACGGCCGCCGCCACCCGCGACGCAGCGGGCGACGCCATCCACGTCAATGTGCCGACCATGCATACGACGCTGGCCGGGGAAACGCCGGCGCCCGCGTCGATGCCGGCGCCGCCGCAAACAGCCGAGCCACCGGACACACCGGTCCCCGCAACCGCGCGCGGCGCCGTCATCGTCGATGTGGCACCGTCCGCGGCGCCTCCGTCCGCAGCGGCCGCGGCAACGCCTGCCGCGGCGGCACGCGCCGCCGGCGCGCCGTCCAGCTCCGCGCCGGCCGCGGCGGGTTACACACCGACGCGGAACGCGGCCGCGGCCGTCCCACCGGCACGGCCGCAACCGGCGTACCGCGCCGTGCCGCCCCAGACGCCGTTGCTGGCGCATGGAGAGCCGGCGCCATCGCGCCAGAAGCGGGCCGCGGCCGCGTCCAGGGCAAGGCCGCCGGCGGCCACGGTGGATACGGATGTCGCCCTGATCTCGGCCATCCTCCAGCACGCCGGCGCCGGCAACGACGGCGCCGATGCCGCGGGAACGCCCGCCTGTACCGGCAAATCCTGCAACCCGCGCTTGCCGTCCCGTCAATAGAACCGCAGCGGCACCGCGGCGGCGGTACGGAAAACCACGCCGCACGCCGCCGCGGCACCAAAACTGCTGGGACATCGTCGCCGCCACCGTTATACTGTACAAAAGTACAGTTGGCGCGGTATGACGATGATCAGAGTCCTGGAAAACGAGTTTTATTATCTGGATAACTTCCAGCGCGTGCTGGACTGGATCGCCGAGCGCTACGCCGACCTGCTCATCGATGATGAACACGCTTTCATCGCCGCCTTTCCCCGGCTGCCGCAGCCGGCGCGCGCGCTGTTCGTACGGATGGTGATGCGCAAGGGCACCTTGTTCCGGGCCAGCAAGCTCAACTACGCCGAGATCGGCTGCCCGGTCGAGGCGGCGCGCGCCCTGCTGCCCAGCGGCTGGATCGAGTCCGATCCGGTCCTGACGCTCGACGAATTGTTCGGCCTGTTGGCCAAGCCGGAACTGGCCGAGGCCTTCGGCCTGACGGGCGCGCGCAAGGGCGCGCGCAAGGCCGACCAGCTCGAAGCGCTGCGCGCCGAGCCGGCGCATGGCGCGAACCGCCCGTTCTCGCAGTGGTATGCCGGCTGCGACGACCTCGCGCTGCGCCTGCTCGTGCAACCCCTGTGCGACCGGCTGCGCCTCATCTTCTTCGGCAACCTGTCGCAGGACTGGACCGAGTTCGTGCTGTCCGACCTCGGCCTGTTCCGCTACGAGCGCGTCGAATTCTCGCCGGCGTCGCGCGGATTCCGGGCGCGCCAGGACATCGATCATTACCTGCAGCTGCACGCCTGCAAGGAACGCTATTACGGCGACGAGCCGGCGCTGGACGTGCTGGCCGACCTGCCGCGCCACGCTTTCGGCAACGACTGGCTCGACAGCCGCCGCGAGCGCCTGCTGTTCCAGCTCGGGCAACTGCTCGAAAAGGAAAGGGACTGGGACAACGCGTACGCCGTGTACGCGGACTGCCGCTATCCGGGGGCGCGCGGACGCGCCATCCGCGTGCTGGAAAAGCACGAGAAATTCGACGACGCCCATGCGCTGTTCGAGACCGCGCGGCAAGCCCCGGAAAGCGAAGCGGAACGCCAGCATTTGTTGCGTATCGGTCCCCGCCTGGCGCGCAAGCTGGGCCACCCGACACGCCCCGCGCGCCGCGCGCCGCCGGCCGCGCGGCTCGACCTGTGCCTGCCGCTGCCGGGCGGAGAATGGCGGGTCGAAGGCGTCGTGCTGGAGCACCTGTGGCGCGACGACGCGCCCGTCTACTACGTCGAAAACACGCTGGCCAACACGCTGTTCGGCCTCCTGTGCTGGCGCGCCGTCTTCGCGGCCATACCGGGCGCGTTCTTCCACCCGTTCCACCGCGGCCCGGCCGACCTGTTCGCGGCCGATTTCTACCTGCGCCGCAAGGACGACTTCGAAACCTGCCTCGCGCTGCTCGACGACGGCGGCCACCGCGCCGCCATCCTCGCGACGTATGACGAGAAGGCCGGCCTGCAGTCACCGTTCGTCGCGTGGGACTGGCTCGGGCGCGACATCATCGAACTGGCCCTCGATTGCATCCCGGCCGCGCACCTGGAGCTGTGGTTCCGCCGCATCCTGCAGGACGTGAAGGAAAACCGCACGGGCTTCCCCGACCTGATCCAGTTCTGGCCGGGCGAAGCGCGCTACGACATGATCGAAGTGAAGGGCCCGGGCGACCGCCTGCAGGACAACCAGCTGCGCTGGATCGACTACTGCGCGGCGCACGGCATGCCGGTCACGGTGTGCTATCTGCAGTGGGAGCAGGCCGCGGCATGAGTGAAAACGACAGCGGCGCGCGCTACGTCGTCGCGGTGCGCGCCCTGTGCGAATTCACCGCCAAGCAGGGTGACCTCGACCTGCGCTTCACGCCCTCGCCCACGGCGCAGGAAGGCATCGCCGGCCATGCCGTCGTGGCGTCCCGGCGCGGCGAGCAGTATCGCAGCGAGGTGACGCTGGCGGGCGACTGGGGCCCGCTGCATGTGCGCGGCCGGGCCGACGGCTACGACCCGGACCGGAACCTGATCGAAGAAGTCAAGACGTACCGCGGCCAGTTCACGAGCATCCCCGACAATCACCAGCGCCTGGCATGGGCCCAGCTGCGCGTCTATGGCCATTTGCTGTGCGGGCAGCTCGGCATGGACGAGGTCAACCTGGCGCTGGTCTACTTCGACATCGGCAGCCAGCAGGAGACCGTGCTGCGCGAGACCCGCACGCGCACCGAGCTCGCGGCGCTGTTCGAGGATCAATGCCGCCGCTTCGTCGCCTGGGCCGGGCAGGAACTCGCGCACCGCGCGGCGCGCGACGCGGCGCTGGCGACGCTGCGCTTCCCGCACGCGGACTTCCGTCCCGGCCAGCGCCAACTGGCGGAAGAGATCTTCCGCGCCAATGCGAACCGGCGCAGCCTGCTCGCGCAGGCCCCGACCGGCATCGGCAAGACCGTCGGCACGCTGTTCCCGGTGCTGAAGGCGGCGCCCGCGCACCGTCTCGACAAGGTCTTCTTCCTGGCCGCCAAGACCCCGGGACGCCAGCTGGCGCTGGACGCCGCGGCCACGTTGACGTCCGGCGGCACGATCCCGCTGCGCGTGCTCGAACTGAGCGCGCGCGACAAGGCCTGCGAGCATCCGGACAAGGCCTGCAACGGCGACTCCTGCCCGCTCGCCAAAGGCTTCTACGACCGGCTGCCGGCCGCGCGCGAAGCCGCCGCCGGCGCGCGGATGCTCGATCGCGCCGCCCTGCGCGACATCGGCCTCGCGCACGACGTCTGCCCGTACTACCTGGGCAGTGAAATGGTGCGCTGGAGCGACGTCGTCGTGGGCGACTACAACTACTGGTTCGACGGCGGCGCCATGCTGTACGCGCTGGCGCTGGAACGGGGCTGGAAGGTCAGCGTGCTGGCCGACGAGGCGCATAACCTGGTGTCCCGCGCGCGCTCGATGTACACCGCGACGATCCAGCGCGGCGACCTGCGCGCGGCCCGCGGCGTCGCGCCGCCATCGCTGCACAAGCCGCTCGACAAGGTCAAGCGCGCGTGGACGGACGTGAGCAAGTCCGCGCCCCTGCCCTACCAGGTGCTGGACGGCCTGCCCGACAAATTCCTGAATGCGCTGCAGGGCGCGGCCAGCGCCATCACGGAACACATGGCAGCGTTCCCCGTGCCGCTCGATCCCGCCCTGCAGGATTTTTATTTCGGCGCGCTGCAGTTCGGCCGCCTGGCCGAATCCTTCGGCGACCACTCGCTGTTCGACGTCGCGCGCGCGAATTTTCCGGGACACGAACGCGATACGGCGCTGTGCATCCGCAACGTGGTCCCCGCCCCCTTCCTCGGCCCGCGCTTCGCGTACGCCCATTCGACGACCCTGTTCTCCGCCACGCTGAGCCCCTGGCATTATTTCGCCGACTTGCTCGGCATGCCCGCGGACACGGCCTGGATCGACGTCGATTCCCCGTTCAGCGCGAGCCAGCTGGACGTGCACGTGGCGCACGGCATCTCGACGCGCTATCAGGAACGCGCCGGCTCGCTCGCGCCGATCGCCGCCCTGATGGCCGACCAGTACGACGCCCGGCCCGGCAACTATCTCGCCTTCTTTTCCAGCTTCGACTATCTGCAGCAGGTCGCCGACCGCTTCGAACACGAGCATCCGGACATCCCGGTCTGGCGCCAGGCGCGCCGCATGAGCGAGCCGGAACGGGCCGACTTCCTCGCGCGCTTCGTCACGGGCGGCCGCGGCATCGGCTTCGCGGTGCTGGGCGGCTCGTTCGGCGAAGGCGTCGACCTGCCGGGCGAGCGCCTCATCGGCGCGTTCGTCGCGACCCTCGGCCTGCCCCAGGTGAACCCGATCAACGAGCAGCTGCGCCGGCGCATGCAGGCGATGTTCGGCGCCGGCTACGACTACACCTATCTCTATCCCGGCATGCAGAAGGTCGTGCAGGCGGCCGGCCGCGTGATCCGCACGGAGCAGGACCGCGGCGTCGTGTGGCTGATCGACGACCGCTTCGCGCGGCCGGAAGTCCAGGCCCTGCTGCCCGCGTGGTGGCACGTCGGCAAGGCGGCTTAACGCATCAGGTCCCGGACTTTCTGGTAGCCGCTGCGGCTGATCGGGATGCGCGCGCCGGACTTCAGCACGGCGCAATGGCCATCCTTGCCCGTCGGCTCGATGCGCGCGATGGCGGCCAGGTTGACGATGTACGAACGGTGCACGCGCAGGAAGGCCCGCGGATCCAGCTGGCTTTCCAGTTCGGCCATGCGCTGGTTCTTCAGCCACTGGCGGCCTTCGGCGAAGAACGCGACGTAATCGTCCTGGGCCTCGACATAATCGATGCGCGCGACGGGAAGCACCTGCACGCGCGCGCCGTCGCGGATCAGCACCCGTTCGATCGGCTGGTGGCGCGCCTGGGCATCGTTCACCAGCGCACGCATCGCCTCGTCGCCCTGGGTCGCGGACGCCGGCGCGGCCAGGCGCTCGCGCGCGTGCGCCAGCGCCTGCGCGAGGCGGTCGCGGGTGAACGGCTTCAGGAGATAGTCGAGCGCATGGACGTCGAACGCGCGCAGCGCGAACTGGTCGTACGCGGTGACGAACACGTAATGCGTCTTCGCGCCGGCCAGCTCGACGACTTCGAAGCCGTCCAGCTTGGGCATCTGGATGTCGAGGAATGCGAGATCGGGCGCCAGTTCGGCGATCGCCTTCACGGCCTCGAAGCCGTTGGCGCATTCGCCGACGATCTCCACGTCGGCGTGCAGGCCCAGGTGCTCACGCAGCACGGCGCGCGCCAGCGGTTCGTCGTCCACGATGATCACGCGCATGCGTCAGGTCCCTTCCATATCGGTTGCGATGTACGGCTCGGTGGCCGTGACGGCCGGCAGCGCCAGCTCCACGACGAAGCGGCCGTCGCGCCGCGCCCAGTGCGCGCTGGCCTCGTGGCCATGGGCCGCGGCCAGGCGCTGGCGCACGTTGACGAGACCCAGGCCCGTGCCGCGCGCATCGCCGGCAGCGTCGGCATCGACGTCGTTCTCCACGCGGATGCGCAGGATCGATCCGGCGCGCACCGCCACGATGCGCACGCGGCCCGTCTCGACCATCTGGCCGATGCCGTGCTTGATGGCGTTTTCCACGAGAGGCTGCAACAGCATCGGCGGCAGGAGGCAGGCGCCGGCCGCCGGATCGATGTCGGCCTCGAATCGCAGCCGGTCGCCGAAGCGCACCTGTTCGATGGCGACGAAATGGCGCACGAGCTGCAGTTCGTGGTCGAGCGTGACCTTGCGGTCGGCGCGCAGGCCCAGCGTGTGGCGGAAGAACTCGGCCAGCTGCACGGTCATGTCGCGCGCGGCCGCCGGATCGAGCGACGTCAGTGCGCTGACCGAGTTCAGGCTGTTGAACAGGAAGTGCGGATCGACCTGGGCGCGCAGCATGCGCAGCTCGGCATCCTGCGCCATCAGCTTCATCTGCAGGCGCTGCGTTTCGAGCTGGCGCACCCGCTCGGACTCGATGAGCAGATAGTTCACGGCGGCCGCCAGGCCATACAGGATGATGCCGAGGCCGAACATCGACGCGAGCACCGGGGCGCTTGCGACCGGCAGGTAACCCTCCGGCGCCAATGCGGTCAACAGGCTGTTCCACGCTGCGCCGATGGCGCACCACAGCGCCGCCGCGCAGGCCGCCGTCATGCCGACGCCGGCGGCGATTGCCGGCGGGCGGCGCCGGTCAAGCGGATAGGCGCGGCACACGTAATAGGCGGAAAAGCCCGTGGCGTACGCATACACGAGGGCCAGCGGCACGGCGAACGCCAGGCTCGCGCCCCAGCCCGCGCCGCTGACGGCCAGCATGGCCGCGAGCAGCAGGCCCAGCATCAGCCAGGCCAGCAGGTAGAGCAGCGCCGCGCGCCAGTTGGCGAAGACCCCGTGCACCGGCGGCGCCTCTAGTTGCGCACTTCCACGCCGCCCATGATGGCGTAGCCCGTGATGACGAGGCGCTTGCTGCCGTCGGGCGGCCGGGCGGTCTTCTCCGAAAAGCCGCCCATCAGCGGCGTGCCGTTCAGGACGACGGTCCAGTCGGGCGGCACCTTGATGTTGATGCCGCCCCAGATCGTGAAGACGTTGATCACGGCTTCCTTGACGATGGACGCTTCGCGCAGGTCGAGCGCGCAGCCGCCCATCACGGCCGTGATCTCGCCGCCGCGGAAATCGGGCGCGCTGACGCGGCGCTCGAAGCCGCCCAGGACCGCGACGATGTCGACGACGTTGTCCAGGCCCGTCCCCGCCACGGCGGCGGAGCGCGCCACCCGTCCCGGGCCGAGCGAGCGAAACAGCACGAGGCCGCCCAGCGCGATCATCACCAGCGGCCACAGCGTGCCCCAGCTGATGTAGAAGAACCCGAGGCGCCCGAGGATCATCAGCACGCCGACCGCGATCAGCACGCCGCCCATGTAATTGCCGCTGCGCGGCCCGTTGCCGAACAGCGCGGCGCAGCCGGCCACGATGAAGACGAGCGGCCAGAAGCCGATCGCGTGGCGAAAATTCAGGATGTCCAGGTTATCGAGCAGGAACAGGACGCCCATGCCCACCACGAGCAGGCCCAGCACGACCTGGCTCGAGGCACGGTTCGTATTATTTTCCATGACCGTTCCCTCCCTTCGGACCGAAGCGGCGCTCCGCGATCGGCCGGATCGCCATCGTGATGCCGCTGATGATGATGAACAGCGGCCAGCTGTTGCGGAATGTGAGGCCCCACAGGCCTTCGAGCACGGCGAACAGCCACAAGCCGATGAACACAGTCCACAGTCCGTTGGAAAATTCGCGGGCACTCGGGTAGCCGATGGTCTGGTTGATGCCCACCACGACCAGCAGCAGCGGCGCGTAATGCCATAGCGCGCGGATGTCGAACACATCCATCTGGTCCAGCAGGAAGGCCACGCCCAGCCCCACCAGCACCAGGCCCCACAACACCTGGCGCCGCAGGTGGTAGGAAGCTTCGCTATTCATGTTACCTCCGGATTGTCGTCGAATCGAATGACGACACGATAACGGAGATGCGGCCGGCGGGGGAAGCGCTTTTCGGCCAACGGTGGCGCGGTGCCGGTGAACGACGCAAAAAAGCCCGCCATGTCGCCATGGCGGGCTTGCGCGGAGCGGGTGATGCGGCGGGCGGATCAGGCCATGATCACGCGGCCGCGGCGGCCAGCGGGCGCCGGCCCTTCTGCTGGTTGCGGTATTTGGCGCTGGCGGCGGCGATCTTGAGGGCTTCGCGCGCGATGTTCATCTTGTGGATTTCCTCGCGCTCTTTCTTGCCGCGGTGCTGGGCGATATGTTTGCTGCCGATCTTGGCGGTCATGGGTTTCTCCTGTTCGGTGACGGTCAAACTGCAAATCGTTTTCAGGAGCGGGAGGTGCCAATCCGCTCGTCCGCCGGCATCAGCATGCCCCAGCCCAGCTGGCGCCGGATTTCTTCCGGCGTCGGCGGCGGCGTGGAGTCCTTCGAGCGCCGCTCGAGATATTCGCGCACGAGATGCTTGGGTGGATGGCTCGTCGTGGTCGTAGACATGGCAACCTCCGCTTCCGGTGAGGCCGGCGCGTTCGCGGCTCGATGACCGCGGCCCCGCGCCGGCGTGGGAATCTGGTGCCGATCCTCGAGGCGACCGGCTGACCTGTCGAGGTGGTTGGCCGCCTGCGGAAGATCGCTGGTGCCTCACTCGACGCCTCCATCGTAGCGGCACGGTGGGGATGCGGACCGTTAGGTGCCGCACACTGTTCGCCCCCTTGAGTTCCAGTCCTACAAACCACCTTCAGCTGCGCCTACGCGACAACGCGCAGCATGAAAAAAAGGGCCCGAAAGCCCCTTCTTCATGCCGTCACGGCGCCGTCAGAACCGGTATGTCAGCTTCAGGTAGAACTGCCGGCCGCTGACGTCAAGCTTCTGCTGTTCCTCCTCGCTGTAACGATAGTAGGCGCGCTTCACGTCGGTCAGGTTCGTCGCGTCGAACGCCAGCACCAGATCGGGCCTGACGTTCCAGCTGGCGTTGAAGGCCAACGTCGTCACCGGCGCGGCCATCGTCGGCGCGGTCGGCATCAATACGCCGTTGACGCTGTACAGGCCCTGGCTGTTGGCCGTCGGCGCCGGCGCCGTGGAGCTGTTCACGTATTCGCTGCGGTAGTTCGCCACGAGGCGCAGCGACACCTTGTCGTTCTCGAAGTAGCCGCCCAGGTTCGCGGCCCATTCGGATGCGCCGACCATCGGCCGGCCGTCGTCGACCTTCGTGTGCGCGCGGCTCACGTTGCTGGTGAAGCCGAAGCCCGTCGTGCCGATCGGCTGCTCGTACGCCAGTTCGAGTCCCGCGATGTGCGCGCCCTGCTGCTGCGACGTCTGCACGGCGTACGTCTTCATCGCCTGCGCCGCGGAATCCCACAGGTCGATCGTGGCGCCGCCGGACGTGCCGGTCTTCGCATAGCCCTGGATACGCGAGTAGAACAGGTTGACGGCGACGAGCGAGCGGCGCGCGAAGTACCAGGCCCACGATGCGTCCAGGTTGTCCGCCGTGAGCGGCTTGATGTCCGGGTTCGGTCCCGTCACGCGGCAGCCCTGGGCGTCGCAGGTCGGTGAGCCGAAGCCCGCGCCGAGCAGGTTGTAGTTCTGGCGGCCCACCGTGCGGCTCGCGCCGAGTCGCACGATCTGCTCCTTCGTCAATTCGTAGCGCAGGTTCATGCTGGGCAGCCAGTTGTCGAAGCGGCGGTCCGTCTTGATGAAATAGTAGGTGTTGCCGGTGTTGTTCTTGAAGGCCTCGTTGTCATAAAAAGGCTGCAGGTCGCCCGAGTTCGTGATCGCGTCCGGATAGGCCGCGCAGGGAATCGCCGGCTGGCCGGGCGCGGCGCGCAGGCAGACGCCGGCCGGGATCGGCGTCGGGATGTCGGCATTGATGCGGGTCTGCACGAAGCGCAGGCCGACGTTGCCGGACCAGCGCTCGCCTTCCAGGTTCGCCATCACATAACCCGCGCTCTGGCGCTCGCGCATGTGCAGTTCGGACGCGATGCGGCGCTCGTAGTCGTCGGTGGTCGTCTTGGTGGCGCCCTGGAAGTAAGCCATCAGCACGGCAGGATCGAACGTATAGCCCGTGTTGTCCCAGCCGGCCGGACCGTCCAGGCCCGCGCCGAAGTTCGACGGCCAGGGCACGGTGCTCGTCGGCGCGCCGAGCGTGATGTCGCGGTCGTGGTAGGCCGGATAGCGGCGCGCGCTGTCGCGGTGGTGGTCGGCGTAGCGCAGGCCGCTGGCGACCGACTGGAGCCAGCCCCGCGCGACGCGGTACTCGCCGTCGATCTGGCCGCTCGTCTCGCGGTCCGTGGTCTTCAGGCCGGAAATCGTGCGCACCACGAGCTGGTCCGGCTTGACGCCGGTGCCGTAGTACTTCACGTATGGCGCGTTGTCGACGCCGGCCAGCGCATACGACACGCCCGTGCCGAAGCTGGCGTAGGTCAGGCCCTGGTCGAAGTCCGTCTTGCCGACGCCGCGCGTCGTGGACAGCAGCGTCTTCAGGGTCAGGTCCGGATTGACGCGCCACTTGCCGTCCAGGTCGAGGAAGGAACTGGTGGCACGCGCGCCCTGGCGATAGAAGCCTTCGGAGTTGCCGATGTACTGGGGCGTCGTCCCGTCCGCGAACATGATGTCGGCGCTTTTCAATACGCGCAGCTGGTCGCCGTACATCGTCGTCTCGGTCACGATGACCGGGTTGCGGATAGCCGCGAACACCTGCTGGCCGTTCGAGTTCGTGTTCGGCGCGGACGCGCCGGTGGCGCCGTCGGGCAGCGAGGCTTTACCGAGCAGCATGCTGTACATGGCGCCGGCCTTGAGGCGGCCGTAGTTCGGCGCCTTCAAGGTTGACGTGAACCCCGTCATGGTGACGTCCAGGTCCTGGTTCGGCTTGAACTCCAGCGAGAACATGCCGCCCTTGCGGTCGCGCACGCCCTCGACGAACTCCGTGCTCATCGAACCGGGCAGGCGCACGCCATTCAGGTCCGCGGCCTTGTAGCCGCTGCCGGCCAGCGACGCGTCCGTGATGCCCTTCATGGTCGCCGTGTTGATGACGTCCCAGCCACTGCTCGTGCCATAGGCGAGGCGCGATGCGGAATCGCGGCGGATGTAGCGCTTTTCCGCGAAGGCCTGGACGATGAAGCCGAACGTGCCGGCCTCGTTCTTCCAGTTGACGGACGCGTTCAGGTCCGGTGCCGTCTTGCCCGGCAACGTGGCATAGCTGGCACCCGCGCTGACCAGGCCCGACAGGCGTTCCTTCTGCGCCAAGGGTTTGCGCGTCGTGACGTTGATGGTGCCGGCCAGGCCGCCGTCGACGATGTCGGCTTGCGACGTCTTGTAGACGATGGCCTGGTTCAGCACCGACGAGGGCATCAGCGACAGGCTCGTCGACCGGCTGCTCGACGCCTGGTCGGCGATGTACCAGTCGCCGCTGCTGACCGTGTGGCCGTTGAAGACGATGAGGGACATGTCCGGATTGGTGCCGCGCATCGCCACCTTTTCCGCTTCGTCGTAATCGGTGCGGACGGCCACGCCGGGCAGGCGCTGCAGCGAGTCGGCCAGGTTCTTGTCCGGCATCTTGCCCACGTCCTCGGCCGTGATCACTTCGACGTTGGCGGTGGCGTCGCGCTTGACGGCCAGCGACCTGGCCATCGACGCGCGGATGCCCGTCACTTCGACCGTCTGCATCGGGGTGCTGCCGGCGCCGGTCTGGGCCAGCGCGGGCGTGCCCGCCACGGCCAGCCACGCCATCGCGACAGCGGCCGCGAGCGGCTTCTGCTTCAACATGTCTCTCTCCTCCATTGATCGTCATGGGCCGGTGTGTCCCGGTCGCGCGCTCAGTATTGACGATGACAAAGTCGTTGGATAATGAGTACTGTTGAAGAATCTATAACTTAAAGGAATGCTCGGCTGGCGGATCACGCGGGGTTATCGCCGTATGAATAGTTTCATTTTGACAGCATCATTCGGCCGGGTTAACGTAGCGCTTTATTGTCCCTCCGAGGAATGCCATGCGTCGTAGCCGCGCGCCGTCCGCGCTGTTGATTCCCACCCTGATCGCCCTGCTGGGCGCCGGTTGCGCGACGCCGCCCGCCGCGCCGCCCACGGCGCAGGCCGCGGCCACGGAACCGCTCGATACGGTCCTGGCGAAGCCTTTGTACCGCATGGATCCCGTCGAAGCGGGCCGCTACATCGCCTGGGTGCACGAGGCCGAACCCGACCTGCGCAAGCGCATCGCCGCGATCGCCCGCAAGAACCTCGGCCAGCCCTACCGCCTGAACCTGCTGGGCGAATTCCCGTACCAGGTGCACGACAATTTGCCGATGTTCAGCCTTGACCACAGCGATTGCGTCGTATTCGCGGAGCACACCTATGCGATGGCCCTGTCGCAGTCATGGGAAGAATTCTTCTGGATGCTGCAGCGCATCCGCTACCGCGACGGCATCATCGGCGTGGCCACGCGCAACCACTACACGGAAATGGACTGGAACGTCGCCAACCGCTGGCTCGTCACGGACGTCAGCGCCGAGCTGGCCGGCCCGGACGGTCCGGCCTACACGATGACGATCGACCGCGCCCGCTTCCTCAAGACGCGCCACCACACGGACGTGAACATCCCCGTCGAAACGAGCCGCCAGGCCTATGTCCCGAAAGACCGGGTGGCCGCCATCGCGGGCCAGCTGCGCGAAGGCGATCTCGTCAACGTGATCTCCACGCGCGACGGCCAGTACTGGGCGTCGCACGTGGGCCTCGTCGTGCTGGGTGCCGACGGCCAGCGCCACTTCCTCCATTCGTCCGACCCGCAGGTCCGCGAGGAAACGTTCGAATCGTACATCGCGCGCGCCGCCGCCCGCGAAGAACGCAACCGCCAGGCGGGCAAGAACGGCCAGGTGCTGGCCGGCTTCAAGTTCCTGCGCCTGAACGACGACATCGTGGTGCCGCCGATGGCACCGCAGCCGCGCCCGGGCCATCCGGCCGGCGCCTGAGCCTCCCCGTCCGGCGCGGCCCGCGACCGCCGGACGGGCATCCCCCGCCTCCTTCCCGACGCCTGCGCCTGCGCCTGCGGCGCACCAGCATGACCACGCCGTCGTGCGTCGCCGGCCATTCCGCGTTTCCCGTTTTCTCTAAATTCATTTCCAATAAAGAATTCGTTGTTCGCAATTGCGAATTAACCCTGGATATATTCCTTAATTCAATTTCCTATTTTTATGTTCGTGTCATTCGCGACAAATTCCGTTTAGGCGGTTGAGCATGGTCAAACCCGCATTTCATATACGCCCGGATAATAAACTTACTCAGCAATATTTAATCTAACAGGCGGCATATTCCATCCACCAATCGATCACCCCGGAAACAAAAACGCACGCTCGATAAGCCGTTATTTTTTACCGACGGATATTCATCTTCGCTAACTCACGCCGCGTTTCAGAATCATGATCAAGCTAAATCAAGCGCTTATCAGTCGATTTTGCTCCAGAATGGTATCCCTGCATCGCACGACGAAAATCGCGCTGATGATCTCGGCTGATCTGATCGCTTTGCCTTTCTGCTTCCTGATCGCAATGCTGCTGCGCGGCGGCGATTTGAAACTGGCGTCCCATTTCGGGCCGGCCTCGTATATTCTGGTCGCGGTCGTCACGATCGCCGCGTTTTCCGTTTCCGATTTATATCGTGCCGTCATTCGTTTCATCGACCAGCGTTTATTGAGCGTCACCGGCATCGCGCTGGCCGTCGCCATTTTATGTGCCTATGCCGTCACGTTCTCGATCAAGGAAGAAAATTTCCCGCGCAGCGCATTGGCCATTTACTGGTTCATCGTATTTTCATATGTCATCGCCTCGCGGCTCGGCGTGCGTAATTTCCTGCGCAACCAGCATGCCGACCGGCGCAGCGCCACCGAAGTGGTTGCCATCTACGGTGCCGGCGAGGCCGGCGCACGGCTGGCGCTGGCGATGCGCAACAGCGACGAATACCGCCCGGTCTGTTTCTTCGACGACAAGCACGCACTGAACGAACGCAGCATCGGCGGACTGCGCGTGTTCCATACCGACCGCCTGGTCGAGATCGTGGGCGCGATGTGCATCCGCTCGATCGTGATCGCCATCCCGTCCGTGTCGCCGGAGCGCCTGCGCGACATCATGCAGCGGCTCGCGCTGGCCGGCATCAGTACCAAGATCCTGAGCCGCCTCGTCGACCTCGCCGACGACAAGGCGTCGCCGCGCGAAACCATCCGCGACCTCAAGTTCGAGGACCTGCTCGGCCGGCCGCCCGTGCCGCCGCGCCTCGACCTGTTCTCCCGCTGCGTGCACGGCAAGACGGTGCTCGTCACCGGCGCGGGCGGCTCCATCGGCAGCGAGTTGTGCCGCCAGATCGTCACCCTCGGCCCGACCCGGCTGCACCTGCTCGACCACTCCGAGTTCGCGCTGTACACGGTGCGCCAGGAGCTCGCCACCCTCTTCCCCGACATCCCCGTGGAGGCGCACCTGGGCTCCGTCTGCAACGCGGACCTGGTCGAACGGATCCTGCGCGCAGGTCCGGTCGACACGATCTACCACGCGGCCGCGTACAAGCACGTCCCCCTCGTCGAGACGAACATCGTCGAAGGCCTGCGCAACAACGTGCTGGGCGCCCAGGTGATCGCCTCGCAGGCGGGCCGGCACGGCGTCGGGACCTGCGTGCTCATCTCGAGCGACAAGGCGGTGCGGCCGACCAACATCATGGGCGCCAGCAAGCGCATCGCGGAGCTGATCTTCCAGGCCGCCGCAGCCCGCCACGGGCCCGGCAAGCCGGTGGCGACGACATTCTGCATGGTCCGCTTCGGCAACGTGCTCGGGTCGTCGGGCTCCGTGATTCCCCTGTTCCAGCGCCAGATCGCGCGCGGCGGGCCCCTCACCATCACGCATCCCGACGTATCGCGCTACTTCATGCTGATCCCCGAGGCGGCCCAGCTGGTGATCCAGGCGGGCGCCATGGCCAAGGGCGGCGACGTGTTCGTGCTCGACATGGGCGAACCGGTCCGCATCGTCGACCTGGCGCGCACCCTGATCGCCCTGTCCGGCCTGACGGAAAAGTCGCCGCAGAACCCGGATGGCGAAATCGAGATCCGCTACGTCGGCCTTTTCCCCGGCGAGAAGCTGCACGAGGAATTGCTGACGGACGGCGTCGTCTTCCCGAGCGACCATCCCCGTATCATGCGCATGAAGGAAAGCGCCCTGCGCCCACGCGTGCTGGACACCTTCATTACCTGCCTGATGATGGCCTGCGAGACCCATGAGCGGGCCATGATCGAGGCGATGGTCAAGGCCATCGTCACCGAATACAGCCCCAACCGGCCCGCAGTGGAGCCGGCCGCGGCCCCCGCCTCGGTGGCCACGCCCGCCGCCGCCGCGCAGCTCGCGACGCCGCCGCGGCGACTGGGCCTGATCAAGAGATTCGTGCCGTTCCGGATTTGATGACGGCGCGGCACCTTCCACCCACCCGTTTGGCGAGGACACACATGCGTGACGAAAGCAAACCGGCCTGTCTCGAACAGCTCACCACCCGGCTGAGTGAGCGCACCGCCGTCATCGGCGTCATCGGCCTGGGCTACGTCGGCCTGCCGCTGACGCTGCGCTATGCCGAAGCCGGCTTCCGCGTGCTCGGCATCGACATCGACGGCGCCAAGGTCGAACGCCTCAACCACGGGGAAAGCTACATCAACCATATCGCCGCCGCCGACATCGTCCACGCGCGCGAGCGGGGCTTCGAAGCCACCACCGACTTCACCCGCGCCGGCGAACCGGATGCGCTGATCATCTGCGTGCCGACGCCCCTCAACGCCTACCGCGAACCGGACCTGTCCTTCGTCCTCGACACGACGGACGCCCTCGTGCCCTTCATGCGGCCGGGCCAGGTGCTGTCGCTGGAAAGCACGACCTATCCGGGCACCACCGACGAGGAGCTGAAGCCGCGGCTGGAAGCGCGCGGCTTCACGATCGGGCAGGACGTCTTCCTCGTGTTCTCGCCCGAGCGCGAAGACCCGGGCAACCCCGACTTCCATACCCGCACGATCCCGAAAGTGTGCGGCGGCGTCACGCCGGCCTGCCTGGAAGCCGGGGTCGCGCTGTACAGCCCGGCGATCGACCGCATCGTGCAGGTCAGCTCGACCCGCGCGGCCGAACTGACCAAGCTGCTGGAAAACATCCACCGCGCCGTCAACATCGGCCTCGTGAACGAGATGAAGATCATCGCCGACCGCATGCAGATCGACATCCACGAGGTGATCCGCGCCGCCGCCACGAAGCCCTTCGGCTTCACACCCTACTACCCCGGCCCCGGCCTGGGCGGGCACTGCATCCCGATCGACCCGTTCTACCTGACGTGGAAGGCACGCGAATACGGCCTGCACACGCGCTTCATCGAACTCGCCGGCGAGATCAACAGCGACATGCCGCACTGGGTCGTCGGCAAGCTCACCGACGCGCTGAACCGGCGCGGCAAGGCCGTGATGGGCAGCCGCGTGCTGGTGCTGGGCATCGCCTACAAGAAGGACGTCGAGGACATGCGCGAATCGCCGTCGGTCGAACTGATGGAAATCCTGCGCGAGAAGGGCGCCGTGGTCGACTACGCCGATCCGCACGTGACCGTGTTCCCGCGCATGCGCGAGCACCACTTCGACCTCAGGAGCGTCGAGCTGACGCCGCAGCGGATCGCCTCCTACGACGTCGTGCTGGTGGCCACCGCGCACAGCGCCTTCGACTACGAACTGGTGCGCCAGTACGCCGGCCTGATCGTCGATACGCGCGGGGTCTATACGTCCCCGTTGCCGAACCTCGTCAAAGCCTGAGGAGCCGCCATGCGCCAGTATCCCGCTCCCATCACGGACCGCAAGATCCGCTTCGCCCTCGTCGGATGCGGCCGCATCGCCGCCAATCACTTCGAGGCGCTGCGCCAGCATCAGGACCGTGCAGAACTGGTCGGCATCTGCGACGTCGATCCGCGCGCCCTGGACCGCGCCGTCGGCGCCACCGGCGCGTCCGCGTACACGAACCTGGAGACGATGCTGCGCGATTGCGCGGCCGACGCCTTCGTCGTCACGACGCCGTCCGGCCTGCATCCCGAACAGGCGATCCGCATCGCCCGGGCCGGCCGCCACGTGATCACGGAAAAGCCGATGGCCACGCGCTGGGAGGACGGCAAGCGCATGGTGACGGCGGCCGACGCGGCCGGCGTGCGCCTGTTCGTCGTCAAGCAGAACCGCCGCAACGCCACGCTGCAGCTGCTCAAGCGCGCCGTCGACAAGAAGCGCTTCGGCCGCATCTACATGATCAACCTGAACGTGTTCTGGACGCGTCCCCCCGAATACTACCGGAGCGCCAGCTGGCGCGGCACATGGGAATTCGACGGCGGCGCCTTCATGAACCAGGCCAGCCATTACGTCGACCTGATCGACTGGATCGTCGGCCCCGTCGAGAGCCTGCAGGCCTACACGGCCACGCTGGCGCGCGACATCGAAGTCGAGGACACGGGCGTGCTCAGCCTGCGGTGGCGGAACGGCGCGCTCGGCTCCATGAACGTCACGATGCTCACCTACCCGCGCAACCTGGAAGGCTCGATCACCGTGCTGGGCGAGCACGGGACGGTGCGCATCGGCGGCGTCGCCGTCAACGACATCCAGCAGTGGGAATTCGCCACGCCCGACCCGGACGACGCGCTCGTGACGGAGGCCAGCTACCAGACGACGTCCGTGTACGGTTTCGGCCATCCGCTGTACTACGACAACGTGATCCGCGTGCTGCGCGGCGAGGCCGAGCCGGAAACGGACGGCCGCGAAGGCCTCAAGTCGCTGGAAGTGCTCGTGGCCGCCTACATGTCCGCACGCGACGGCAAACGCGTCGCCCTGCCCCTGGAGTACTGACATGAACCTCAACGAAACCCAGGCCGTCCATGCCAGCGCCATCGTCGACGCGGGCGCCGTCCTCGGACCGGGCACGCGCGTGTGGCACTTCAGCCACGTGTGCGGCGGCGCCCGCATCGGCGCCGACTGCTCGCTCGGCCAGAACGTCTTCGTCGGCAACGACGTCGTGATCGGAAACGGCGTCAAGATCCAGAACAACGTGTCCGTGTACGACGCCGTCACGCTCGAGGACGAGGTGTTCTGCGGCCCCAGCATGGTGTTCACGAATGTCTACAACCCGCGCGCCGGCATTGTGCGCAAGGACCAGTACCGCCGCACCGTGGTGAAGCGCGGCGCCAGCATCGGCGCCAACGCCACCATCGTCTGCGGCGTGACGGTCGGCCGCTTCGCCTTCGTGGGCGCCGGCGCCGTCGTCAAGCGCTCCGTGCCCGACTTCGCCATGATGGCCGGCGTCCCGGCGCACCAGATCGGCTGGATCAGCCGCTTCGGCGAACGCCTCGCGCTGCCGCTGTCCGGCAACGGCGAAGCGGCATGCCCGCACACGGGCGACGTCTACCTGCTGCGCGACGGGACCTGCATCCTGCTCCCGGCGTCCCCGCAACCGTGATCGCCCAGGCCACCATGGAATTCATCGACCTCAAGTCCCAGTACCAGGCATCGCGCGACCTGATCAACGCGCGCATCCAGGCGGTCCTCGACCACGGCCAATACATCATGGGGCCGGAAGTCGCCGAACTCGAGGAACGCCTGGCCGCGTACACCGGCGCACGCCATTGCGTCACGGTCGCCTCGGGCACCGAAGCACTGCTGATCGCCCTGATGGCGCTCGGCATCCGGTCCGGCGACGAAATCGTCACGACGCCGTTCACGTTCATCGCCACGGCCGAAGTGATCGTGCTGCTGGGTGCCGTCCCGGTGTTCGTGGACGTGGATGCGCGCACCGGCAACCTCGATCCGGCCCTCGTCGAGGCGCGCATCGGTGCGCGCACGCGGGCCATCATGCCCGTCGCGCTGTACGGCCAGCCCGCCGACATGGACGAGATCAATGCCCTCGCGGCGCGCCACGGCCTGCCCGTGATCGAGGATGCCGCGCAGAGCTTCGGCGCCGACTACCGCGGCCGCAAGAGCTGCAACCTGTCCACGATCGCCGGCACGAGCTTTTTCCCGAGCAAGCCGCTCGGCTGCTACGGCGACGGCGGCGCGCTGTTCACGAGCGACGACGACCTGGCCCGCGCCATGCGCGACATCCGCGTGCACGGCCAGAGCCGGCGCTATGTCCATACCCGGATCGGCGTCGGCGGCCGCATGGACACGCTGCAGTGCGCCGTCGTGCTGGCCAAGCTCGGCCTGTTCGACTGGGAACTCGGGCAGCGCCGCCGCGCCGCGGCCACGTACGACGCGCTGCTGGACGGCAAAGTCGACCTCCTCGGCCGCGGCACCGACCGGTCCAGCGCATTCGCCCAGTACACGGTGCTGGTCGAGCGCCGCCACGACGTCCAGCGCGCCCTGCAGGAAGCCGGCATCCCGACGGCGGTCCACTATCCGGTGCCGATCCACATGCAGCCGGCGTATGCGCACCTGAGCGGAGGCGCGACGTGCCCGGTGGCGCGCGCCCTGGCCGACAGGGTCATGAGCCTGCCGATGGGCCCCTACCTGCCTGACGAAGACATCCGGCGCGTGTGCGCGGCCCTGCTCGAGGCTGTCGATATTTCGGCAACGGCGGCCATGTCCATATGAGCCTGCCCGGTTTCTGGAGACACGTGGCAACGGTCCTGGGCGGCGCACTCGGCGCCCAGGCCCTGCCCTTGCTGGCTGCACCGCTGATCACGCGCATGTGCACGCCCAGCGAGATGGGCGCCTTCGCGGTGTGGCTCGGCGTCGTCGCCGTGTCCGCCATCGCCGCCACCCTGCGTCTCGAAACCGCCATGATCCTCGACGACGAGCCGGCGCAGCAGCGGGTCTGCTTTTCCGTCGTGTTCTATTCGGCCAGCACGACCGCCCTGCTCGTCTCGCTGTGCGCGCTGCTCGCCCATGCGCTCGGGCTGCCCGCGCTGGGCGACCAGTCATGGGGCGCGCTGCTCCTCGTCGGCGTCGGGACCTGGCTCACCGCCTATACCCAGACGACGCTGGCCTACGCGACGTCGCACAAGGCCTTCGGCAAGGCCGCGCGCGCCAAGGTCTGGGGCGCCGCCACCATCGCGCTCACCCAGCTGCTCCTGCTGGCCGCCGGCGCCGGCGAAGCGGGCCTGCTGATCGGCCAGCTGATCGGCCTCGCGGCCGGCCTCGTCGCGGCGACCCTGCTGCTGCATCCGCCGCGTCCGCGTCTGGCATTGCGCCTGGACCGCGCCGCGCACGGCTACCTGCACCGGCACCAGAAATTCTGGCGCTTCTCGCTGCCCTCCAACCTGCTCAATGCGCTCGTCGGTCAGATGCCCCTGTTCCTGATCGGGATGCGCCACGGCGCCGTGGCGGCCGGCCTGTACGCGCTCACCCAGCGCGTGCTGGCCGCGCCCGTGTCGCTGCTGGCGGCCTCCGTGCTCGAAGTGTTCAAGCGCGAATCCGTGCAGGAGTTCCAGACGCTCGGCCATTGCAGCCACGCATACCGCTACACGTTCAAGGCCTTGTCGTTGCTGGGCGCCGGGCCGGCTCTGGCCCTGCTGCTGTTCTCGCCCGCGCTGTTCGAACAGGTGTTCGGCGCATCCTGGCGGCCCGCCGGCGAGCTGGCGCAGCTCCTCGCACCGCTGTGCTTCCTGAATTTCATCGCGAGCCCGCTCAGCTATGTGTTCTTCGTCACGGGCAAGCAGCAGGTCGACCTGCTGTGGCAGATCGCGCTGTTCTTCACGACGCTGGGCGCGTTCCTCATACCGGGGACGCTGCACGAGAACGTGCTGTGGTACGCGATCGGCTATTCGGTGCTCTACCTGGTGTATCTGCACATGTCATGGCAGATCTCGCAGAACCGCCTGGCGACGGCATGAAGACCTCGATATGAAGACCACCTACAGCGCCGGCACTTCCGCACGCGAACAGCTGCTGCTGAATTCCGCGTTCTTCCTGCTGTTCCCCGGCTTTTTCTACTACCACACCCTGCTGGGCACGGGCACGACGGGAGCCTTCCTGGGCGGCTATTTCTCGCCGGTGTCGCTGGTCTATATGCTGCCGCTGGCCGTGGCCTATTACAAGCGCCTGCGCCGCGATCCGCGCCGCCTGTCGTCGATCGACATGCATTACGGCCTGTTCAACGCCTACTTCATCGCAGTGATCGTCGTGAACGCGGCCGCCGGCGCCACCCCGGCCATCGTCGCGCACCACGTCGCCGGCATCCTGTTCATGGTGAACACGTTCTTCCTGTTCGCCCTCATCGACTTCGACCAGCGGCAGTTCCGCCTGATGGGCCTGGCCAGCCTCGCGGCCATGAGCGCGATCGTGTTCACGTTCTCCGTCAACGGCGTGTTCTTCCTGGGCGCCCTCGGCATCGCGAAGGATGCCGACGCCCTCGCCACCTACCAGGGTTTCTCGCGTTCCTACCTGATGACGATCCTGCCCGTCCTGGCGTACACGCGTTCGTTGCCGCTGCGCCTGATCCTGTACGCCAGCGGCGCCGCCACGCTGTTCGTCAACACGGCACGCAGCGAATTCGCGGCGCTGCTGTTCGCGATCCCGATCGTCGAATTTTATTTCTCGCGCCAGAAGCTGGTGTTCCTCGGCCTGGCTGTGGTCGCCACATGGCTGGTCTCCGCGCACATGGACGAGATCATCGCCGCGCTGCCCGACAACCGCATCCTCGAGCTGCTCGACCTGTCGCAATCGACGTCGGCCAACAAGCGCCATCACCTGACCGTGTATGCCGAACACACGATCTCCGCCCACCCGCTGCTGGGCGACTACGCCAGTTATACCCTCGGATATTACTCGCACAACGTGCTCTCGGCGTGGGTGGACCTGGGCCTGTTCGGCTTCGTCTATCTCCTCGCGCTCACGACGCTGCCGGCCGTGCCGATGTTCTTCAAGGAGTATCTTGCCGGCCGACGCCGGCCGGAATTCATCCACGGGTTCGCACTGGCCTGCGTCACCCTGCTGCTCCTGATTTCGTCCCACTACTTCACCGACATGCTGATCGGCGCCACGCTCGGCGCTTACTCGCAATACCGGTACGAGAGAAAACATGGCAAATATCGTCCACCTGACCTCAGCCCATCCGCGCTACGACACCCGGATCTTCATCAAGCAGTGCCGCAGCCTGAACGAACGGGGGCATGACGTCACGCTGGTGGTGGCCGACGGCCTGGGCGACGAAACCATCGACGGCGTGCGCATCGTCGACGTGGGCCGGCCCGCCGGCCGCCTCGACCGGATCTTGCGGGCGACGCGGCGCGTGCTGCGCGCGGCGCTGCGACTCGACGCGGATGTCTACCAGCTGCACGACCCCGAGCTGCTGCCGGCCGGCTTGCGCCTCAAGCGCAACGGCAAGCGGGTGATCTTCGATTCCCACGAAGACGTGCCGGCGCAGCTCCTCGCCAAACCCTATCTCGGCAGGGTCTCGCGGCTGACGCTGTCCCGCGCCTTCCGCCTCTACGAGGACTACGCATGCCGCCGTTTCGACGGCCTGATCGCCGCCACGCCATTCATTCGCGAACGCCTGGCGCGGCTGCATCCGCACACGGTCGACATCAACAATTATCCGCTGCTGCAGGAATTCGACGGGCCGTCCGACTGGGACCGCAAGGCGACCGAAGTCTGCTACGTCGGCAGCGTCTCGGCGATCCGCGGCATCCGTGAACTGGTGCGCGCCTGCGAACTGCTCCATTCGCCGGCGCGGCTGGCCCTCGTCGGCACGTTCTCCGAGCCCGCGCTGGAACGCGAGATCGCGCGCTTCCCGGGCTGGTCGCGCGTGCAGGCACACGGTCATCTCGACCGCATCGGCGTGCGCCAGGTCATGCAGCGCGCGATGGCCGGGCTGGTGACCTTGCATCCCGTCGTCAACTACCTCGATGCGCTGCCCGTCAAGATGTTCGAGTACATGGCCGCCGGCCTGCCGGTGATCGCCTCGCGCTTTCCACTGTGGCAGGACATCGTGGAGGGCAACCAGTGCGGCGTCTGCGTCGATCCGGGCAATCCCGCCGCGATCGCCGCGGCGATCGACCACTTCTGCCGCCATCCGCACATCGCGCGGCGCATGGGCGAAAACGGACGCCGCGCCGTCCACACCCGCTACAACTGGGGCAGCGAGGCCAACAAGCTCGCCGCGTTCTACGACGCGGTGCTGCCCGACGCCGCGGCCGCTTCCCGCGCGCGCCAAGGCGTGCACGCCGGCTGCCCGTAGTCGATGACACCCGCCCCTGAACGAACGCCCGCTTCCAACGACCATGTACCGCCGAGCCCACGTACCATGACGACCCTGCTGCACCACTTCGACACGCTGCGCCAGGTCCTGCGCCTGCCGCGGGCGGACCTCTGCTTCGACGCCCGGATCGACCCGGACGACATCGCGGCCACCTATCGCTATTACACGAAACGGCATCCGCGCTACAAACTCATCGGCAACAAGACGATCGGTGCCGCACTGATCGACCTTGCGCGCTATCCGGCCGCCGCGACCTACGTCGACGCCATCCAGGGCAAGAACCGGGGCGCGTGGCACGCCAGGCGGGCCCGCGCGCGCGGCTACGTCTGCACGGAGATCGAACGCAACGATCATGTCGACGCTATCCACGCCATCAACACGTCGCTCGACACGCGCCAGGGGCGGCCGATGGACGGCAAATACCTGGACAAGGTCGCGCGCTACGAGCGCCAGCCCCATTTCGACTATTACGGCATCCTGAACGACGAAGGCCGGCTCGTCGCCTACGCGAACATCGGACGCTACGGCAATTTCAGCGCCTTCTCGCAACTGATCGGCCTGCGCAACAACGACGGCGTCATGCACCTGCTCGTCGTCGACATCATCGCGCGCCTCATCGAACGCCAGCGCGTGCGCTACGTCATGTACGACACGTTCTTCGGTGCGCAGTCCGGGCTGCGGCACTTCAAGCGCATCGTCGGCTTCGAACCCTATCGCGTGAAGTACAGCCTGCGATGAAAACGCTGCTCAACCGGCTCTACTCGGACTACCTGATGCCGTCGCGCCTGCCCGAGTACGAAGCGCTGCTCGTCCGGGCCGGCCAACGCGGCTACCGGCAGCTGTCCGTGCGCGATTTCCACCACGCGGTCGCCCAGGAGGCGGCGCTGCCGACCCGCGTGCTGGTGCACCGCCACGACATCGACAGCGACCTGCGCACGGCGCGCAAGATGTTCGCGCTCGAAACGAAACATGGCGTGCGGGCCAGCTATTACTTCCGCCTCAGTACGCTGGACTATGGCTTCATGCGCGCCATCGAGGCGGCGGGCAGCGAGGCCAGCTACCACTACGAGGAAGTCGCGACGTATGCCAAGCGCCACCGCATGCGCCGCGGCGATGAGGTGCGCGCCCGCTTCCCCGAGATCCGCGAACTGTTCGTGCGCAATTTCATGCGTATCGGCGAACACCTGGGTACGCCGATGACGACGGTCGCCAGCCATGGCGACTTCGCCAACCGCCGCTTGAAGGTGATCAACCACGAACTGCTGAGCGACCCGGGACTGCGCCGGCGCTGCGGCATCGAATGCGAATCCTACGACGCCGACCTGCTGCGCCACTTCGACGTGTACATCAGCGACCGCCCGCATCCCGTGTATTACGACCCGCTGTCACCGTTCGACGCGCTGGGCCGCCACGAGCGCGTCTGTTTTCTCACCCATCCCGTGCAATGGGAAACGAACTGGCTCGAGAACACCCGCTGCAACGTGGTGCGCCTGGCCGAGGAAGTGGTGTGGCACACATGAACATCCTCCTTATCAACCATTACGCGGGATCGGTGCGCCACGGCATGGAGTACCGGCCCTACTATCTCGCGCGGGAGTGGGTACGCGCGGGGCACAAGGTGACGATCGTCGCCGCGTCGGCATCGCATGTGCGCACGCAGGCGCCGCAGATGGGGCGGCGCGCCCGCCTGGACGAAAATATCGACGGCATCGACTACGTCTGGCTGGCGGCGCCGTCGTATCGCGGCAACGGTGCGGCGCGCGTGCGCAATATGGCCGCGTTCCTGTGGCGCCTGGGCGCGGCGGGCGAACAGCTGGCGCGCACCGTCCGGCCGGACGCGGTGATCGCGTCCAGCACCTATCCGCTCGACATCTGGCCGGCCGCCCGGATCGCACGCCGCGCCGGGGCCCGCCTGCTGTTCGAGGTGCACGACCTGTGGCCGCTGTCGCCCATGGAGCTGGGCGGCTATTCGCGCCGCCATCCCCTCATCAAGCTGCTGCAGGCGGCGGAAGACTTCGCGTGCCGCCGCGCCGACGCCATCGTCTCGATCCTGCCCAAGGTGCGCCCGCACCTGGAGGCGCACGGCATGGCGCCGCACAAGCTGCATCTCGTGCCGAACGGTGTCGACCCGGACGAATGGCGGGTCGATCCGGCACCCTTGCCGGCCCGGCTCGACATCGTCCTCGACGGGCTCCGCCAACAGGGCCGGTTCGTCGTCGGCTATGCCGGCACGCACGGCGTCGCGAACGCGCTGGAGACGCTGCTCGCCGCCGCGCACCGCCTGCGTGGCCATCCCGTCGCCTTCGTCCTGGTCGGGTCCGGCCCCGAAAAACCGGCGCTGGAACGGCGTGCCGCCGAACTGGGCCTGGACAGCGTGCACTTCTTCGACCCGATCCCGAAGTCCCAGGTGCCGGCCCTGCTGCAGCACTTCGACGCCGCCTACATCGGCTGGCGCCGCCAGGCCCTGTACCGCTTCGGCATCTCGCCCAACAAGCTGATCGACTACATGATGGCAGGCCGTCCCATCGTCCATGCCGTCGAGGCGGGCAACGATCCCGTCATGGAAGCCGGCTGCGGATTGACGGTCGCGCCGGACGACCCGCAGGCCATCGCCGACGCCGTGCTCGCCATGCAGGCGCTCGACGCCCCCACGCGCGATGCGCTCGGCCGGCGCGGGCGCGCCCATGCGCTGGCCAACCACACCTATGCCGTCCTCGGACAACGCTTTTTAACCGCACTCGCTGGAGACAGCCGCCATGCCTGAAGACCTGACCCAAGCTACCGCCGCGCCTTTCCTGCCGTTCGCCCTGCCCGACATCGACGAGGCGGAAATCGACGCCGTCGTCGCCTGCCTGCGCTCCGGCTGGGTCACGACGGGCCCGGCCACCCGCCAATTCGAGCAGGATTTCAACACCTACCTGGGCGGCGGCCTGCAGGCGATTGCCGTGAACTCGGCCACCGCCGGCCTGCACCTGGCGCTGGAAAGCCTGGGCATCGGCCCGGGCGACGACGTCATCGTGCCCACGCTGACGTTCACGGCCACCGCCGAGGTCGTGCGCTACCTGGGCGCGCGACCCGTCTTCGTCGACGTCGAACCGGACCGGATGACGCTGTCGGTGGATGCCGTCGAAGCGGCGCTCACGCCGCATACGCGCGCCATCGTCCCCGTCCACTATGCCGGGCTGGCCTGCGACATGGACGCCCTGCTGGCGCTGGCGCGGCGCCGCGGGCTGCGCGTCGTCGAGGACGCCGCGCACGCCTTCCCGACCCGCTACAAGGGCCGGCTGATCGGGACGCTCGACAGCGACATCACCGTCTTCAGCTTTTACGCGAACAAGACGATGACGACGGGCGAAGGCGGCATGGTCGTCACGCGCGACCCCGGACTCGCGCAGCGCGTGCGCGTGATGCGCCTGCACGGCATCAGCCAGGACGCGTTCGACCGCTACGTGTCGCACAAGCCGGCCTGGTATTACGAAGTCGTCGCGGCCGGCTTCAAGTACAACCTGACCGACATCGCGTCGGCCATCGGCATCCAGCAGCTGCGCAAGATCGACCGCTTCGCGGCGCGCCGCGCCTGCCTGGCACAGCGCTACCACGACGCCCTCGCGGGCCTGCCGCTGCGGCTGCCCGCCCTGCCGGACAGCGCCAGCACGCACGCCTGGCATTTGTACGTGGTACGCCTGACTCCTGAGGCACGGCTCGGGCGCGACGCGTTGATAGCCGAGCTCGCCCACCGCGGCATCGGCACCAGCGTGCACTTCATCCCGCTGCACCGCCAGCCCTTCTGGCGCGATGCCTACGATCTGTCGCCCGCCCGCTTCCCCGTGGCCGAAGCGTGCTACCACGGCATGCTCACCCTGCCGCTGTACACGAAGATGAGCGACGCCGACCAGGACCGCGTCATCGGGCACCTGGCCGAGCTGCTGGCATGAGCAAGCGCCTGTTCGACGTGGTGGCGGCCGGTTGCGGCCTGATCCTGCTGGCGCCGGTGCTGCTCGCGCTCGCGCTGTGGATCCGGCTCGACTCGCCCGGACCGGCGCTGTTCCGCCAACGCCGCGTAGGACGGTACGGCCGCCCCTTCGCCATCTATAAATTCCGCACCATGGCCGACCGTCGCGACGAGGGCCGCCAGCTGACGGTCGGCCTGGATCCGCGCATCACCCGCGCCGGCCGCTTCCTGCGGCGCACGAAGCTGGACGAGCTGCCGCAGCTGCTGAACGTGCTGGAGGGCACGATGAGCCTCGTCGGGCCGCGTCCGGAAGTGCCGCGCTACGTCGACCACTATCCGCCCGCGGTGCGCGAGACCGTCCTTTCGGTGGCGCCGGGCATCACGGACCTCGCGGCCATCCTGTACAAGGAAGAAAACGACATCCTCGGCCAGGCGCAGGATCCCGAACGCGCTTATATCGAGACGATCCTGCCCGTCAAGCTCGAGTATTACCAGCGCTATGCGCGCGAGCGGTCGTTCTGGCTCGATGTGCGCATCATCTTCCGGACGCTGGCCGCGATCCTCAGCTGACGAGCCGGATACCGCCATGCTCTGGTCCAAGCTGTTCCATCTGGGCGACCTGTCCCTCACGCTCCCGGCCGGCAGCGCGATCGCCGGCTGGCTCCTCGCGGCCCGGGCCTGGCGTGCAGCCCTCGGCTGGAGTGTCGTGTTCGGCCTGGCGCTGGCGCTCGTCGCCGCGACCAAGGTCGCCTTCATGGGCTGGGAAACGGGCCTGCCGGCGCTCGGCTACAAGGCCGTCAGTGGCCACGCCGCGGGCTTCACCGCAGCCTTCCCGACGCTGTGCTGGCTGCTGGCGCAGCGCTGCGCGCCGCCGTTGCGCCTTCGTGCCGCGCTGCTTGCGCTCGGCCTCGGCATGGCGGTCGCCGCGGCCCTCGTCCACGCCGGCGAACACACGCCCATCGAAGCCATCGCCGGCTGGATCGTCGGGCTGGCAGCCTTCCTCAGCACCGTCCACCTGGCGGGCGACGCGCCCGCGCCTCCGCCGGGCCGCGCGATATCCTGCGCCGCGCTCGCATTCGGCGCGACGGCCTGGGCGCTTCATTCGATTTCCGTAGGTTACTGGATGATCCGGCTCGCGCTGGCCCTGTCCGGCAATTCCTATCCCTACCCTTGGGACAACTGCAGCTAGCGTCCCAAGACTTTTTATCAGGAGGCACCATGTCCGCCACGCATATTCCAGCGATCCATTGGCAGCGAAAGTGTCAGCTCGACAGCACAACCGGCTGTTCCCTGCTGATTTCCCTGATGCGTGGCCTGGCAGCGCTGCAGGTCGCGGCCGCGCACCTGCGCGCCGAAATGTTCCCCGGACTGCGCGACGTTGCCAGTCCACCCGTCTATTACCAACTGCTGGCCTTCGGCACCGGCTTTGCGCACCAGGCGGTCGTCGTCTTCTTCCTGATCAGCGGCTGGCTGGTCGGCGGCAGCCTGCTCAACAAGCTGGAGCGCGCGAACACATCGACCGGCACCACGGCGGACGGCGCCTCGCCCTGGCGGGCTTATGCGATCGATCGCCTGACCCGCTTGTGGACGGTCCTGATCCCTGCCCTGTGCCTGATGCTGCTCGTCGGCGTACTGACGAATGTCGTCGATCCGGCACGCGCCGACTTTTCCGCCGCCAATGAATACTCGGCCGCGGCATTTGCCGGCAACCTGGTCGGCCTGCAAACGGTGGACGTCGACAATTTCGGGGGCAATTACGCCCTGTGGAGCCTGGCCAACGAGACCTGGTACTACATCCAGTTTCCGCTGCTGCTGATCATGTTCACGAGCCGCAACCGGATGCGCCAGGGCGGCGCCGCGGCCGTGCTTCTGCTGCTGGGTGCCTCGCTACCCCTGTCCATCACCCTGTATTTCGCGCTTTGGCTGCTGGGCGCCGCGTTTTCGCGCATCCGCATCGATTGCCGCACCGACACGCGCGCGACCCTGGCCGCCATCGTCGTAGCCAGTTCGATTTACTTCCGCGTACGCGGCCACAATGACGATCTCAACACCGTTTCGTTCCTCCAGGATCTCGTGTACAGCCTGCCCTTGCTGGTCTTGCTGTCCACGCTGCATGCGCCCGTCGCCGCAATGTCGTCCCCGATGCGGATCGTCGCACGGATCGCGCACACCCTGTCCGAGTTTTCGTTCACGCTGTATGTGACCCACATCCCCGTCATCAAATTGCTGCGGTATGCCGGCCAGACAACGTTCGGGCGCGATCGCCTCGCCCCCGACGCGCCGCTGGAATACGCCGTCTATGCGGGCATGCTCTTGACCTTGGTGGTCGCGGCATGGCTGTCGTATCGGCTGTTCGAATCCCATACGTTCCGCGTGCGCCGTGCGGTCAAGCATGTCCTGCAGCCGCATCCGCGGCGCGCGCCGATGGCATCCTCGTCGATGAAGTGACACGCCGATGAAGTGACACGCTGAATCAGCGCCCGCCGCGATCGTACCGGCTGGGCAAGCATCCGCCTCGACTTGTGCCGGCCCTTGATCGGCATGCCCACCGTACCGTAGCTCAGGGCTGCGATGTGCTAACGGGGGAAGCTTCGCCCGACGCGATGTCGGTGCATCCGCGCCGGTATGGCGATGCCGGCGTGCGCGACGCGAGGAGGTTCAGCGGACGTATTCTCCGCCGCTTCGCCCGGCCCATGCGCCCGGCGAACGTATCGCGAAGGCACCGAGGCAGACGCGGCGCTTCCATTCATCCGGCGGCGAAGCCGATCTGCCCTGTCGCCGTGAATTTGGCATAGGCGCCGTACGCCCCCAGGCGCGGCGCCATGTCGTTGAACAGGACGCCCTGGGGTGAGATCCCCGCGTGGTTCAGGCGCTTGATCGATTCGTTGATCTCGGACTCGTTCGTACGCCCGGAGCGGGCCACGATGAAGACGGCGCCGGCGTGGGCGCCGATGATCAGGGCGTCGGCGACGTCGAGCAGCGGCGGCGGGTCGAGCAGAACGAGGTCGTAGTGGGCCGCGACCTGTTGCAGCAGGCCGCCGAAATTCAGGTGCAACAGGAACTCGGAGCGGTTCGGCGGCAGTTCGCCCGTCGGGATGAAGTCGAGATTTTCGACGACGTCGTGGTGGATCACCTCGTCGATCGACGACTGACCCAGGATGGCGCGCGAAAGGCCCCGATCGCGGCTCATGCCGAAATAGCGGTGGAGTTGCCCGTTGCGCAGGTCGCAGTCGAGCAGCAGCACGCGCTTGCCGCTCGCCGCCATCACGGCGGCGAAGTTCGCGGACACGAACGACTTGCCCAGGCCCCGCGTGGGTCCGGCGAACATCACGATGTTGCTCCGGAAGTGAGGCATGGAAAACTGCAGCGCGGCGCGGAAGCTACGCAAGCTTTCGATGGCGGCGTCTTCGGGAATGATCTGGGCCAGCAGCGGCAGCACGCCGCCGTCGCTCCTCGCCTTGCGCATCAGCTTGTCCTGATTATTGCTGTGCGGGATCGTCGCATAGACGACGCGTGCGCGCAGCAAGCGCTCGATGGCTTGCGGATCGTCGATCCCGCCCACCATGGCCTTGCGCGTAAACGCGATCAAGGTGCCGAGGAACAGGCCGGTGACGACGGCCAGCGCCACGATCAGCGGACGGTTCGGCTTGATCGGCTTTTCGGGTGCGATCGGCGCATCGACCATGCGCACATTGCTGACTCGTCCGACGGAGATCAGGCGCAGCTGCTGCGCCGTGTTCGACAGGGCCGTGTAGAGATCGGTGTTGACCTTGATATCGCGCGTCAGGCGCGTTTCATCCTGTTCGAGCACGGGCAAGTCCTTGATGCGGGCGTTGACCTGATCGATCTCCGTGTCGACTTCCCTGAGCTGGCGGTTGATCGCGGCAACGATCGGGTGGTCTTCCGTGAAGCGCGCCATCAGCTCCGTCTTTTTCTGGATGAGGTCCATGCGCCGCCCCCGGGCCGCGGCGGCCTGGGCCAGGCTCATGCGGGCTTCTTCCTGCAGGTCGACTGTGTTGTGGGCGTTGCGGAACTGGTTGTAGCGGTCTTCCGCCTGCTCCAGCTGGCGCTTGAGGATGGGCAGTTGCTGATTGAGGAACGCCAGCGACTTTTCCGCTTCCTCGGTCTTGCGCGCGAGGTTTTGCCGCATGTACTCGCGCCCGATCTCGCTCAGCACGGCATATGTGCGGCGCGCATTCTCGCCCTGCAGCTTGACCTCGATGATGCCCGACTGCTTGCCCTGCTCGGTGATCACCAGCGCGTTCTGGATCGCCTCGATCATCGCAAAGCGCGACATGCGGCGCAGGCGAAACCGGCCGCCGGGGTTCGCGGACAGGCGGTCGACCTTCAGCTCGATCAGTCCCTCCGGCGTCGGCACGCGGTAGCGCAGTCCGACTTCGCCTTCGAACACGATACGCTGGCCGCCGCCGGAAAACCGGTAGCGGTCCTGGC
The DNA here is from genome assembly GCF_034420155.1 of Massilia luteola. Classification (NCBI taxonomy): domain Bacteria; kingdom Pseudomonadati; phylum Pseudomonadota; class Betaproteobacteria; order Burkholderiales; family Oxalobacteraceae; genus Massilia; species Massilia luteola. The sequence goes on from NZ_JAXOFN010000016.1 coordinate 127,424, forward strand.
CGAGCGCCGTCAGCGTGAACTCGCGCCCCAGCCAGGCAGCCGGCACCTCGAACAGCGACACCTCGGCCCTTTCGCTGCCCCAGACATAACCGCCGTAGCCGAACAGGCCCGGCATCGACAAGGCGTTGCCGTTCTGGTTGGCGAACCAGAAGCCGGCGATGGGGAAGTACTTGGGCCGCACGTCGATGTACAACTGCAGGTTGTCGACCGCGCGCGACACGACCATGCGCGAACGCAGCAGCTCCATCTCGGCGATCGCCGCCTTCTTGGTTTCGAACAGCGAGGACGCTTCGGAGAGGATGTTCTTCGACGCGTTCGGGCTCTCCTCCTCGACGTGGATCATCAGGTTCGCCTCGAACACGGGCTTGGCGACGAGCGCATACAGCACGGCCACCAGGGTGATGAAGGCCGTGATGCCGCCGATCAGCCAGCGGCTGTCGTACAGCGTGTTCAGGTAACCCTTGAGATCGAACGCAGGATCCTCGCGCCGCGCGTCGACGGCGCGCGGATCGAACGGCACGCTGATGATCGGCGGACGGGGAACGAGGGGCGACAGGGCGTGCGACTCACCAGTGGTACTCATGACATTGCTCCGTAGATCGGCATATGCGGGCGCATGGCGAATCAGGGCCTGTTGGCTGCATTCACCGCCGAAGTCAGCGCGCCCGGGAACAGGAGGCTCAGGTTGCGGTTCCAGTTGGCCAACGGCGTCGCGGCCACGTACACGATGTCCTTGGGCTGCAGTTCGAAGGCTTCGGCCATCGCCAGCGATCCGGCCACCCGTGCGTCGAGCTGGAACACACGCGTGCGTTGCGGCGTCTTGCGCACCACGTAGACCTGGCGCGCGTCGCCGCTCAGCGGACTGATGCCGCCGCTCTCTCCCAGCGCTTCGTTGAGTGTCAGCCGGCCGTCGTGCATGGTCAGTGCCCTGGGCGTGACGACCTCGCCCGAGACGAACACCTTGCTTTCGTCGCGCGAATGGACGCGCACCACATCGCCCGGCGCGAGCATGACCAGGCCCGGGTTGATGTTCTTCTGGACCAGATCGCGCAGGTTGATGGCGTAATGCGTCTTGTCGCGCTCCAGCTCGATGCGGCTCTGGTCGGCCGTCGGCAGCAGGCCGCCCGCGCGGTTGATCGCTTCGACGAGCGTCATCGGAATGTCGTTGATGGCCTGCAGGCCGGGCGACTTGACCTCGCCGTCGATGTACACGCGCTTGCTGCGGTAGGCCTGCACGCGCAGCGTCACGTTCGGATTGGCGAGGTATTTGGCGAGGCGCGTCGTCAGCAGCGCGCGCGCTTGTTCCTCGGTGAGGCCCTGGACGGTCAACAGGCCGGCCAGGGGGAACTGGATGCGGCCCTGGTGATCGACGACGAAACCCTGCGGCGCCGCATTCGCGTTCGCGGCCGCGGCCGCGGTCAGGGCGGGATCGGCGTTGGCCGCCGTGACGAGACCACCGGTCAGCTCGGGGTGATCCCATACGACGACGGCCAAAATGTCGCCGCTGCCGATCGCATAGGGCGGCGGGTTCGGCACCAACAGGCGGTCGAGGTCTTCGTTGGCCCGGACCTGATGCTGCTGGCGTTCCGCCGAGATCAGCCGTTCGGTGATCATCTCCGTGGGCGGCGTGGGCTCGTCCGCGCCCGCGTGATCCTGCGAGCGGAAGTGGATGGTCGACGCGCAGCCGGCGAGCAGGCCGGCGTACAACCATGGCAGGGCCAGGGCGGAAAGCGACGCCACGGCCGATCTTAGAAATTGCGTAATGGAAGCATGCATGTGTTGCCTGTCGAAATGAGCTGCCAACCTCTGGCAATCAAAGGTCAGGGTAAGCCGCTCAACCGACTGGACTTTGGCGCACGTCAAGCACCACGCATAGGTCAACCGCGGGCGCGGACGGCCGTCAGCGCATCTCTTCCAGCAGCCGCAGGATGCCGGCGAAGCGCCACACGCGCCGCAGTTCGATCACATCGTAGTTCGCCGCGACGTTCGGCGGAAACGCCGAGTAGCGCGCGTTCAGGCGCACGACGCGGCGCACGAAGTCGTCGATGTCCGCACGGCCGCTCGAGCGCAGGATGATCACGTCCTCGACGCTGCCGTCGCTGCGGATCGCCACGCTGACGATGGGGTCGGTACGCACCACATCGGCCGACAGCTGGGCTTCGCTCAGGACCGCGTTGCGCTCGAGCTTCTGGCGCACGCTGTCGATGTACATGCGCAGCGGAATGTCGTGACGCGCGGCCTCCGAGCGCGCGCGCCGCACCGTGCGCGCCGCATCCTCGGCCGGCCGCACGGCCTGCGGCACGGGTTTCAATATATCGATGCCACGCATCAGCTCGCGCGCACGCGAGGCCAGGTCGCTGCCCAGTGCGGCGCGCGGGAGCGTGCCGTTGCCCCGCCCCGCCCCGTCGCCGGCGCCGCCGTCCGCTCCGGCGCGCGCCGGACCGGACGCAGGCGTCGCGGCCGGGCCACCGGCGTCGGCCAGGTCGCGTGCGCGTTCACGGCGCGCCTGCTCCTGCGCGAGCCGGGCGTTTTCTTCCGCTTGCCGCGCACGCTCCTGGCGCAACCGTTCGTCCGCGAGCTGGCGTGCGCGTTCCTGTTCCGCCAATTGCTGGCGGGCGGCCTCCTGCGCGCGCTGCTGATCGGCCAACTGCTGCGCACGCTCCTGCTCGGCCTGCTGCGTGCGCTGCTGCTCTGCCAACTGTTGCGCCCGTTCCTGTTCGGCCTGCTGCATGCGCTGCTGCTCCGCCAACTGTTGCGCCCGCTCCTGTTCGGCCTGCTGCATGCGCTGCTGCTCCGCCAACTGTTGGGCGCGCTCCTGCTCGGCCTGCTGCGTGCGCTGCTGTTCCGCCAACTGTTGCGCCCGTTCCTGATCGGCCTGCTGCGTCCGCTGCTGCTCCGCCAACTGTTGCGCCCGGTCCTGCCCGGCCTGCTCGATGCGGCGCCGCTCGGCCAGCTGTTGCGTACGCTCCAGTGCCGCCTGCTCGGCGCGTTGCTGTTCGGCCAGGCGGCGTGCTTCCTCCTGTCGTGCGCGGGCCTGCGCTTCTTCGGCCGCGTGCTGGTCGGCCAGCGCCGCTTCGTATTGCGCGGACTGGTCGGCAAGTCGCTGCCGCTGCCGCTCGGCCTCGGCACGCAGCCTGTCCTCGACTTCGGTGCGCAGGCGGACCTCGTCCGCTTCGCGCCGGCGCTCCCGTTCGCGCTCGCGTTCGTCGGCCAGCCGGGCGCGCTCGGCCCGAGCCGTGTCCTCGGACTGCGCATCGTCCACCGCGGGCTTGTCGGTCTCGGCCGTCGGTTCGGTGCGAGCCAGCGGGTCCGGCGTCGGATCGGGTTCCACGGCCGGCAGTGGCACGTCGAATGTATTGTCCTGATGCGTTTCCTGCGCGATCACGCGCGCGTGCAAGCCGTCGGCCAGGCGCGTCTCAGGCGGTTTGCGGCGGCGCTTTGCGACCCGCCGCGGCGGGGGCGCGGGTGCGGGCGCCGGCGCCGTGGGCGGTGGCGCCGGCGCGGCCGGATCGACCAGTCTGAAACCGCGCCGTGGCGCGTCCGGCTGCATCTGCGGCAAAGGCGGTGGCGCTGGCATCGGCGATGGCATCGCCGATGTCGTCGGCACGGCTTGCGGTGCCGGTGCCGCTGCGACCGGTGCAGGTACGGCCGCAACCGGTGCCGGCGGAAGTACGGGCGGCGCCGGTTGCGGCACGGCGGCGACAGGTGCAGGCGTCAACCGGATCGCGATCGGCCCGCCCGGCCCGGGCCGCAGTCCGGGAATGCCGAACTGCAAGGACAATACGAGGCCGTGCAGCAGCAGGGAGACCAGCACGCCCATCGCCAGCCGGCGCGCGGATGCGTCCAGGGTCGAGGCGGATCGTACCGCGGTGGCGTTGGGCATGCGGGTCGTGTGGGTCGGGACCAAATACGGAATGTTGCCTGATTGATAGCACAGCTTACACGCGACAGTAAAGGGGGCGCGCACAAATGGGGCGCGCACGGTTCGGAACGCTGTTTGTAATCCCGGCTACAATGATTTCGACCGGTCAGCAGCCAGGGGTTCGCATGTCGCCAGGATTTATTTTCGCTACAGGTATCGAAAACAGCATTCCGACGATCGATAACGGTCGGGTACGAATGGACGAGATGGAGAAGTGCGGCCATTACACGCATTGGCGCACGGACTTCGATCTGGTGCAGGAGCTCGGACTGAAAGTCCTGCGCTACGGACCGCCGCTGCACAAGACCTGGCTCGGTCCCAAGCGGTATGACTGGGAATTCGCGGACTTGTCGCTCAACGACCTGCGCCAGCGTAACATCGCGTCGATCATCGACCTGTGCCACTTCGGCGTGCCGGACTGGATCGGAAACTTCCAGAACCCCGATTTTCCCGAATTGTTCGCCGATTATGCGGGCACGTTCGCGCGGCGCTATCCCTGGCTGCAGTTGTATACGCCGATCAACGAGATGTCGATCTGCGCCCTCTTTTCCGCCTTGTACGGCTGGTGGAACGAGCAGATGACGACGGACCGCGCCTACGTCACCGCGACAAAAAATCTCGTCAAGGCGAATATCCTCGCCATGCATGCGATCCTGCAGGTGCGGCCGGATGCCTTGTTCATCCAGAGCGAATCGACCGAATACTTTCATGCCGAAAGCCCATCCGCCATCGGCCCCGCCGAGTTGTACAACGCGCGGCGCTTCCTGTCCCTGGACCTGAATTACGGCCGTCGCGTGGATTCGGAAATGTATGAATACATGATGGACAACGGGATGACACGCGAGGAGTATCACTTTTTCCTGAATAATAATCTGAAGCACCACTGCATCATGGGCAACGATTATTACCAGACCAACGAGCATTACGTGTCCGCGGACGGATTGACGCGCGCGGCGGGCGAAATCTTCGGCTATGCCGTCATCACGCACCAGTACTACAACCGATACCGCCTGCCCGTGATGCACACCGAGACGAATCTGTGCGAAGGACCGCGCGGCGACGAGGCGGTGCACTGGTTGCGCAAGGAATGGGCCAACGTCCTGCGCGTACGCAACAATGGCGTGCCGCTCGTCGGCTTTACATGGTATTCGCTGACGGACCAGGTCGACTGGGATACGGCCTTGCGCGAGAACAACGGCAACGTCAACGCGCTGGGCTTGTTCGACCTCGACCGCAAGATCCGGCCCGTGGGCATCGCCTACAAGGAACTCGTGCGTGCCTGGATGGAAGTGTTGCCGACGCAGAGCGTCTGCCTGCAGGTGCCGATCGTGATGCCGCACGAATTCCAGCGCCACGTGCCGCCGCCCAGCGGCTGGCCGTTCGACGAGAACGCGACCATGGCACCGCGCACCGAAGAGCGCGAATAAGCGCCAGCTGGCAGACGTTCGACGCTGATCAGCGCCGTACCGTTTTGAGTACACGGACGCTGGTGATCACGGGAAGACCGTCTCGCCGGAGCACGTATGCAGGCCATATATCCAAGCAATTGCGCATTTGATACCCGTAGCCCTCGCTTCGGCGGACGAATTCGTCGGCAATGCCGGTGAACGGATTCCAACGCGGCTATCGACGATTACTTCACGGAAGATTTATCGGCTAAGCCAGCAATCAATAGATCGTTGAACGGCTATCGAGCGAGGCCGGAGCCGATATTAAATCGGACCAAAAACCATTCCGGTTTTTACGAAAAATACCCTCCTCGGTAGCCTCAGGGGACTGGCGCACTTTTCCAGCCACTCAATCGCGACATTCCGCATTCCTCGATTACATCAATACAAATTCCGATCGGGTCCGAGTTCAGTGTCGACGCGTAACCTGTTCACCGATGACCTTCGGCATTCGCCTTATCGAGCAATAGCTCATGGTGCCGCCTGCGATGATACCTGCAATGCATTTAAACGCCGGGTACAAATAATTCACCGGAGTGGCGGATCACCGGTGACAGGCCAATTGTTAAAAAATATTTCGGCATCGAGCCCAGGCACATGATTCTCACGCCAGTTCCACACGCTGGCGGAACAAGCCTGTCCAGGGCAAGGCATCGCTGGTTCGTACACGCGGCTCGCTGACCTCGGTGATGCGGCGTCCGCTACGCGCAACTGTAATTGAGCTGTAATGAATCTCGCCTCAGACGCACGAATCGCCTGCACAAGAAAAAAGTCCAGATCATTTCACCGCACTCATTGATACTGATCAAATTGGGCATCCTCAAAGTTATCGTACAAACAATATCTAGAAAACCAGCATTACCGACCCCGTGCGTTTCGGTGTTTCGTATTTATAGCACCAACAATCAAACCGCGCCGACAAGCGAGAATATTTCTTTCGATAATAGAAAGATTAAATATCTAGAAACATAAATACCTCAAAGAAAATAATCTCTCAGGCTAAATAAATATTTTACGAATTGTGAAACTTGGAGAGTTTTTTTAGGGGTGTATCAGACATAATATTGATGCCGGTTCGCCGGCGAATCACATGATATAAAGGGAACAAACTCAGGAGCATGAATTGGATGAGTATCGAGGCCCGCAAAACGGAGCGACGACGCTATGACAAGCACCTACGGCATCGCCATCCTCCTTCGGGACGCATTTCCATATCTCGAACGTCGGTACGGTATCACGACGCGGAATATCAAAAGGCCGCATCATTTCTCCGACTGCACTCCGCATGCACGACTTCGCAGTTGCCGCCATCTCGTGACAACACTATTTAACGCGACTACGGCGGCGTACCTCGATTCCGTAAATGCCACGTAAGAAAGCGCTGATTTATTCACTTGCTGAAATATGAGCTCATATAAATCAACGAGTTGCACGGCGTTCGACGGTGAAAATCCGATTACATCAGCACTTCCATAAGATTGCTGCAGCCGTGTTCTAAATATGACCACCCTTTGACAGGGAATGAGATGACATGACCAAAACATCAGCTAATCAACTCGCCTTGATAAACACCTTCGTCCAGATCGTCTCCGCGGGCAGTTTTTCCCGTGCCGCGCAACAGCTCAACACCAGCCAGCCGACGGTCAGCCGCCAACTCCGCATGCTGGAGGCACATCTGGGCATCAAATTACTGAACCGCAACACGCGCGGCATCAGCCTTTCCGAAGCGGGCCGCCGCTATTACGAATATTCCCGCATCATGTCCGAGGATCTGGACAGATTCGAAAGCGAATTGCGGGGCGAAACCGACCTGCCCTGCGGCTTGCTGCGGGTTGTCGTCCCAAGTGGTTTTGGTCAATCCCGGCTGATCGAAGTCGCTGCCCAGTATTTGAAGGCGAACCCGGCTATCCGTCTGGAATGGAAGATAAGCGACTCGCCGGCCCGGTTTGTCGATGATGCCGTCGATTGCGCGATCCAGGTCGACACAATAAAAGACGAATTGATCGTTGCCCGTAAATTGGGCGAGGTGAACAAGATCATCGTCGCCGCACCCGCGCTCCTGTCGCGCTACGGCAGTATCTGCAAGCCCGAGGACTTGTCCAGATTGCCGTGGGTGACGCTGCCCAGCCATCACTGCGGTTCGATCCAGCTGCGGGATCAGTGGGGCAATTCCCGCAAACTGGATATTTCGCCAAGTTTCATGGCGGATAGCGTGCCGGTTGTCCGTCAGGCGGTGTTGCAGAAAATAGGCGCGGCCCTGATCTCGATCTGCGCGGTCGCCGAGGACATCGCGGCAGGCACGCTGGTGCAGGTGCTTCCCGATTGGTCCGGCTTACCGGTATCTATTTATCTTACCTATCCCAAATCGCAGCACTATCCGCTCAAGTTCCGCAAATTCGTCGATCTGATCAAATCGCTGCCGCCGCAGTTTTTCAGTCCCGTGGAGTCGGTGCCTGTCACGCCTCGCCTGGCTGGCGCGGCAAATCAGCCGCTGCATCGACCCGCCGCCTGACCCTGCCCGTAGTCGCAAGCGGTATGCGCCATCTCTTGTCCATGGCGCATACCGCCCCGTGTCGTGACGCGCCGCAGCCGTGTCAGCGGATTCCAGCCGATACCGACGCGGACGCAGACATCTGTTGCGGCCACCCACCTGCGAGTTCCTTGAACAAGGCCACCGCCGCGACCGCGCTGCGGGTCCGTCCTTCGGCAAACGCATCTTGCGCCCGCAACTGCTCGCGCTCGGCGTCGAGGACTTCGTAGACCCCGATGGTGCCGGCTCGCAGTTGCTCACGTGCGATCTGGACCGCATGGCTGCCCGCAGCCGCGGCTTGCTCGAGGTGCTCGTCCTCGCTGCGCGTGCGCGCATAGCGGATCAGGGCATTTTCGGTGTCCTCCAGCGCCAGCAGCACAGTCTGCTGGTATGCCGACAGCAGGCCGGCAGCGGCGGCGTCGCTCGCCGCGATACGTGCGCGCACACGACCGGCATCGAGAAACGACCAATCGACGTCCAGGCCGAGCAGACTGGTTTCCCGCTCCTTCGTGAACAGGTCGCCGGAACGGAAGGCGAACGTGCCGAGCATGCCCGAGAGTCTCACATGAGGAAACAGATCCGCGCTGGCGACGCCGATACGCGCGGTGGCCGCGTGCAGGCGCTGCTCCGCCGCCGCGATGTCCGGGCGGCGGCGCAGTACGATGGCGGGCGTTTCAGGATCGACCGCCGGGGGCAATGCAGGCAGCGCGGCGGGAACGTCGAGCTCGGCGATCAGGGCCTCGGGCGGACGGCCGGTCAATACCGCGAGACGGTGTTCGTCGACGGCAATGCGCGCCTCCAGCGCGAACACGCGCGACGTGGCCGACTCGAACTGCGCACGCGCACGCGCGACGTCGAAATCGGCGCTGCGGCCGGCCTCCATGCGCGCGCTGATGATACGCAATGTTTCACGTTGCTTGTCGATGCTCTCGCGCGCCACCCGCAGGCGCGCCTGCGTACCGCGCAAATCCATATAGGCGCTGGCGACCTGGCCCACGATGATCACCTGCAAGGCTTTCAGGTCCTCGGCGAGGGCAGCCGTTTCGGCGCGATGCGCCTCGACGTCGCGCCGCACTTTGCCGAACACGTCCAGCTCCCAGCCGGCATTGACGCTTGCGCTGTGGACGTCGTTGCTGCGCTGAAAACCGTACGCCTGGTCCACGCTCAGTTTTTGATGACCGGTATTGGCGTTCATCGTCACGGTGGGGTAATGATCGGACCTGGCTTCGCGCAAGAGCGCCGTTTCACTGTCATACCGGGCCAAGGCAACGCGCAGATCGTTGTTGGTAGACAGTGCGCGCTCGACCAGGCGGGTCAGTTGCGTATCGCGGAAAGCCTGCCAGAACTCGGCATTGGCCATCGGTGCAGCCTGGGTACCGTTGGCCTCGGCACGGGCAAAGTGTCCGATCGCCGGCGCCGCCGGCTGGTGATAATCCGGGCCGGCCGCGCAAGCGGCGAGGAGCACGACCGGCAGCGCCAGTACGCTTTGTGTCAGCTTATTCATGTTCCAATTCCTTCAAGACTCGTCCCGCCGCCACGATCGGCGCCGCGCCGGCCATCCTTGCGCCGAGCGTCCGCAGCGCAACATAAAACACCGGCGTCAGGAACAGGCCGAACAAGGTCACGCCCAACATGCCTGCAAAGACCGTCACCCCGGTGGCCTGACGCACCTCGCTGCCGGCGCCGTGGCCAAACAGCAGGGGCACCGACCCGGCGATGAAGGCGGCGGACGTCATGATGATCGGGCGCAGGCGCAGCCGGCAAGCCTCCAGCGCGGCCGCGACGATACCCTTGCCCTGGAGCTCCAGTTCGCGCGCGAATTCGACGATCAGGATGGCGTTCTTGCACGCCAACCCCATCAGTACGACCAGGCCAACCTGCACGAAGACATTGTTGTCGCCACCCGCCAACCGGACGCCGAGCAGTGCGGAACACATGCACACGGGGACCATCAGGATCACCGACAGCGGCAGCGTCCAGCTTTCATAGAGCGATGCCAGTACCAGGAAGGCCAGGATCACCGAGAGCGAAAACACGACGATGGCGGCATTGCTCTGGTTCATTTGCTGGTAGCTGATGTCGGTCCACTCCAACGTGATCCCCGGCGGCAATACCTTGTTGGCGATCTCGGTCAGCTTGGCGGTGGCCTGCACGGATGAAAACATCTTCGGGTCGGCATCCCCGATCAGGTCCGCCGCGGGATAGCCGTTGTAGCGCATCACCGGGTCGGGTCCGTAGGTCGGCACGACCGTCGCCATGGCGCCGATCGGCACCATCTCGCCCCGCGCATTGCGCGTGCGCAGGCTGGTGATGTCCGTCGCCCGCACGCGATGCGCCGAGTCGGCCTGGGCGATCACGCGGTAGACGCGACCGAACATATTGAAGTCGTTGATATAGGTCGAGCCGAGATAGGTCTGCATCGTCCCGAACAAGTCGGTCAGCGCAACGCCTTGTGCCTTGGCCTTGTCGCGATCGACCTTGACCTCGAATTGAGGAATGTTGGCCTGATAGGAACTGACCGGAAAGGTCATGCCGGGCGTTTGCGCCACCGCCGCCTGGAAGTCGGTCAGCGCCTTCTGCAATGCGCCGTAGCCCAGCCCCGCGCGGTCCTCCAGATACAGCGAATAGCCCGAGCCGTTGCCCAGCCCCTGGATCGGTGGCGGCAGCAAGGCGTAGGCGAATCCGCCCTTGATGGCGGAAAACTTTTCATTGAGTTCCGCATTGATCTCCACCGCGCTGCGGCTGCGCTGGTCGAACGGCTTCAGGATGACGTACGACGCGGTGAGGTTGGGCGTATTCACCGTCTGCAGGGCGTTGAGCCCGGCGTAGCCCGACACCATGTCGACACCCTCCACCTTGCGCGCGGCCTCGATCATCTTGCGCGTCACGTCTTCCGTACGCGTGAGCGAAGCGCCTTCGGGCAGCTTGGCGCCGGCGAACAGATAGAGCTTGTCCTGGGTGGGGATGAACCCGCCGGGTATGGCACGGAACAGGAACCCGGTGGCGATCAGCAGGCCGGCGTAGAGGACGAACACCTTGCCGCGATGGCCCAGGGCACGCGCCACGCCTTTTTGATAGCGGTCGGCGTCGCGCTGGAACATCCGGTTGAAGGGGCGGAACAACCATCCGCAGGTGCGGTCGATCAGGCGCGAGAGGGCGTCGCCCGGCGCATTGTGCGCCTTGAGGAGCTTGGCCGCGAGCGCCGGCGACAGGGTCAGGGAGTTGATCGCGGAAATCACGGTCGAAATGGCGATGGTGACGGCGAACTGCTTGTAGAACTGGCCGGTGACGCCGCCGAGGAACGCCATGGGCACGAACACGGCGCAGAGCACCAGCGCGATCGCGATGATCGGTCCCGACACCTCGCGCATCGCCTGGTGGGCCGCCGCGCGCGGACTCAGGCCTTGCGCGATGTTGCGTTCGACGTTTTCCACCACCACGATCGCATCGTCCACCACGATGCCGATCGCCAATACCAGGCCGAACAAGGTCAGCGTATTGATCGAGTAGCCGAGCAGATAGAGCACGCCGAACGTGCCCAGCACCGACACGGGCACCGAGACGAGCGGAATGATCGACGCCCGCCAGGTCTGCAGGAACAGGATCACCACCAGGACCACCAGCAACACCGCCTCGATCAGCGTGTGCTGGACGGCGCGGATCGATTCGCGCACGAAGACGGTCGGGTCCCAGATCACGTGATACGAGATACTGGGCGGAAAGTTGGCCGACAATGCATGCAGCCTGGCGTACACCGCGTCCGCGACCGACAACGCGTTGGCGCCCGGCGACAGGAAGATGCCGATCGTCGAGCCGTTCTCGGTGTTCTGGAAGACCCGCATCGTGTAGTCGCCGGCGCCGAGCGACACGCGCGCCACGTCGGACAGATGCACGATCTGCCCGTCCGCCCCGCTCTTCAGCACGATATTGCCGAACTCCTTTTCGCTGCGCAGCCGTCCGCGCACATTGATAGGAATCAGGAAATCGGTGCCCTTCGGCGCCGGTTCGGCACCCAGCTGGCCGGCCGACACCTGCACGTTCTGTTCGCGTACCGCGCCAATCACGTCGGAGGTCGTCAGGCCGTGCGAGGCAAGCTTGTCCGGATTGAGCCAGATGCGCATGGCGTAGTCGCCCGAACCTTGCAGGCCCGCATCGCCGACGCCCGGCAGGCGGGTCATTTCGTCCTTGATATGCAGGGTCAGGTAATTGCGCAGATACAGCGGGTCGTAGCGGTTGTCGGGCGAATAGAGGCTGACGTACATCAGCGGCGTGGGCGACTGCTTTTGCGTGGTGACACCGTACTGGCGCACCGCATCGGGCAGGCGCGTCAAGGCCTGGCTCACCCGATTCTGCACACGCACGGCCGCCGTATCGGGGTCGATGCCCGGCTGGAAGGTCACCACGACACGCAGCCCGCCATCGGAACTGGCGACCGACTTCATGTACATGATGCCTTCGACGCCGTTGATCGCCTCTTCCAGCGGCGTCGCCACGGACTCGGCGATCTCCCGTGGATTGGCGCCCGGATAGGCCGCCCGCACGACCACGCTGGGCGGCACCACGTCCGGGTACTCGGCGACCGGCAACGACGGGATGGCGATCGCGCCGGCGGCAAAGATAATGATCGACAGCACGATAGCGAAGATCGGCCGGTCGATGAAGAACTTGGAAAAATCCATTGAGCTGCCCTTCATTGTGCGTCCGCCAGCTGCGCCGCCGGCGCGCCCATGGCGACGACGGTCGGCTTGACCGGCGCGCCGGGATAGAAGACCCGCTGCAGGCCGTCGACGATGACGTAATCCTTGGCGCTCAGGCCCGACTCGACCACCCGCAGCCCATGGTTGACGGCGCCCAATGTCACCTCCCTGCGCTCGGCCTTGTCGCCCGCGCCGAGCACGTAGACATACTTGCGGTCCTGGTCGGTCATGACCGCCTTGTCGTCGATCAGGGCAGCTTCGGACGGCGCCAGTCCGGCGAACTGCACGTGCGCGTACAGGCCCGGGGTGAGCTGGTGGTCAGGGTTCTGCAAGACCGCGCGCATGTGGTTCGTACCGGTGGACGGATCGACGCGGTTGTCGAGAAACTTCAGGCGGCCCTCGTGCGGGAAGCCCTGCTCGTTGACCAGGCCGACCCGCACGGACAGCGCGTCTTTCGCGCCACGCCGCGCCTTGGCCTGGTAGCGCAGGTAATTCTCTTCGTCGGGATAGAAGTCCACGTAGACCGGGTCCTGCGACACCACGGTCGTGAGCACCGTCTGGTTGGCCATCGCCAGATTGCCGACCGTCAGCATGGCGTGGCTGACACGCCCCGTGACGGGTGCACGCACCTCGGAGAATTGCAGGTCGAGCTTCGCCGCCTCGACGGCGGCCTTGGCGGCGATGACGTCGGCCCGGCCCTGCTCGTACTCGGCCGTGGTGCGTTCGGCCTCTTCTTGAGAAGTGGCATTCTTCTTGAACAAGGCATTGCTGCGCTGCGCCTGCTTCTCCGCCAGCACCGCGCCGGCCTGCGCCCGTTCCAGGCGCGCGGCCGCGATGTCGAGTGCGGCGCGGTAGGGACGCGGATCGATGACGAACAGCAGGTCGCCCTTGCGCACCTCGCCGCCTTCGTCGAAGGCGATGCGCTCCACATAGCCGCTGACCCTGGGCCTGATCTCGACCGCATCGACAGCGCTGATGCGGCCGTTGAATTCATCCCACTGCTGTATCGGCCTGGACAAGACCTTCGCCACGCTGACCGCCGCCGCCGGTGCGGCGCCGCCGGCGGCCTTGTGCTCGCCGCAGCCGGCCAGCAAGCACAGCGCCGTCGATGCCAGCACGAGCTTGTACGGCATTTCCAATGGTTTCATGGACGCGCCTCCTGATGAGTACGATCGGTCATGACGCGTTCGCTTCCGCTTCTGCACTGTTGATGTCGTGCGCGCCGCCTGCCGCCGGAAAGCCGGCGCTCCGGGCATTCAGGGCGACCAGCAACGCCAAGGAGAGCAGGACCAGCAGCATCCACGGGAAATACAGCACATTGAAGCTGTTCAGCACGATGCCGCCGATGATGCCGCCGCCCGCAATCGCGATATTCCACACGGTCACGACGATGGATTGGGCGATGTCGGCCACGTTGCCGGCCGCCTTGGCCGACGCCGTCTGGAACAGTGTCGCGGTGCCGCCGTACGCCAGCCCCCAGAGTGCGATGCAGCCGTACACGACCATGGGATTTGCCGCCGCCCACAGGCCGAGCATCAACGCCGCCGCGGCGAACAACACCGTGCTGGCGATCACCAGCTCACGCAGCCAGCGGTCGATCAGTGCGCCGATGATCCAGATGCCGACGAGCGCGGCGATGCCGAACACGAACAGCACCATGTCGATCTTGTCCGCCATGCCGAGCGGGGACAGGAAAGGCACGATATAGGTGTACAGGATGTTATGCGCAAGAATATAGGACAGCGTAACGAACATCACGGGTTTGACGCCCGGCACGGCCATGACTTGCGTGAGCGGCACCCGGCGTCCGGCGGCCTGGCCCGGGAAGCGCGGGAGCGTGAAGACCATCCAGATCACCAGCAGCAAGGTCAGCACACTCATCATGCCGAACGTGTATTGCCAGCCGAGGACCTTGCCCAGGAAGGCGCCGGTCGGACTGCCGATGGTCAGCGCCAGCGGCGTACCGACCATCGCGATGGCAATGGCGCGTCCTTGCTGGTGCTGGGGCACCATGCGCGCGGCGTAGCCGACCACCAGCGACCACAGCAACCCGGCGAAGACGCCGGCAAAGAACCGCGCGACCAGGGTCACGTCGTAATTGGTCGAGAGCGCCGTCACCGTGTTGACGACGGCAAAGCCGCCGACGGCGATCAGCAGCAACGCTTTTCTTCCCCATGTCTGGGTCGCCACCGTCAATGGAATCGCCGCGACGATCGAGCCGATGGCGAAGATGCTCACCAGCTGCCCGACCAGCGGCTCGGACACGCCCAGGCTTGCGCCCATTTGCGGCAGCAAGGCCGACGGCAGGGTTTCGGTGAGGATCGTGATGAAGATCGATGTTGCCAATGCCAGGAGGCCGCTTAGCGGCAGTCCCGCCTTGTTCACCTTGCTATTCTCGCTTTTCATAAATGTCATCCATAGTGGTTGATGTCGCCTTGCTAATGCCAGCCAGCACAAGGTATATTGCAGCGGAGACGAAGAAAATAGCCGGAAACACAACCTATGCTTGCAGAAACGCATTTTCAGGTCAGCGCCAACGACTTGGAGATCGTTCTGGCGACGGTCAGGGCGAGAACCATGAGCGATGCCGGCAAGCGCCTGGGCATCGACGGCTCGACGGTATTCAGGGCCATCCAGCGGCTGGAAAAGGGATTGGGACAACAGTTGTTCGCGCGCTCGCGCAACGGCTCGCACCCCACCGAGCTGGCGCTGAAGCTGGCACGGCATGCGGAACGTATCGAGACGGAAATGGAAGCCGCGCGGACGGCGGTCCAGCAAAGCCAGGACGGACTGGTTTCAGGATTGGTCCGGCTGGCCACCACCGACACGGTCTTGCACGGCCTCGTGTTCCCCATGCTGGCGGACCTGGCCACGGCGCAGCCCCTGCTGCAATTCGAACTCACCACCGGCAACGATCTCACCAGCCTCGCCAAGCGCGACGCCGACATCGCCCTGCGGGTCACGCGGCGGCCGCCGCATTACCTCATCGGCAAGCATCTCGGCCAGATCCGCTTCGCCTTGTTCGGGCCCAGGGCCGGCAAGACGCCCGGTGTCGACACCTCCAATCTGGCGCTGTGCAACTGGGTGGCGCCGGACGATGCCCTGCCCGACCATTCATCCGTCGTGTGGCGCAGACGGGAGTACCCGTCGGTCATGCCGCGGCACAAGGTCAACAGTATCTTGTCCGTCACCACAGCCATCGCGTCCGGCCTCGGCATCGGGCTGATACCGTTGTTCCTGGCCCAGCATCGCGACGACCTGGTGCAATTGTCGGATCCGATCGACGAATGCGAAACGCAGCTCTGGTTGCTGACGCACGTGGAGTCGCGGCAAATACCCCGGGTGTCGACGGTCTATGGCTATCTGGCCGACCATTTGTCGTTGACGTAGACGGGCCCCCGCACCGACGGGGCGTCACGCCATCCGATGCCCGCGATCGCGTTTCTGGCCGACGATCACACGCACCGGCAACGCGTTTTCCGGCGGTGCAATCGGGCAGTTCGCATAAGGCGTGAAGGCACTGGGCGGCTTATGCGCCTGGTTGAGGTCGAGCACCAGATGCCGCCCTCCGGCAACGCGGTGCGCGGCGCAGCCTGGAGCGACCAATAGGCGCGTTTCGGCAAGCCCTTCCTGCCGAAGCGCACGATATGGCGGGGACGGACTTCGAACATGCCGCCATATATCGTCTGCCCCGGCGTATTGACCGTGTCGAAGATCTCGCGCAGTCCGTTCATGGAAAGACGCGCGCGTGGCGGGATGGGCCAGGATGGCCTCGGGTTCCGAACAGGATAGCCGTTTTGAGCACATCGACTTTCGTGCTCATGGTCGATTCGAACTCCACCCAACCGGTAATTCCGCACATATACTGACTTCCCCAATGTAAAAGGTGCGTTTCGACGCCGGCATGCCCATCGATACCTGCCGACTATTCGAATCCGTCGAACCGGATACCCAGGTTTTCCATACCGATATTGATTTCCGCGGATACGTGCTGCTCACCGACTTCGTTGATGAGTTCAATCAGGCTTTTCATGTCAAAGCTTTCGATTTGCGTAGCCTTCAGTGGATTGTGAATCGATTGAATATGATTGGCTGGCGACAGGTGCGGTTTATCGGCGGAATAGCCGGTCAGGTCATGCGCCGTACCCCGATTTCGAAATGGAAATCGTCATGTCATGTTGCGAAACCATTACGAACACGGTGGCGTTCAACTGGGCCCAGTCGTCTACGCTGACATTGGCCGTCGCTTGGTCGGAAGCTGCAGCCCGCGGATGGTCTCGATAATTTTATATTGAATATCAGAAACATCTCTTGAGACTGACGCAGTGCAGAATGCGGTCCGATGACGCTTGGTACACCAGGTCGATCAGTCTTCCCGAACCGTGGCACTTCGATAGTATTAGGAGGGATGGGGCCGCGCGGAAGGCGTCAGGAGCGAATAACATTTATTCAAGCCATGGACATAGCCGGGCGCGCGCATACGGTAATATTGAACGCTGATTGTCTTGACAGGAGTTGCCGTGGCCGTGCTTACCCGCACCCTCATCGGCGCGCTGATGTGCGCGCCAATATTCACAGTTCAGGCTGCGCCGGTGACTTACGAGATGGATTCCACCCACACGTTCGTCCTGCTCAGTCGCAGCAATTTCGGCTTTTCCAATCCGATCATTGTTGCCAATATCGACCAGGGAACCCTGGTATTCGATAATGACGATCCGTCGAAATCCTCGGTGCGCGTCACGCTGCCGGTGGCCAAGATCAATACCTTTGTTCCGCAGCTCGACAACGAATTCAGGAGCCCGATGTTCTTTGACGTCGCCAGGTTCCCGAACATCACCTTTCAGAGCACGCGCGTAAAAGCGGCCGGTAACGGCAAATACACGATTACCGGAAATCTGACGGCGCATGGCATCACCCGGCCGGTCGTGCTGCATGCGCGGCTGAACAAGGCTGGCGAGAATCCGATGACAAAGCGCCAGGCAATCGGCTTCGACGCCACCGGTATCGTGAAACGGTCGGAGTTCGGCCTAGGCTTCAACATTCCGAACGTGAGCGACGAGATCGCGCTGAAGCTGACCATGCAGGCCGATGCCATGAAGTGAATGTGGCGCTACCGAAGACGTCGGGCATGAAGCAACCCGCATTTCAAATGATACATAAAATAACTTTTTGGGATTTGTTATGACACCTGTGTTTTGCCCGGAGCTCGCCCATGTCTAATGCACCGCATCTCGGCGATCAGCCCGCGCTCGACGCCCTGCACCTGCCGGGCCGGGCCAGTCTCGGCCTGCTGCTCCCGGCCGACAACGACTGGGCGCGCTGGAGCGGCAGGGGCGTCTCGATGCCGAACCTGGCGCAGACCACCAGCCACGTGCGCCTGGCCGACGAAATCGGCTTCCGCGGCGCCTGGCTGCGCGACGTCCCGACCTTCGATCCGACCGACGGTGATCCGGGCCAGGTGTTCGATCCGTGGACCTATCTCGGCTACCTGGCCGCCGTGACGCGCCGCATCACCCTGGGCACCGCGGCCGTGGTCACCCCGCTCGACCACGACCTGCACCTCGCCAAGCGGGCCGCCAGCGTCGACGTGCTGTCGAACGGCCGTTTCGTGCTCGGCGTGGCGACCGGCGACCGTCCGCTCGAATATGGCGTATTCGGTACAGAGTATGCGAGTCGCGGCGAGCGCTTCCGCACCACGGTCGAGCGCCTGCCCGGCCTGTGGTCCGGCGAGGCGGCGGCACACCGGAGTTTCGGCGCGACCCCGTTCGAAATCGCGCCGCCGCCGGCGCAACGGCGCCTGCCGCAAGTGGTCGTGGGGCGCGCCCAGCAATCGCTTGAATGGATTGCCGCGCATGCCGACGGCTGGTTCAGCTACGCCGGCTCGATCGACCAGTTGACGACGCTGAGCCGGGACTGGGAAGCGGCCCAGCAAGAATGCGGCTGCGCCGGCAAGCCACTGATGATGGCGCTGCGCGTGATACTCGAAGGCGACCGCAACGCACCGTTGTCTTACTTCCCGATGGGCATACGCGCCGGCATCGGCGAACTGAAGCGCTATCTGGAACGGCTCTACGAGGCCGGCATCGCGCACGTGGCGCTGAATTTGCGGATGAGCGTGCGGCCGGTCGCCCAAGTGCTGAACGAGATCGGACGGGAGCCTGGGCTGCTGAACAACTAAGCGGCGACGGATGATTGGCCTGCCCAGCAGGAATCGAACCTGCGACCCTCAGCTTAGAAGGCTTGCAGCCTAGTCGTTTTACAGCGTCGTGACGCGTTGATCGAAATCGCATTATCGTTATAAATCAGTCGTTTATGAATGATCCCTCGTCAAGCAATGTTGATTGACGTAGACTCGCGTTTGTCGAATCTGCTTACTTATCGCTTACTAGGGACCAATCAACATGGCAAGCATCAACTTTACAGTCACCCGTGTTCAGGACTATCAATGTCCAGATGGCAAGGTGCAAGAGTTCTTATGGGACACTGGCTCCCACGGCCTAGGGCTCTGCGTTTCCAAGACCTCGCGGACGTACGTGTTCCAATCCCGTTTGGACGGGAAGTCGTTCCGGATGAAGATTGGCAAAACCACCTCGTGGCGGTTAGCCGATGCTCGCACCTACGCTAACGAGCTGCAAGTGATGGTCGATAAAGGCATAGACCCACGCCAAGTGAAGGAAAAACAGGTTGCCGCTGAAAAGGCGGAGCGAGTAGCACAGGAACGAGCAGCAGCCCGAGATACAGTTACTCTTGGCGACGTTTGGCCCGTGTATCTTGCTGCACGCAAGCCCAAGTGGAGTGACGGACACTACGCCAACCACGTCAACCTAGCCTCCGCTGGCGGCGAGCCGAAGAAGCGCGGCAAAGGCTTGACCGTAGCAGGCCCGTTAGCCTCGCTCCTACGCGCCCCTCTCGCCTCCCTGACTAGCGACACGATCGCCCAATGGCTTGATACCGAGTCAGAGAAACGAGCTACGAACGCCGCGCAAAGCTTTAGGATTTTGCGAGCCCTTGCCAATTGGGCCAAGGACACCCCGGCCTATCGTGATTTGATCCCGCCCGATGCCTTCACCTCTCGAAAGGTACAGGAGTCGATACCAAGAAGCGATGCAAAGGAAGGTGACAGCCTTGAACGTGACCAGCTCAAGCCGTGGTTTGCAGCCGTTCGACAGATGGAGAACGCCGTGTTCAGCGCCTACCTTCAAGGACTGCTATTAACAGGCGCTCGTCGCAACGAGCTTGCGGCCCTACATTGGGCAGACGTGGACTTCCAGAGGAACAAAATGGAAATACACGACAAGGTCGAAGGTACACGTACGATCCCGCTCACGCCGTACCTGTCCACTCTCTTGTCGGCCCTGCCACGCGAAAACGAATGGGTTTTCAGCAGCAAGACCTCTGCATCAGGACGTATCGTTGCCCCGACAAAGGCGCATCAAAGAGCGCTCCGCACCGCAGGACTCGCACATGTCTCAATCCACGGCCTTCGCCGCAGCTTCATCACTCTAGCCGACTGGCTGAACCCGCCATCTGGCCTTGTGGCTCAGATCGTAGGCCACAAACCTAGCGCAGTCGCGGAGAAGTTCTACAAACGGCGTTCAATCGACTTCCTCCGAGAGTGGCACGTTAAAATCGAGGCTTGGATGTTGACTGAAGCGGGAATCGAGTGGAACAAATCAAACTGATCGCACTACGGGATTTTGCCATTCAGCACCTTCCACGTGCCCGGAGCGTCCCTGACAGCCAGCCCCATGAACAGTACCAGCGCACGTTATACGGCATAGCTGCGCTTGTCCGTCCCACGGCTTCAGCAATCGAGCAGGTTGCAGCCCACTTGTTGCAAACGGCTCTGATCTTGACAATGAGACTAGATGACAACATCGAGTTCACACCGTTCCAGCGTCAGCAGGCCGAGCGTCAAACCGTAATAGCTGCAAACGAGCTTTGCACGCTGACCGGCATCACAATTCCTTGGCTGGCTGACGTTTTCGTCAAGACGGAACCGATGCTAACACCTGAACCAGAGAAAGTGGTTGCTACGCCTACAACAACTTTTGAACGCCCGTTGTTGCAACCCGGTCCACTCCAAACCACGAAAGACGCCGCTCGCTACCTCAACGTGGCCGAGCAAACAATGCGGTTATGGGCCAGTAAAGATGATGGCCCCATACGCCCAGTAAAAAGAGGCAAATACCTGGGCTGGCCCACCGATGAACTTATTCGCCTTGGACAATCGGGGTGGAAGCCTCGCGGAAGCAAGTAACAACAGATGCCGACAGACCACGCTACCCCGACAGCCCCGATTTCGACCTCTCCGGAAAGGGCTGAAATGCTTAGCCCGGACACTTTCGTCAACCCTTCTTATTGCGTAAAAAAATAGGCAGTAACTCGGCCTGAGTTGCGACGAAACGCCCTCTGACAGCACGAGAGA
This sequence comes from Massilia luteola, assembly GCF_034420155.1. NCBI lineage: Bacteria > Pseudomonadati > Pseudomonadota > Betaproteobacteria > Burkholderiales > Oxalobacteraceae > Massilia > Massilia luteola. Next base: position 148,449 of record NZ_JAXOFN010000016.1, read on the forward strand.
ATTACCACGTTGGCGATAGGGTTTTTGACCCGGCCTCATAGGGCAAGTGACGCGAAAGTACCGGCATCGGTGGATGGGAAGTTGCTGTTTTGGCAGACCGAAACTTCCCCCGGTAGGCGATGATGATTTGCCGGGGTAGTGTTGATAGAAAGAAAGAGGGACGCTGCGTCACCTTCTATCTGGGAATGCCGAGTGCTACGATGCGGGAAGTTGACGGGCAACACCTTGGAGCTAGTAAATCAAAATTTATCGAGATGTCAAGGGGTTTGTGCGCAAAAGTTGACAAAGTGTTGTGCGTAGTGTACACTGTAGGGTATATGTGACCTGTGTTCAACAGCAACAGACCACATCGTTCCCCGGTCCACCTTCGGACCAATCCCATACACAAGTTTTGAAATCCTCAACAGGAAGGAGCGCTATACCTATGCCTAATCAAGCAACACCCCCGGCGTTCGGGAAACCGCTACGCAGCCCGGACTTCTACATCCACGTCGATGACATCGTCCGGGCCTTAAGGCCGATGAGCACCCTGCGTCGCATTGCTGAGCACCTTAACGGGCTCGGCATCACGACAGCATCCGGGTTAACGTGGAACAGAGAACGTGTCAGTCAATACATTCGCCATCGTGGCATCAAATCGTCAACTCAGTGAAAGGAACACTTATGACAAACGCAACACCGAAGAAGCCCGTATCAATTCAGCTCATCGGCCCAGCCTTCCCGATCTGGGACGAACTGGCCGTCCACCTGCGAAACGGCTATGTGATTCAGCCCGATCTAGGAATTGAACTGGGACATAACGGTAACGCAATCGTCAATCTCATCCTCGGGAACCCGTCCACCGCCGCTATCGAGCGTGCGAACGGCTCTAACGAACTAGCCCAGCAACAGGAACAGGCAGCGTTCGACCGGGCGGTAAAGGAAGAGGCAAAGCGACTGGCAGAACAGGCCGCACGTGACGCACTGGAACAGAGGATTGCGGCAATCAAGGCCGATCAGGCGAAGGCAATCCGCGAACTGGAACGTGCCACAGCCGCCGAAATCGCGAAGCTTCAGTAACACCCATCCCACGCCGTCCGGTCTGGGACGCGCATCTGCCAACTCTGGCATTGAAATAACAATCTGAGCCGTAGGTCGATCAATCTTACGCCGCTATCACGGTGCGGGATTCGCTCGTCCCTACGATTCGCAAATTAAGGAAATGACAATGATTATTCAAAACAGGAAATCGACACATAAACACGTGCCGGGTACAAGCCGTTATGAATGGGTAACGCCAGAGGGCGGCACCCTGCAATATCGAAATGTCCATCTTCGCCCGTTCGTGTGGGAACTCCTTGCGGACCTAGCTCGTGCACAGGGCATCAGCGGTTCCAACGTGATTGAACAGCTTATCACGAGTGCAGCAGGATATCGCCAAGCCGATAAACGTCAAGCTTAAAAACGACGTATTAGCCGAAATTTCAAATTGCCGTAACCCTTTGATTTTAAAGCGGTTATTTGAAATAATCGGCTACTACGCCCCTATGGTCAGGTAAGTAAGGAGTAATACATTGAATGTACCACTAGACGAAGTCAGAGATATTCAATGAACACCCTTACGCATACATCAAGACATTCACAAAGACATAGCCCCCCCTTCCCATTGATTGGGAGGGAGGCAAATAAACAATTGAAAGACATTGTGATGAAACAGAAACAAACTAACGCAATCCTCAATGCCAATGGCGGACTACATAGCCGACGAGCATTGAAGAAAGTCGAGGATCGACTACGCAACCATGGAATGAAGCGTCCAATCCTCGTCCAATTCGTCCTGACAGGCTACCAGACGATCAGAGAGTACCAATCAGCCATCAAGGCTATCGCTGGCGCTATCCGCTACTACGGTAACGAACTGGAATACTTCGGATGCTACGAAAACGACGCACAGAAGGGCTACCACGCTCACCTGTACCTGTTGATCGAAACTGATAAACAGTTCCCGTGGACGGTACTTGATGTGCGAGAGGGTAAATGGCTGGACAAGTTCGCGAAGAAACGCGGCATGAACCCGATCCACGTGGCCCAGCCACAGAGCCCGATTCATTCCGTTGACGGGCAGAAGCAATTCTTCGCTCGTCCGACTCCTGGCCCCAAGCTGGACGATTGCCTACAGCGTATCAGCTACCTGTACAAGAACCGAAGCAAGGACGGCGTGGAAGCTCGTGAGACCTACTTCAATTCTGAATTCGCCGCCAACGCTGTGAAACGGTCCGCCAAGAAACGGAAGCTTCCCGATTCCCCTGCTGCTTCTCCAGCAGCCCTACAACCTAACGAAAGTGAACAACATGAAGCGCGAACTACAGAAGCACCAGAAGCAAACTCCATCGGCCTCCCAGCCGATCAAGAAGGCGCCGACAGCACAAGCAGCCCGTGCATGGTGGGCACCGGACAACGTACCGGCTCCAGCCAAGAAGGCCGTAGCGACGAAGCCAACAGCGCCAGCCCTCAACGCCACAGTGGTGAAGGAACTACAACGCATCGCGAAGGAATCGAAATGACGCTGACCACTGCGCAAAAGTTCGTGGGTATGCTCTACGAACGGTGCGTAGACCAAGGGCTTGATGTCGATGAGGTTCGCCGGTATCTCCTTGAACACGGTGTTGTACGTACACCGGGACAAGTGGCCTACGAACTCCAGCACGTCTACGAGTTCCACAGGTACGTCGATACGCACCCAGCCAAGTCACGGATGAGCGTTCGCGACTGGGACAGGGCCATCGATAAGGGCGCAACCTTGTCATATCCCTGACGTGACATCAAGGCGATGGTTGCGGCAAGATGCGACTGAAATTGTAGTTATACTGCAAGCGCCCATCCGAAATACAATAAACGTAATGGTCAAGGGCCACACATACGGGAAACGATAGCAGCACAATCGCTTTTTGTTTGGCCGACGTAAATTGCAATACATACGGCTGCTCGTCGTTGCATCGCAAGCCCTCGTAAATAGAATAAACAGCCGTCCACAGGGATTGCAATTGTGGGATTTCCAGATTCATCGCCCGACATAGCGGTTTCAGGTCATCACCGGAAAGCTGTTCAATCGATGCGAACGCGAACGACGATATCAAGATGTCACGCGGTGTACTTCCGTTAGATGTTGGTTTGTCCAAAATCTCTTCAAGGCGCGTTACGTAGAAGCCTACGTCTTCCCTCGCGTTTTGCACATACGCTTGATCGTAAGCGTGTTTGTTGGACTCGGCTTGCATGCGTGCCTGAACCATTACGACGCCGAATGCAAGCCACGCAAGTATAGGACCATAAAGTCCGGACATCGCCGAACCCATCTCTCCCCATCGAGCATGGTCGCTTGTAATGTGAAAACCAAATTTGCTGATGTAAACAGCAATTGGGGCTATCAATATCGCAGAGATGAAACAGTGCGCAAATACCTTTGCTACTGTCGGGGTCCAGATTTTCTTCAGGCTCACAGCGTACGACCATAAAGTAGTTGAACATCAACATTACCTCATGACGCGTCATATGCACAACAGCAGTAGAGCGGCAGCGACGGTTGCTTGTGGAACCAGCAAGGCCATTGTGGCTTGTGTCGAAACGAATCTATGGCTGCATGCCCAGCTTTATGTCTCTTTATCCGAGTGCTCGGAGTTAGCGCCCTGAAGGTCAGAAACCTGCCTGAACGCTGTCAACTCGGACACATCCACTCCGAGAGCATCAGCGAATCGGCAGATGTTGACCAATGAGATGTTACGCAGACCTCGCTCTACGTCCCCGACATAGCTCCTTGCTAACCCGCTCTCTAGTGCGAGCCGCTCCTGCGACCAGAGACGATCCCGCCGCACCCGGACAAGGTTCTTGCCAAACAGCTTGCACAGTTCGATTTCGTAGTCGGTCCGCATGCCGACATGCTATGAATCTGGCCTGTTTGTATCGACCCTGTTTGAGTGTCAATTTCTTACAACTCTGATAAAATTGTCTACAGTCAATGTTGACGACTTCGGAGAAAGTGCGATGAAAAAAGTAGTAGGGTTGGGGATGGCGGTACTGTTGACTGGGTTCACTAGTGCGGCCACTGCCCAGAAATTCAGTTGTGAACAGATTGCGGATGCGTCCGTCCGTGCCGCATGTATGGCAGACCGAAACGATAGCAGTGTGCAGGGACAGCAAAACACCCAGCCGCAGCAACCGGACGAGAAAGGAGCGTTTATCGCTGAAGCAAAGCGGCGGCTGTTAGATCGCCTTAATGACCCAAGCTCAGCGCAGTTTACGCAGTCGGTCTACGTGTACAACAAGACCCTGAACGCACGACTCCTTTGCGGCAAGCTGAACGCCAAAAACAGGCTGGGCGGTTACGTCGGTGCCAAGATGTACTGGGCAAAGCAAGATTTGAATGCTGCCAGCGGCAAGGGGTGGGATACGTTTATCTCTGGGGCAGAACCAGCACACAAGATATTGGATAAAGCTAACGTATGGTCAGAATGTGTTACGGCCGGAGGCGATCCGGTCGAATAACGGTCAGCATGTGGATATCTGCTTGCACACCATAAATGTAGACCCGGCCCTTTGTTGATCGACGGGCCGGGAAGCAGAGTAATTTGGTTTGCCGAGGGTGTAAATAATATTGTGTAAACGGTCATTTGGCAGGACACTGCCGCCACTAGGAGAAACAATGACCGTTGTAAAGCGTAACAAGCGTGCCAAGCCCGATCCGGAACTGCTCAAACTGGCCGACAGCCTGCTGGCGAACTATCAGAAGCCGGAGGACCTGATTGGCGAAAATGGCCTGCTCAAGCAGCTCACCAAGATGCTGGTCGAGCGCGCGCTGGAAGTCGAGATGACCGATCACCTGGGCCACGACAAAAGCGGCGAGGTGACCAACAGCACCGCCAACACCCGTAACGGCCATAGCACCAAGACGCTCAAGGGCGATTTCGGCGC